>DASQEB010000243.1:0-2062 GCA_035633875.1 Thermoanaerobaculia bacterium
TGGAAGTCTCGCTGCTGCGCGGCCTGCGCGAGATGTTCTCCCTGGAGATCGACGATGTCGCGCTCGCCCTGGCCGGCCAGAAGGCGGAGAACGACTTCGTGGGGGCCCCAGTGGGAGTGATGGACCAGATGGCCGCGAGCCTCGCCGACGAGAGCACGGCTCTGTTCCTGGACACCCGGACCCTGCAGTACGAAAAGATCCCCTTGCCCGCGGCCTCCGAGCTGGTAGTGATCGACTCGGGGATCTCCCACAGCCATGCCGGGGGCGAGTACCGCGTCCGGCGCCGGGAGTGCGAGCAGGCCGCCGAGATCCTCAGGGTTCCCCAACTCGGGGATCTGGACGTCCAGGACCTCTGGCGCCTGCCCGCCCTCCCGGACCGGCTCATCAGCCGGGCCCGGCACGTCATCACCGAGAACGCCCGCGTCCGCTCTGCCGTGGCCGCCATGCGGGAAAACGACCTCCTCCGCCTGGGCAAGCTCCTCTACAGCTCCCACGAGTCGCTGCGGGACGACTACGAGGTCTCCGTCCCCGAGATCGACCTCCTCGTGGACCTCGCCCGGGAAGAGAGCGACGTCTACGGAGCCCGCATCACCGGCGGCGGCTTCGGAGGCTCCGTCGTCGTCCTGGTCCGCAGGGGCACCGGGAGAGAGGTGGGAACCCGCCTCACCGCCACCTACTCCGAGCGCACCGGCCGCTCCGGAAGGCTCCTCGTCCCACCCCCCGAGCCCGCCCCGTAGTCGCCCGTACCCGGGCCAGGGGGTGAGCATGCCGATGGGGGCGGCGCCGCAAGGCTGTCACCTACTCCCGGGGGAATCATTCCTTCTTCTTGAGAGCCTGCCAAAGCAGAATCCCTTGCAACACCGCTAAGGGGACGTCGGTGAATCCGAAGATCAGGAACGAGGGCGTCCTACCCTCCACAAAGACCAGATAGAACCAATAAAGACCAATCGTCATGCGGACCAGCACCGCGAACTTCGCGTTCAGGCTGTAGCGCAGCGGATCCCTGCCGCCCGGGAGGTACAAAATCGAGATGTAGAACAGGAGTAGGCCGGCCTGTCGCATCCAGACCACCGAGCCCCCGCCGCCGGGAAGGCCGAGCCAATCGATTATCCACTGCGGCGCGAAGACGAACGGCAACGCCATCCCCAAGATATTGATCAGAACACCGATAACGATGAGGCGATTGAACCACTTGGCATACTTATTCATCGGTCACCCCCTGCTGGGCGGCGATGCCGCCAGCATACAGTAGTGTCTAGCCTACAGCCCAGCGCTCGTACGCTCACCGGCCAGCCATCCGGTGCAGCGCCTTGGATAGTCGTTCGCAGAGCTTTCTGAATCTAGCATAATATTGGGCTCACGCAGTCAGAACCACGGTCGACTGTCTCGACGAGGGCGCGGGCGAGGACCGGACTGGCCCAGGAGGGCGAGCGCGACCTCGGGGGTGCGCAGGCCCCCGACGAAGCTCCGGAAACGCTCCTCGGGCGTCTCTCCGGAGAGCTGTCCCTGTTGCCGGGCGAGCTGAAGCTCGAGCACCATGATCCGTCTCATCAGGAGCAGCAGGGAGGAGGGCAGGTTCGATCGAGAGCCGAGAGCGCGTTGACGCCGCCCGGGAAAGACGCAACTTCAACGAACCCTCAGCAAATCAGGTGGAACCCAATTCAGAATCCAATTCGAGAACGAGGCGATGAACCCCAATTCATTCGCGCGGCGGCTCGGGCAGCCAGAACGAGGCGATGAACCCGACCAGGTAGACAGCGAACCCGACCGCCGCCGCGGTCATCGCCATCTTGGTGGGAGCGGCCGCGCGGTCGGAAGTGACGGCGAGGGTCGCGGTCAGCCAGGCGAACGAGGTGCCGATCAGGCGGCCGCCGATGTTGGCGGCAAAGCTCTCCCCGGTGCCGCGCAGGTGCAAGGGGTAGACCCGCGGCAGGTAGTTGCCCCAGAAGCTGAACTGCGCGACGGTCAGGAACCCGGCGACGAAGATCATCGGGTAGAGCAGATCGAGGCTGGTGGTGGCGGCCCAGGCGAAGGTCAGGGGCATCACGATCAGCCCGGGGAT
>DASQEB010000244.1:0-1686 GCA_035633875.1 Thermoanaerobaculia bacterium
TGCGAGGAGAAATACTGGGACTGTTGTGTACGCTGGCCAGCCGACGGGAGGTCGAAGGCTCAGATGTTCCGCACCCCAGGGGCCACTATTGGGTTTCGGACGAGGTTTCAATATCAGCGAGGGCGTACGCCACCGCTTCATCGAAGGTCATGACCTGCCCCTCGTTCCACGCGGCGGTCCACACTAGCTCCCCGAGACGCTCACGCGCGTCGGACGCCGTGCGCTGGTGGAGTCCACGGTCCGCCGTGGCGCGGATAGGAGCGCCTGTGCTTTCTAGCAGCGCATCCGCGGACCCGAGCATCCGTGCGGCACGCCGAGGTTCGCCTCGCGCTCCGGCCGTCGCCGCGAGCCCCTGTATGCAGTACGCGGCGTCCATCCTGTCCCGCATCTCGTGAGCGATCGCGAGCGCTTCTCGGAAGTAATGGTCCGCCCGCCCGTGCTCGCCTGACATTAAGGCCGCCTGCGCCAGAACGTTGAGCGCTATGTTGGCGGCAAACCTGTCTCCGGTCCGCCGCGAGAGCGTGAAAGCTTCCCCGGCGTAACCGGCCGCTCGCGGGTAGTCGCCCCGCCTGAGAGGTACCAACGCGAGGTGGGTCAGGACGTGGGAGGAGGCCCACTCGTTTCCCAGTTCGCGAAAGATCTGCAGCGCCTCCTCGAGGAGCCGGGTCGCCCCGTCGAACTCTCCGAGCATCAGGGCTGCGAAGCCAGCTATGCCCATCGCGTTGGCTTCCCCATCCCTATCATTGGCCTGCCGGCACAGGGCGACGCCCTCCTCGGCCACAGCCGCGAGCCGCTGGTCGTCGCCGGAACCGTACATGCAGACGGCCAAAGCCCAGTGGGCTCTACCGCGCATCTTCGCCGGGAGGTCGGTGCTGGCAAGCGTCTGTTCCATCCACAAGCGCCCCTCCCTATGCCGGCTGCGCATCACCCAGTACATGCCCAGAGCCCAGCCGAACCGGGCGGCCGTTTGCGCATCGTCCACCTCGAGCGACCAGCCGATCGCGGCCCTCAGGTTGTCATTCTCAGACTCGAGCCGATCGAGCCACTCGATCTGGCTGTGCCCCTTTATCCGCGGCTCCGCTCGCTCGGCGAACGCGAGAAAGTGCTTAGCGTGCCGCCGCCGCGCCTCCTCGGCCTCGCCGCTCTGCTCCAACTTCTCCGCCGCGTACTGCCTCACGGGCTCGAGCATCCCGTACCTCACCCTGCCGGCATCGGCAGTCGTCCTAACCAGCGACTGCTCCACCAGGGCACAAAAATGCCCTAGCACCGCTTCCGGTTCCTCGATCGCCCCGATCGCCTCTGCGGCCTCCAGCGAGAAGCCACCGGAGAATACCGAGAGGCGCCGGAACAGGACCCGCTCCGGTTCGTTGAGCAGGTCGTGGCTCCAGTCGAGGGTCGCGCTCATGGTCTGCTGCCGCTCGGGGAGGTCTCGTGCCCATCCGGCCGATAGTGCTTGGTCTAGCCGGGAGAGGAGCGCCGCCGGGTCCAGGAACCTCGTCCTAACCGCCGCCAGCTCCAAGGCGAGGGGAAGGCCGGCGAGCCGCCAGCAGATCGCCGCCACCGCAATGGCGTTTTCCCGCGCGAGCTCGAAGGCAGGGGAAGCCGTCTTAGCCCGCTCCAAGAAGAGTCGGCCGGAGGCCGAGCCGGCAACTTCTTCCGGGGTTGGTGAGAGGGTAGAGGAGGGCA
>DASQEB010000245.1:0-8880 GCA_035633875.1 Thermoanaerobaculia bacterium
CGCCGGTCCTCGGGTCGATGTTGGCGCAGAAGCAGGTGGGGTTCACGCGCGTACAGTCCAGGTCGGAACGGCACTGCCGTCCGGTGTTGGAGCAGAGGAGGAGCTCGTTGGCCTCGGCCTGGAGCTGCAACCCCGAAACGATCGCCACTGCCACGAAGAGCACGAAGGTGACGAGCTTGATGAGCCGGAACGGATGGATTCTCATTCTGCACCTCTCTTTGCTATTAGGACGTCGGAAAAAGTAATGTGCCATGGATCTGCCCGTGAAACCGAAGCTCTAACCGCCAGGCACGGAGGAGGGAGAGCTCGACGGAGCGCTCGTTCCCGGAAGCTCCGTCCCGAAGAAGCTCTCTGCATCGGCCTGCTGGTCCAGGGAAAGGGCCCCGATCCAAGCCTTCTCGATCCGGCCGTCGCCGCCGATGACCAGGGTCTGGGGAGTGCTCTGGAGCTTGTAGGTGAGCTGGTCGCGAGCGTCGATCTCCGCGATGACCTGGGCGCGTTGCAGGAAGGGGTGCTTGCTGACGTAGTCCGCGACCCCCGACCGGTGGGTGGACACAGCCACCACGCGAAAGCTCCTGCTTTCAGCGGCCCGGACGATGGTCTCCCAGTTCTCCATGTTCCTGGCGCACCAGGAGCAAAGGGGGGAGAAGACCAGCAGGAGGGTCCGCTCGGGAGCGGTGGGGCCGGAGCGGATCACGACGTCCTCGCCCGTCATCCCGATCCCGCGCAGCAGGGGGATCGAGTCTCCGGGCTGGAGAAATCCGGCGTCGCGAAGGCCGCTGGTCCGCGCCTTGAGCTCGACGTTCTGTTTGAGCAGCGCGACATTGGTCAACAGCAAGACAGCGCCGACGACCAAAGCCAGGATTCCGGTCCGCCGATCGATCTCCCAAGTCCTCATCGCAACCTCGTCGTCCTCCGGCACCGCGCGGGCACCTTTGCGGAGCTCGCGAAGGCGCGGTTTCGGTTAGAGGATTCTCGGCGCGGCTGAAGCGAGACTGAATGAGGGTTTCCCCTCAGCCCAGCTGTGGAATTTCCCTCAGACCGGGAAGACGCCATCCGGGAGTTGGCCCTCCCGCTCAGCGACGTCGACGTCAGTTTTGCGCTGTGTCGGAGGGGAGGTGGGATTCGAGGGCGCCCTCGGCGCTCCACGGCCCGGCTGGAGCTCCGCAAACGCGGTACGAGCGATGGGGCGGGTAGGAGACGAGGCTCCGCGCTGACTTCCGGAACCTCGCTCCTATCATTTTATCCGCAGTTCAGAACGGGCACTCCGTTGATCCGCAACTGTTGTAGCCGCAGTAGTTCTTATTATCTCGCGAGGAGAGGCAGTCGCAGCATTCACTGGAGCCCCACCCGCATTCGCTGCTCCAAAGGCAGCGGTCGTGAAAGGTCCTCCGTTGTTTGTAGCACACCGTGTTGTCACACACGTTGACGTATTCATCTGCGGCGTAGACCTCGATAGTGATCTCAAAGGCGGAGTGGTCGGCGTCCCAGTCGCACTGGCCGATGTCGCGCAGGTAGACCCACTTGGCGTTCTGGGGGTCACAGGCATCACCGAGGCCGTCGGTGTCGCAATCCGTTTGGTTGGAGTTGGCCGTGCAGGCGCAGTTGTCGCCGTCGTTTGGCACACCGTCAAGATCCAGGTCGCTCGAGTCGCCACCGCACCTGGTCTGGATCCCGAACTGGTTACACGGAGTGGTGCAGTCCGAACCTGCCTGGTAACAGATGTATTGACAGTCGTAGGGGTCTCCGCACCAGTAGGTCTGATCGATATCATGACACCACTGGGCTTGCAGGGAAGAGGTGAACGCAAGACAGGCGGTCAAGGCGAGGAGGAAGGAAAGGGACAGTCTCTCCTTCGGCGGTGTCAATCTCCAAACAAGCGTCTTCATGAGCACTCTCCTATGCGACTGCACCCTTTTGCCAGACGGGTTCCCTGACCCATCCCGGCGGTGGGGCGGGTTAGATAATAAAACCTCCCAGCTTACTAAGGTGCAACAGGAAAGAAAAACGGGACTAGCCGGCCAAGGTCATCCCCTCGACGATCGGCTGCTACTTTTGCAGGAGCTACATCGGCAACGTCACCATCACCTCCAGCCCCCCCTCCGCCCGGTTCCGCGCCGTGATGTCCCCGCCGTGCTCCTCGGCGATCCGCCGGGCGATCGGCAGCCCCAAGCCCGTCCCGGTGTCGTGGGTCGAGAAGTACGGATCGAAGATCCGCAGGAGGAGGTCCGGCTTCACTCCGGGACCGGAGTCGAGGACGGCGATGCGGGCGGTGCGGTCGACCTGATCGATTTTCACCAGCACGTGGCCTCCCCGGCCTCCGTTGGCGTTGGCGCTCGCGGCGCGGAGGGCGTTTTCGATCAGGTTGCGCACGGCGCGGTGCAGGAGCTTGGCGTCGAAGCGGGCGGGGATGGAGGCCTCCTCGGTTTCGAAGCCCACGGTCAGGCCGTCGGGCGGGGCGGCGCGGTAGCCTTCGACGAGGTCGGCCATGACGGCCACGAGGTCGCCGGGCTTGGGGTCGATCCTCGGGATGGAGCTGTAGGTGGAGAACTCCGAGGCGATGGAGCGCAACTCGTCCACCTGGGTGAGGATGTTCGTGGTGCAGCGCTCGAAGACGCGGTCGAAGTGGTCGGGATCGTTCTGGTAGACCTCCCGCATGTGCTCGGCCGAGAGGCGGATGGGCGTGAGCGGGTTCTTGATCTCGTGGGCGATCATCCGCGCCATCTCGGCCCAGGCGAGGAGGCGCTGGCCGCGGAGGACCTCGGTGGCGTCCTCGACGAC
Organism: Thermoanaerobaculia bacterium; assembly: GCA_035633875.1. Classification (GTDB taxonomy): domain Bacteria; phylum Acidobacteriota; class Thermoanaerobaculia; order Multivoradales; family UBA5704; genus DATARR01. Next base: position 2,782 of record DASQEB010000245.1, read on the forward strand.
GAGGAGGGCGGAGGGCTCCCCTTCTCCAGGCAGCGGCACCCAGACGAGGGACCACTCCCGCTCCCCTCCCTCCTCCCCCCGCAGGCGCACGGTCTCGCGGGCCATCTCGGTCCCCACGGTGCTCAGGAAGGCAGCGATGGGGGCCAGGCGTTCGGAGCGGGCGACGGCCGCTTCCAGGCTCTCCCCCACCTCAGTCCCCAGGAGCTCGGCCGCGACGCGGTTGTGCAGGAGGACCCGCCGGTCCCGGTCGAGCGAGACGACGCCGGAGGTGATGTTGTCCACCATGCGCTCGACGACCTGCTTTTCCCGCAGGAGCTTCTCGCGGCCTTCGGCGATCCGGCGGGCCATCTCGTCCACGGCCTCGACGAGGGCGGCCAGCTCGAGCTCGGTCGGGGCGAGATTCAGGGAGCGGGCGCCCGCGGCGATCCGCCGGGTGCCTTCGACGAGCTCCATCAGGGGCTCGGTGAAGTTGCTGGCGAGCCGCCGGCCCACGGCCACCAGGAGGATGAAGAGCGCCACGGTGATGAGGAGACCCCGGCCGCGGAGCTCCCCGAGTTGGCGGGCGGCCTCTTCCTGTTGCGCGAGGAGAGGCACGGAGAGGACGAAGAGCCGCTCCTGCCCCAAGTCTTCGATGCCTGGGACGCGCAGGGGCGCGTACATCTCCAGGTAGGTGGTGGCGCCGACGCTGTTGGTGCGGGAGTCCAGACCATAACCCAGCAAGGTGAGGCGGGAGTAGATTTCGCCCGGGATGCGCTGGGGCAGCAACCCGGCGGTGAACAGCTCGTGGCGGCTGGAGGCGTGGATGCTGCTTCCCCAGTAGAGGTTGACCTCGTGGCGGACGATGTCGGAGAGGTTGTCCAGGAGCTGGTCGCCGAAGGCGGTGTCCACGCCGAAGCCGAGCGGGAGGTTCAGCAGGGCCTCGGCGAGGACCTGCTGGGCCGAGGAGAGGGCAGCCTCGCCCGCGGACCGCTGCTCCTGCCGCAGGCGCTCCTCCATCGCCCGCACCAGGATGGCGTAGAGCAGGAAGAGAGGGATGAGGAGGAGCGCCGTGTAGACGATCATCAGGCGCTTCGAGTAGGAGCGGACGGTGCGCCGCAGGAGGTCCCGGAAGGCGGCCCGCGGGAGAGCGATGAGGAGCACCGGCAGAGACGCCAGCCCGATCAGAAGGAAGGCTCCCACGACGAAGCGGCCGGTGCGCTCGAGGGCCTGGAGCGGCGTCAGGAACGGGAGGTAGATGACCTCCCAGCCGTCCGGCTCGCGATGGGCCCAGGCGCGGGCGCGCCCGGTGGGAGTGTCCACGACGGCCCTGAGGACCGGCCCCTGCGCAGGCCCGCGGAGGCGCGCCGGGAGAGGAGGATCCTCTTCCCAGGGAGAGAGCACCGCCCGGCCGCCGGCCGCATAGAGGGCGTAGAGCACCGGGCTCGAGACGCTCTCGAGGCGGGCCAGGGCGGGCGCGCCGCGGAGGAGGCCCCTCTCGACCTCTTCCAGGGGCCGCCAGTCCCGGGCCTGGAAGCCGGGGCGGGGGACGAGCCAGAAGCGCAGGCGCCCCCAGCGCCGGCCGCCGAAGCGGATCTCTGCGGCGCCCGAGATCATCCTCTCGCTCCAGACGGGCAGGCGCGTCCTCTCCCAGCGGTTGAGGTCGAGGTCCCCCTCGTCGGTCAGCGGGATGCCAAAGGAGAAGGACGACGGAGTCCCCTCCTCCGGCTGGACCACCACCGCCGACAGGGAGCTGTGCCGGGCGAGGGGCGAGTCCCGCCAGAGGGCGTACGCGAGGTCCTGCCGCTCCAGGCCTTCGGGCGACCGGGGGACGAGGTCATCCAGGTCGAGGGTCTGGAAATAGGTCTGGATCTCCCGGCCCACGGCAGCGGTCTCGACCGGAGATGGAGGGGAGAAGCGGTCGAGCAGCTCCGTGCCGGCGAACTCGCGCAGGTGCAGGCGGTAGGCCGCCTCCCACGTGCCCGCCGCGGCGAGGACGGACATCAGGGTCAGGGCGAGGAGCACCAGCCCCTCCCCCAGCCGCCGCTGATCCGCGTAGATGGCCGCCGCCGCGCCGCCGAGACCGAGGAGGAGGAGGGCGGCCAGGGTGTAGTCGGACAGGGCCGCGCCGGCCAGGAGCAGCAGCACGGCCGTCCAGGCCCAGCGGTCGCGGGGTGGCGCCGGGGGCCAGCCCTTGCGACGGCCGGCCAGCAGGAAGATGCCGAAGGCGGCCCCGGAGAGGCCGAGCCGGAGGGCGAAGCTCAGGGGGGAGACGATGATTCCCTGATCGATGTCGAGGGGGCCCTGGAGCCAGTGGAAGGCGTAGGCAGCCGCGAAGAGCAGAAGCACGGCACCCGCGCCCTTGAACGATGCCGGGAAGCGGTCCCCCTCTCCGGAGCGCCCGTGGGCTCCGAGGGCAGCGAGTCCCAGCCCCGCCGCCAGGGCACCGAGCGCAGAGGGAGGTGCCCCCGCAGACGCGCCGAGAGAGACGAGGCCGGCGATCAGGAGCGGGCTCACGACCCGGGTCCGCTCGCGGCGGATCGGCTGATCCCCAGGCAGAGCGAGGCGGAGGCCCCGCAGCACGGCGATGGCGAGCAGGGCGGCACCGATGGCCAGCCAGGCCAGCTTTTTGAGGAGGGGAAGCCCCTGGGCACCGCCGTCCCGGTCGGCGCGCTCGACGACCAGGGTGGGAGCGTGGGCGAGGCCGACGAGGACGACGTCGTCCGCGGTCGCGCTGGCAGGGAAGCCCTCGACCAGGGACCAACGGGCGGAGCGGTGCTCGCTCGGGAACGGGAGCTCCTCGGTCGAGAAGCTCGCCCCGGCGACCACGCGCCAGGGCCGCCGCGCGGCGCTGAGCGGGTGCACGGCAAAGAGGGTTACGGCGCTGAAGCCGGCGCGGAAGTGGGGACCGGAGCGGGGGACATCGTCCGGCAGCTCGTGGAGCAATCCCTCCCCTGCCCAGGCGACCGCGCTTCCGTCCGGGTCGAGGAGCAGCAGAGCGTGGCGTCCCCGCTCCTTCCGGGTCGGCAGGTCCGCGAGCTTCTGGAAGGCGGCGTACCGGGCCTGGGGGTTCCGCAACTTTTCCCAGTCCCCCTGCGCCAGCCCAGGGAGGGCCTGGGCCGCGTCTTCGGCCTCGGCCCGGAGATCCTCCCAGAGCTCCCGGTACTCCTGGCGGGCCTCCTCGATCCACTCCGCCCGCGAGGCCTCGGCTTCGAGCGACGTGGTCCAGCCCGCCACCAGGGCCGCCACCCCCAAGGCCAGGATCGGCCCCGCCACCAACAGCTCGCGGGAGCGGCGGATGCCCAGCCAGGCGATGGATAAAAGGAGCAGCGCGAGGGCCGCCCAGGGGAGCGGCAGGAGCGGCGCCGCCGCGAGCGCGGCGGCGAAGAGGGTTTCGCGGAGGAGGGGGAAGAGAACGCTCACCGTACCATCGGCAGGTCCACCCCGCGTTCCCGGGCGACCGCGATCGCCTCGGGGTAGCCGGCGTCGGCGTGCCGCGCGACTCCCATGCCGGGATCGCCGGTGAGAACCCGCTCCAGCCGCCGGGCTGCCGACTCGGTGCCATCGGCCACGATCACCATGCCGGCGTGGAGGGAGTAGCCGATGCCCACGCCGCCCCCGTGGTGGACCGAGACCCAGGTGGCGCCGTTGACCGCGTTCAGGAGGGCGTTGAGGATGGGCCAGTCGCCGATCGCGTCCGAGCCGTCCCGCATGCCCTCGGTCTCCCGGTTGGGCGAGGCCACGGAGCCGCAGTCGAGGTGGTCGCGGCCGATGACGATGGGCGCCTTGACCCGGCCCGCCGCCACGAGGTCGTTGAACACCTTCCCCGCCTTCGCCCGCTCGCCGTAGCCAAGCCAGCAGATGCGCGCCGGCAGCCCCTGGAAGGCGACCCGCTCGCGGGCCAGGCGGATCCAGCGGGCCAATGCCTTGTCCTCGGGGAAGGTCGCGAGGATCGCGTCGTCCGTCACCGCCAGGTCCTCCGGATCGCCCGAGAGGACCGCCCAGCGGAACGGCCCTTTGCCCTCGCAGAACAGGGGACGGATGAAGAGCGGCACGAAGCCGCCGATGTCGAAAGCGCGCTCCTCCCCGGCCACCAGCGCCTGGCCGCGGAGGTTGTTGCCGTAGTCGAAGGCGACGGCGCCCCGCTCCTGGAGGGTGAGCATGGCGCGCACGTGGGCGGCCATGGAGGCCATGGACAGGTCGATGGACCGTTGCGGCTCCTCCCGACGGAGGCGCAGGGCCTCCTCATAGGGGATGCCGTGGGGCACGTAGCCGTGCAGGGCGTCGTGGGCCGAGGTCTGGTCCGTGAGGGCGTCCGGCACGATGCCGGCGGCCACCAGGTGCTCCAGGAGGTCCACCGCGTTGGCCAGGACGCCGATCGACACCGCCTCCCGGCGGTCCCGGGCGGCGAGGGCCTGCTCCACGGCCGTGGGGGTGTCCGGCGCGACCCGGTCCAGATACCGCGTGGCGAGGCGGCGGTCGATGCGCGTCCGGTCCACCTCGGCCACGAGGCAGACGCCCTCGTTCATGGTCACCGCGAGAGGCTGGGCCCCGCCCATGCCGCCCAGGCCCGCGGTCACCGTGAGCCGGCCGGCGAGCGACCCGCCGAAGTGCTGGCGGGCGCATTCCGCCAAGGTCTCGTAGGTGCCCTGCAGGATGCCCTGGGTGCCGATGTAGATCCACGAACCGGCGGTCATCTGGCCGTACATGGTGAGGCCCAACCCTTCCAGGCGCCGGAACTCGTCCGCCGTGGCCCACCTGGGGACGAGCAGGGAGTTGGCGAGGAGCACCCGGGGGGCGTCCGCGTGGGTCTTGAACACGGCCACGGGCTTGCCGGACTGGACGAGCAGGGTCTCCTCGCTGCCCAGCCGCTTCAGGGTGTCCACGATCGCCTCGAAGCACTCCCAGTTCCGGGCCGCCTTGCCCGATCCGCCGTAGACCACCAGTTCCTCCGGCCGCTCGGCGACCTCGGGGTCCAGGTTGTTCATCAGCATCCGCAGCGCCGCCTCCTGCTGCCATCCGCGGCAGGAGATCTCCGTCCCGCGGGGAGCGCGGACGGTCCGGGGCTGGGCGGTCGATCCGGGCGCGGCGGGGGTGGTCGTGGTGGTCATGGTGGGTATTCTACCCGGGGCGGGTACAATCTACCCGTCATGGACAATCTCCCCGCTCGCATCAAGGACGTCATCGCCGAGCTCCGCCGGGGGCTGCAAGACCTCTATGGGGAGCGGTTCCGGGATCTCCTCCTCTACGGCTCCTATGCACGGGGAGAGGCGGACGAGGGAAGCGATGTGGATTTGCTCCTGCTGCTGGAAGGTCCAGTCAACCCGGTCAAGGAGATCGTCAGGATGGAGCCTGTGACATGGCCTCTTTCCCTCGACTCGGAGCTCCTGCTTTCCGTCATGCCTGTCAACTTCCAAGACTTCCAAACATCTAGAACATCGTTCCTCAGCACAGTCCGAAAGGAAGCGATCCCGGCAGCGTGAGCCAGTCCTCTCTCCTCCTCCAAAAAGCGGGGCGGGCACTCCGGGCCGCGGAGCGCCTGCTGATTACGGGGGACGCTGACTTCGCTGCATCCAGAACCTACTACGCCTATTTCTACACGGCCCAGGCGCTCCTCCTGACGCAAGGTCTCCGCTTCTCGCGCCACGGTCAAGTTGTTGCTCAGTATGGCCGCTGCTTTGGAAGAAGCAAACACCTCGAACCCGGATTCCATCGGCTACTTATGAGAGCCTTCAAGATCCGCGAAGTTGCCGACTATCAGGTCGAGGTTCCTGTTGATCCTGAGGAAGTGGAAGAGTTGCTCCAGGAAGGACGCAGGTTTCTGGAGGCTGCATCGAGGTATCTCCAACAGTTCCCCCCGAGCGAGGAGGATTCATAAACGTGATCCGCCGCCTGACGCTCCTGCTCTTCCTGGCCGCCGTTCTCCCTGCCCGAGCCGCAACCCTCGCCGACGAAACCCAGGCCTTCCTGAACGTCATCGCCATCTCCGGCCGCGAAGAGGACGCTGCACAGTTCATCCTGACGCGCCTGGGAGGCCTTTCCACCACCCGGGACGGCTTCGGCAATGTCGTCCTCACCGTGGGCTCCGGGGAGCCCCGGCGGCTGGTGGCGTGCGCTCTGGGC
>DASQEB010000246.1:0-18793 GCA_035633875.1 Thermoanaerobaculia bacterium
GCTACAGCACCTTCTCCGAGCTGCTGGAGGACGCCGAGCGCAAGAACATCATCAAGCTGAAGAAGGACCAGCGCTCCGGCACCTACATCGTGACCGGCTTCGCCAAAACGGGCGAGAGCGTCGCGGCCAGCCGGCGGTAGGCGCTACCCCATTCCCAATTCCACCCACCCCGGCCGGCGCCAGGCGTGCTCCCGGCCGGGGATCCTCTCCAGCCCGGCCGCTTCCAGCCGACCTTCCAGGAGGTCGAGGAAGCGGTGCTGCCCCTTGACCACGGCAAGGTTGAGGAAGAGCTCCCGGGCCACGCCCTTTTTCTCGACGACGAAGCGGAGCGCCTCGGTTCCGGGGCGGGGGTTGACCGCAAGCACCTGCTCGAAGGGGACCCGCCGCGGCTTGAAGGTGTGGAGCGGCTGGTAGGAAAAGGACTCGTCGTCGAGGATCACGGCGGGCCGGCCCCCCGTCCACCAGATCTTGATGAGGCTCGCCCAGAAGAGGAGGCTGTAGGCGAGCAGCACGCCGAAAGCGCGGGCCCAGTCGTCCCGCTCGCCGGACTGGAGGAACAGGGCCACGACGCCGATCACCGCGACGACGGCGATGCCCCAGAGGAGGGCACGCCGGCTGGTGCTGCGGACCCAGGGGCGGAAGGGGAAGGAGAGGGACTCCATGCGGGGCGAAGAGTACCCGAAGCAAGGGGCCGGGGAGCTGGGCTCCCCGGTCTTTTGGCATTACCGCTCAAGCTCCTCGACCGCGAGGTTGGCATTGGCGATCAGAGCCTCCGCCTCGTCCGCGGTAAGGAGGGCGCGCACCTGGTTGAGGAACGCCCCGAGCTGGTTGGCGGCCGCATTGTCATTGCCCCGCTCCGCCTGCTGGAGGGCCGCCTCAAGCTTCGCCCGGAGGGCGTTCGCCTGGCCGCCGTTGACGGTGCCCGCCGCCGCGAGGGTGTCTACGTCCTGGATCAGCAACTGGATCTGCTCCGCCGCCGGCCGGTGCGCCCAGAAGACCGCGGCCGTGCGCGCCGGGATGGAGAAGGCGCCGGAGGGGGAGACGCTCGCCGTCCGCACCACCGGGTCGCTCGACGCGGCCTGGAAGGGATGGAGGACGAGGTTGCGCCCGCCGAGCTCAGAGACGGTGAACCCTGTGGTCTCACCTGTGGCGTTGAGGGCCACCACGAGCAGCTTGCGGCCCCGGTCGACCCCGCCGTCCGCGTCCTCGACGCTCAACACGATGAGGCCGGGGATCTGGTCCGGGCCAGTGTTGTAGAACCGCAGGCGGTTCTTGATCTCCTCAGCCGTAGGCAGCCGGAAGAGCGGGGTGCTCTTGCGGATGGCCAGGACCTCGCGGAAGTGGGCGTAGGCGGCCTGGATGTCCGTCGGGGAGGGCGCGAGGCCCGGGGTGCCCAGGAGATCGCGCATCACCGGCCAGTTGGACTGGTTGTCCCGGGCCGGCGGCAGGCCCACGCCCCAGTTGTTCGACTGGTAGGTGAAGTCGAGCTTGTTGAACCAGTCGCCCGAGTTGTAGCTGTTGCGGTCCAGGGACTTCGACCGCAGCAGCTCGACGCCAGCGTGGTAGAAGGGGATGCCCTGCCCGAAGGCCAGGAGGCTCATCCCAAGGTTCTGCATGCGCACCCGGTCGGCCATGCTCGTCGCGAGCGGAGCCTTCATCTGGATGGCGTCGAACAGGGTCTCGTTGTCGTGGGCCTCGATGTAGGAGATGTTCTCCTGCGGATCGGCGGTGTAGCCCGAGGGCTGGCCGTTGTAGTCGATCTGGCGGCCCAGGACGAGGTTGCCGTTGCGGTCCGCGAGTTGGACGTCGGCCAGATTGCCGGCGAGCCCCACCCGGATCCAGTCGGAGCGGAGGAGGAGCGTGTCGAGCTGGTCCTGGGGCGAGCCCTGGTTCGTGGCGTTCGGGTCGTAGTAGAGGCCGGTCAGGAAGCCCTGCTCCTGGAGGCCGCTGAAGGGGCCGCCGCCGCGCACGCCGTCGCGCAGGCGGTCGCTGAAGGTGCCTATCCCGGTGCCGGCCATGTTGGCCTGCGTGGCCTGGACACCGCGGGCGTTGTTCGCCACCTCGCCGAAGTTCCAGCCCTCGCCGTAGAGATAGACCTTGCTGCCGTCCACTCCGTCCTCGGCGAGGGTCAGGGAATCGAGGGCCGCGCGGAGCTTGAGCAGGTTGCGCTTCATGTGGTGGCCCATGAGGTCGAAGCGGAAGCCGTCGACCTTGTACTCCCGGGCCCAGGTGACCGCCGAGTCGACGAGGAGCTTCTCCATCATGTTGAGCTCGGAGGCGGTGTTCTGGCAGCAGGTGCTGGTCTCGACGTTGCCGTCCGCGTTCAGCCGGTGGTAGTAGCGGGGGACGATGCGGTCGAGGACCGACTTGTCGTTCTGCCCCGCGGCGTTGGTGTGGTTGTAGACCACGTCCATGACCACCCGCAGGCCATTCCGGTTGAGCGACTGGACCATCTCGCGGAACTCGAGGACGCGGGTTGGGCCGTCCGGGTTCGTGGAGTAGCTCCCCTCGGGCACGGTGTAGTGCCAGGGGTCGTAGCCCCAGTTGAAGCCGTCGAGGTCGGCCACGGCGGAGACCCGGGCTTGCTGCTCCTCGGAGTCGGGCGGGAAGGTCGAGAGGTCGCCTTCCGGCTCCTGCCAGTTGGCCTTGTCCTCATCGATGGTGGCGATGTCGAAGGCCGGAAGCAGGTGGACGTGGGTGAGACCCGACTGGGCGAGCGAGCGCAGGTGCCGCATGCCGTTCGAGTCGGTGAGGGTGAAGGCCTTGAAGGTCCCCGCGAGCCCAGCCGGGACGCTCGGGTCACTCACCGAGAAGTCGCGGACGTGGAGCTCGTAGAGAACGATGTCCTCGAACGCCCGGAGAGCGGGCTTTCGGTCGGTGTCCCAACCCGCCGGCTTCCACGCCGGGTCGGCGAGCGAGACGATCTGGCTCCGCTGGCTGTTCCGGGAGAGGGAGACCGAGTACGGATCGGTCACGAGATTGGTTTCTACCCGGCCGGTGCCGCGGACGAAGACCTCGACCTCGTACAGGTAGTACCTGCCGTACCAGCCCGCATCCCCGGTGACGCTCCAGACGCCGGTGGCCGGATCGACGCTCATAGCGTGGACCGTGGAGGTCGTGGCCGGGTTCGAATCTGTGAAGAGATGGAGCCTGACCGACCGGGCCGTGGGCGCCCAGACCCGCAGGGTCGGGACGTTGCCGGCGAAGGTCGCGCCGAGCTCGCCCTCGTACGTGTACAGGTCGTCGAGGACGCCCGGGATCTGGAGCGAGGTGGCATCCACGAGGTTGCCGCCAGCGTCCTTGGCCGAGGCGGTGATCTGTCCCTTGAGGACCTCCGGCACCTCGTCGAGGTGCTCGGCGGGGATCCGGAAGGCCTTGAAGGCGGCGAGGTGCGGGAACTTCTCGACCACCGCAGCCGAGAGCCCGGCCGGGTCGTACGCCAGCGGAATCGTCGTTCCGCCCTGGACGCCCGAGGAGTCGAGGCTGAGGCCGCCGTTCGGATCGGCGTGGAGAGCGATCGTCCAGTCGGGCTGGACCGCGCCCGGGTTCCAGGCGATGGTGTCTTCCGCCACCCAGTGGGCCTGGGCGCGGCCGATGTTGCCGCGGGGGGCTCCGGAGGCGTTCACGGTCAGCACATGGGTCGTGGGGTCGTAGGCGAAGAAGGTCTCAGCGCACGAGTTGGGCACGGAGAAGGCGATGTTGGCGCCGTCGCGGGCGCCGCCCGCTCCATAGTTCTCCGCCCAGCTCTCGTCGATCGCGACCTTGACTTCATAGTTCCCCGCCGGGAGCCGACCGGTGAAGGTGTAGAGGCCGTCGCCGTCCGGGTCCTGGAGCCAGGAGCGCAGGCAGTCCGGCTGCCAGTCGCCCGGGCATCCCAGCTCGGACTGGAAGCTGCCGGGGGCCGTCGCGATGACCTTCGACGTGTTGTCGGCCACCCAGTGCGCCGCATGATCGTAATAGAACTTGACGGACCGGGCCTCCGTCAGGTTGAGGGAGAGATTCGGGCCGTCGCGCTGCGCGTTGGCGCCGTAGTTCTCGTCCCACGAGTTGTTGATCGCGGCCTTGTACTCCCAGCTTCCGGCCGGGATGTCGACGATCTGCTGCCAGACGCCGTCGGTGGCGTCGAAGGAGAGATGGGTCGCCGAGCAGTCCGGCTGCCAGTCGCCGGAGCAGCCCACTTCAGACTGGAAGCTGCCCGGAATGGTGACGAAGCTCGGCTGCGGCGGAGCGGCGGCTGCGGAGACCGTCAGGACCTTCGTGGTGGAACTCCAGGTGAAGACCGTTTCCGCGCAGTCCGAGGCCACGGTGAAGGGGATGTTCGGACCGTTCGAGACGCCGCCCTCCCCGTAGTTCTCCGCCCAGCTCTCGTCGATCGCGACCTTGACCTCGTAGTTGCCGGCCGGGATCGCCCGGGTGGAGAAGCTGTAGATGCCGTCGCCGTCCGGGTCCTGGAGCCAGGAGCGCAGGCAGTCCGGCTGCCAGTCGCCGGGGCATCCCAGCTCGGACTGGTAGCTGCCGGGGGCGGTGGCGATGATCGCGTTGCGATGGCTGGTGATCCAGTGGGTTTCGTGGGAGTAGTAGAACTTGACCCCGGCGGGAGACGAGAGGCTGAGGCCGATGTTGCCGCCGTTTCTGGCGGCACCGGCGCCGTAGTTCTCGTCCCACGACCCGTTGAGAGCCGCCTTGTACTCCCAGTTGCCGGCGAGGAGGTCGAAAATCCCCTGCCAGACGTTGTCGTCCGCATCATAGGTGAGGCGGGAGACCTCGCACTCGGGCTGCCAATCGCCCCCGCAGCCCAATTCAGATTGGAGGCTCCCGGCCACGGTGACGCTTGCCGGGTCGGGCGTATCCGCGGCAAAGGCCGGGACCGAGGCCAGCAGGCACAGCAGGAAAGCAGACAACAGGCTCGGCGCTGTTCGATTCATCGAGACAGACATGAAGACCCCCTGGGCCAACGGCTCCCTCGAGGTTGAGTTGATCCGATCTGGAGAGACCGGCTGTCGAGGACTACTGATGAGGCATCCCCCCGCGCACCCCGTACCGCATGAAACCGGGTTGTTCCGGAGCCAGGATTCTAACAGAGGCCCTGCAATTTGTGACTAGTTGCTCGTCTTCGATTCAGTTGGCGTACCCGAGGGCTCTCAGGCGCTGGAGGGCCTCGGCGTCGACGGGCACCTGCTCCGGCTCCCCTTCGGACCGGGCCCGCTCGGCCCAGGCGAGGAGACGGGAGCGCAGCCACGCGACCTCGAGGCCGCCGCCTCCCGCGAGGTTGATGCTCTCGCGAGGGTCCCGCACGAGGTCGAAGACGTACTCGGGGTCCCGGGAGCGGCCGATGCCGTCGCCCATGCCCCACTGTAGGCCGGTGCGCGGCGCCCAGATCACCTTGAAGCGGTCGGAGCGGATCGCGAAGACGCCTCCCCTGAGACCGGAGGCGGCCGCGAGATGCGGGCCGGCGAGCGAGCGGCCCCACGTCCCTTCGGGCCTGGGAATGCCGGCGAGTTCGAGGAGCGTGGCGTGGAGGTCGAGGGTGTCGGTGCGGGCCGCGACCTTGCCTCCACGGAGCCTGCCCGGAGCCCAGAGGACGAGGGGAATGCGGAGCATCTCCTCGTAGAGGGTGTAGCCGTGGAGCACTCCTCCATGGTCAAACAGCTCCTCGCCGTGGTCGGAGGTGAGGGCCACGAGCGTCTCGTCCGGCGGGGCCCAGGCCGCGAGGGCGGCGAGGAAGCCCTCCAGCTCCCCGTCGTTGTAAGCGAAGGCTCCGGTATAGAGCCCCCGCAGCCTGTCGCGGGTCGCCGGTCCGGCCTCGGTCCGCTTCCTCTTGATCGCTCTCAGGGTCTGATACGAGCCGTCGACCGCGGACGGGATCCCGGCCGTGAAGCGCGAGCGGTAGGGCTCCGGAGGGTCGTACGGGTTGTGCGGATGGATGGTGTGAAGATAGGCGAAGGCCTTTGCGCCGGGCGGCAGGGAGCGCAGCCAGGAGAGGGCGGCGGCGTTGACCCGCGCCGCGTTGTCGTTGAACGGGAGTTCAGGCAGGAAGGGTTTTTCCTCGACCACATGCTCGAAGCCACGGTCGGTGCGGTAGGCGGCTCCGACGTGGACGTTCCCGGAGAACAGCCCGGTGCGGTAGCCAGCCTTCCGGAACAGCTCGGCGAGGGTGGGGCCGTCCTCCGGCGAGAGCGCTCGTCCTCCCCCCGAGGCGAACAGCCGGCCGGTGAAGAGGGCCTTGGTCGAAGGCAGCGTGTTGGGAGCGACGCTGCGGTGGGCCCGGAAGGTCACCCCTTCGCGGGCCACCCGGTCGATGACCGGCGACACTCCCGGTCTGCCGCCGAGATGGCCGACGGTGTCGGCCCGCAGGGCGTCCATCACATAGACCACGACCAGCCGGGGAGGCGCCGGGGAGGACGCGGCGATCCATTCCGCGGGCGCTCCGGGCCGGGAGTCCTCGCCGGCGAACCCAAGCCCCTCCCAGCGCCCTGCGGGACCCGTGCCGGCTGCCCGCAGGCGCACCCGCACGAAGCGCCCGGCGCGGGTGAGCGGCACCTCGATCCGGCGCTTGCTGTTCCAAACACCGGGGCTCCACGAGAAGCGGCCGGCAGGCGTGCCGTCCTCCCGTTCCACGATCAGCTCGAAGCGCTGCCCCGTGCGGGGCGAGGCAGGGGGCGCGAAGACCCCGACGAGGGCCTCCGCTCCCGCGACCGGCCGCACCAGGTCGACGATCGAGCTCCCGCTCTGTACCAGATCGGCGCCCTCGATCCGCGCCTCCCCGGCAGGCAGGACCGGACGGATGCCCGCCGCGACCACCCCGGCGCCGCCGGACTCGAAGGCGAGGTCCACGGCCACCCGGCCGAGAGGAGCCTTGTCGAACGGCAGAGGTATTTCCAGGGGATCGGTGAGGACGAAGGAGCCGAGGTCGCGCCCCCCCGTCCCCACCCGCACGCGGGTTCCCACCGGGGCGCCTTCGTGGAGGTCGATCACCAGGGTGCGCCCCCTGCTCTCCAGGTTGACCACCTCCAAGCGGGCCCTCCGCCCAGCCGCCACCGGCGAGAGCACGATCCGCTCGCCCTGGCGCCGGGGCGTCCACCCGGTGAGGAAGCGGCTGCCCTCGGTGGCCGGAGGCCGGGCCAGCTCCCGCCGCTCCACGAGCACGTCCGGGGCATGGTCGCCGTCGAGAAGAGGCCGGACCGGACGGGAAGGGGCGCACCCGGCCGTAACGGCCAGGATCAGGAGGAGGAGGGACAGACGCAGCGGCTGCATGGGATCGAGGGCGCGGAATCCTGGCGCCGGAAGAAATCGCCCAGATCTACTCCTGCACCCAGACCGAGACCGAGCCGCCGTTGACTGGAAACTGCCCCCAGCCCCACTGGTTGGTGATCACGACGTCCGTGCGGTTCCCGGTGTGATCGAAGAAGCGGGCGTTGGCCTTCCCCACCTCCATCCACTTCGAGCCCCCCGGACCATCGGTCAGGATCACCGCCATGGCCCGCGGGTGCTGGGCGTTGCCCAGACGGGTCCAGCCGATGATGTCGTGGTGGTCCAGGTAGCTGTACTGCGGGCCGTAGGCGAAATTCCTCCGGGCGTCCAGGAGCTTGTCGAGGATCGCCTTATGGGAGGCCATGTTGATCGTGATGCCCCGGTCCGTGTAGGAGGCGCCGTAGTAGTCCGGGTAGAAGATGGAGGGATAGCCTTCCGCACGCAGGAAGATGAACGCGTAGGCCAGGGGCTTGAACCAGTCCATCACCGGCGACTCCAGGGCTTGGAGGGGCTGGGTATCGTGGTTCTCGACCAGGGTCACGGCCTTGGCCGGCTGATCCTTCATCAGCGTTCCGTTCATGAGGTTGCGCATGTCGTAGCCGCCGCCGCCCCGGGACGCGTGGTAGAAGTTGAGGTGCAGCGGCGCGTCGAACAGCGAGGCCCGGCCGCCCGTCTTGGTGATCCAGTTGTGGAGCTTCTGCACGTCGTAGCTCCAGAGCTCGCCTACCGTGAACAGGGGCTTGCCCGTGGCGGAGCGCACGTGGTCGAGCCACCCGTTCCAGAAGTCGAATTTGATGTGCTTGACCGCGTCCAGCCGGAAGCCGTCCACCCCCGTGGTGCTGGCATACCAGACCCCCCAGCTCTTGAGCTCGTTGACGACGTCGGGGTGCTCCATGTCCAGGTCGGCGTACATCAGGTAGTCGTAGTTGCCGAACTCGTTGTCGACCTCCCAGTCCCAGGCCTTGCCGATGCCGCGGAACTTGTAGATCTTGCCGCCCTCCTGGAGGTTCTGCGCCCAGTCCACGCCGTCGAAGTGGTACCAGCGCCATTTGAAGCTCGAATGGGTGTTGCCCCGGCCGGGGAAGTCGAACCCGGTCCAGGCCTGGATCCAGACGTTGCCCCCGTGCTCCTGGTTCCTGTCCCAGGTCTGGACGCGCACCGATTCCACCCACTCCGTGAAGTCGGCGCCGCCCTTGTGGTTGAACACCACATCTCCGTAGACCTGCATGCCGTTGGCGTGGGCCGCCTGGATGGCCGCCAGGTACTGGACCCTCGTGCCGTACTTGGTGCGGATCGATCCCTTCTGGTTGAACTCGCCCAGGTCGAGAGGTCGTAGACACCGTACCCCACGTCGTCGCCGCTCGTCCCCTTGAACGCAGGCGGCAGCCAGAGGACGGTGATGCCGGCCGCGGCGAGCTCGTCCGCCTGGTCGGCGACCTTGAGCCAGAGGTCGTCCCCCTGGGTGTTGTACCAATGGAAGTACTGCATCATGGTGCCGTTCTGGGCGGAGGCCGAGGCTTCCCCCAGGACGAGCAGCACGAAGAATGCGACGAAGGGCGCGACGCTCCTCCGCAAATCACGCAGGTTTCCGTTCATCTCCCGGCTCCTCTCGCCCCAGGTCGCTCTTTGGTGGTTACGGCCCCCGTCGTGGGCGGGCCGAAGGTGTGGCGGCCAGAATACTCCGTTCCGGGGGCGGATTCCAGAGCCGGGGGCCTACCTCCCCAGCCCCACGTGCGCCCTTCCCAGCTCCCGCACCTGGGCGTGCAGCCAGGCTTCCACCTCGCTCCACTCCAGGGGGACGGAGAGGCGGGGCATGGGCTCTCCCTCGATCTCCGAGAGATCGGCCAAGCCTTTCAGGGCCTGGAGGAGGAAGTCGCGGACGTGGCCGAACTTGTCCTCTGCGAGGGGGAGGAGAGCGGCCAGGGGGAGCCTGCGGCAGAGCAGGTAGAGGTCCACGAAGTCGCGGCGGGTGCCGCGGCTGATGATAGCTCCGAGCTTCATCAGCCCGAGGTCGGCCGCCGAGGCCACGGCGAGACCGGCGAAATCCTCGAAGGGCTGGACGAGAGGGTAGGGGTAGTAGAAGAAGCGCAGACCCACGGTGCCTCCCACCCGAACGTAGAGATAACCGTCCCGGGCGGTCTCCACCTCGGTGGCTGGGTCGAGGGCGAGGAGCTCGCCCAGGAGGTCGCGCCGGTCCGGGGCGGCGAGCCGGTTGGCGTTGCTCATCAGGTCGAGATCGGAGACGAGGCGGTGCCCGGTGTAGAGCGCCAGGGCCGCCGACCCGGCGAGGTAGAAGTCCTCGGCCCAGGCGCGAGGTCCCATGTTCGACAGGACGGCCCGGGCCTCCGGCACGAGCGATTCGGGGTGGTCCAGCGTCAGAGAGGCCATAGCTCGGGGGCTCCCGGGGCGGCCGGCCCCGCATCGCGGCCGAGCACGACCTCCCAGAAGGCGCGGCTGCGCCGGGAGAGCTGCCGGCCGCCGTGCCGCCCGAGCCAGCCGGCGAGGGCCGGCTCCGGCATCACGCTCAGGAGCCAGGCGAGGTCCCGGCCGTCGCCGTCTTCGAGGAGCCGGGCGATCAGCAGGGACCCGCCCCGCTCCGGGGTGAGGCTCCCTTCGTCATAGCCGGAAAAGAGCCGCCGCGCGCCGGGGGGGAGCGTCATGCGCCGGAGACGGCCTCCCGCTTGCGGCGGTGGATGGTGTGGACGGTCGCGGTGCTGCGCTCGTCCTCCATCTCGGCTTCGAGAATGCGCTCGAAAAGATCCAGGGTGTTCTTGAACTTGAGCTGCAGCTCCCGGCGGGCGGTGCGCAGCTCGCCGATCTTGCCTTCGATGCGGGCGGACTGCTCGATGGCCTGCTGGACGATCTTGTCGGCCATCACCTCGGCCTCCTTGACCGTCACCTCGGCCTCGCGGCGCGCGTTCTCCATCAGGTCGTCCGACACCTTCTGGGCGCGCAGCAGGGTCTGCTGGAGCTGGTGCTCCCGCTGCTCCGCCTCCTCAAGCCGCTGCTTGTAGTAACGGTTCTCCCGGTCGAGCTTCTCGATCTGGGCGATCCGGTGGCTCAGCTCCTCGGCCATCACCGAGAGGAATCCCTCCACCTCGGTCGGGTCGAAGCCCCTCATGCGAGTGGAAAAACGCATCTTCTGGATCTCGAGCGGAGTGAGGGCCATACGCGACGTCTCCTTAAAGACCGCACAGCGAGAATCGGGCGAGAAAGAGATAGCTATCTTAGCATGAAACCTCACGATCGCGATCCGAAAAGGGCCGTCCCCACGCGCACATGGGTGGCGCCCTCCTCGATGGCGATCTCGAAGTCGTCGCTCATCCCCATGGAGAGCCAGCCGGGGAAGCCGGCCCACTCGGGGCGGCCGGCGAGCTCGTCGCGCAGCTCCCGGAGCCGGCGGAACCAGCGCCGGGAGTCCTCGGGGGTGTCGCCCTGCGGGGGGATGGCCATCAGCCCGACGATGCGCAGATGCTCCAGGCCGGCCAGGGGGCGGACGGCCTCGGCGAGCCCCTCTGGCGGGAATCCGTGCTTGCTCTCCTCCTCTCCGACGTTGATCTCCAGGAACCCCGCGACCGCGAGCCCGCGGGTCCCGGCCTCCTGGTCGAGGACCTCGGCGATCTTCACCCGGTCGACGGAGTGGACGATGCGGAAGAGCCCGAGGGCGGCCCGGACCTTGTTGGACTGCAGGGGGCCGATCAGGTGCCACTCGATGGCGGACGGGAGCTGGGGGGCCTTGGCCAGACCCTCCTGGACCCGGTTCTCTCCGAAGACGCGGAGCCCCGCCTCGAAGGCGGCCGCGAGCACGGGGAGGGGCTGGGTCTTGCTCGCGCCGACGAGCGTCACGCTCTCGGGCTCGCGGCCGGCGCGCCGGCAGGCGGCTTCGATGCGGCTCCGAATCAAGGCGAGACGGGCCGGCACACCCGACGGATCGCTCACGGCCTCAGGCCTGCTCGGCGGGAATGACGAGGATGCGCTTGCAGGAGTCGCACTGGACCAGGCCGTTGCCGTTGCGGATCTCCACCACGACCTGGGGGCGGACGCGGTAGTTGCAGGCGGCGCAGTGCCACTCGCGCTGGCGGGCGCCGGGACGCTCGATGAGGCGGACCTCGGCGAGGGCGCCGACGGGGTAGCGGGCGAGGAGGCGCTCGAAGACGGACAGCAGGTTGCGCGGCACGCGAGCCTTGAGGTCTGCCACCCGCCGACTGAGCTCTTCCGCCTGACGGGCGATCCCGGGCTTCTCGCTCTCCCATCGGGCGAGCTCGGCGGCGTAGCGCTCCTCGAGCTCGCGGAAGCTTTCGCGCTTGGCCGCGAGCTCCCTGGCCGCCGCCTCAGAGCGCTCCAGAGCGGCGAAGGCCGCCTCCTCGGAGGTGGAGATCTGGGACTTGACCGTATCGATCTCCTGGAGGAGAGCCCCGTACTCGCGCTGGTTGCTCACCTTGTTGATCTGCTGCTGGTATTTCTTGAGCTTCTCCTGGGCGTCCGCCACCGCCGCCTCGGCCGTGCGCCGGTCCCGCGCCGCGGCTTCGGCCGCTTGGTCGAGGGCCTCGATCTCCCTCTTGCGTGCCTCGTGCTCGTCGTGGAGCTCCCGCATCCAGTCGGGGATCCCGCTGAGCCTCCCCTCGGCGTCCTTCAGTTGCGTCAGCGCGTCCTGCAGCTCCACGATGGTCTCGAGGTTCTGATTCATCGGCTGGATCCCATTCCTCTCCCGAGTCGAACACATGGGCGCGGTGCCCGCGCGCTCCCAAATCACACCGGCAGCCCGAGGCCGGAGTGGGTCCACCTGGATTCGAACCAGGGACCTGCCGGTTATGAGCCGGACGCTCTCACCGCTGAGCTATGGACCCGAGAATTGCCCTGCTTTCGCGAGGGCGGCTCGCCAGTATACCACCTGCCGATCTCTTCTCCGGGAGGGGGCTCGCCCTCTCCGAAGGCGCCCCAGATCTGCCGGAGGCGCTGCTCCATCGCGGCGGCGCGCGCTGGATCGTCCACGGGCGTGCTCCCCCCGCGCGACCCCCAGATCTCCAGGGTCCACCGCGGCCGTCCCCGGCCGGTGAGGGGGGGCGTCGCCTCGAAGGCGGCACGAAGCCTCTCCAGGGCCGCCCTGGAAGGAATGGAAAGGGCGTCCCGGTCCCGCTGGCGCCGCTCCCCATTCTCCGGAGCCGGGCGGTAGTACTCGGGGTCGGGCGGCGCGAACCGGGATTCCCAAACGAGCTGGTGGTCCCCCTCCACGAGCGAGAACTGGTTGGTCCCGTTCCCGAGATAGAGCTCCGAGACCACGCCCGGGGGCGCCTGCCGGAAGAGACTGGGGGCCACCGCAGGGGGAATCTCCCCGCCCGCCGCCTCCACCAGCGTGGCCCAGATCCGGGCCGCGGCGACCCGAGCCGTGTCCGGCGGCGCGATGCGGCGGTGGAAGCCCTCGGGCAGCTTGACCGCGAGCGGGACCTCGAGGAGCTGGCGGCCCAGGTTGCCGCCGTGGAAGATCTGCCCCTTCTCGCCGAACTCCTCACCGTGGTTGGCGGTCACGACGAGGAGCGTGCGGTCCCACTGCCCGCTCTTCCGGAGAGATGCCAACAACCGGCCGAGCCGGTCGTCGGCCCAGGCCGCGTTCAGGCGGTACAGGGCCCAGAGCCGGCGCCGCCTGGCGGGAGGCAGGGGGACGGACGGATCGAACCAGGTCTCGAGCTGGCGCGGCAGGACCCTCGCCGGCAGCGGCGGCACTTTCGGCCCCAGGCGGGAGAGGAACCGGTCGCGCCGGAGGTAGGGGACGCCCGGCTGGGGGATGTGGATCCAGACGAACCGCCGCTCTCGTTTCAGGCTGGAGAGCGCTTCGGTGGCGTTGACCCCGTGGAAGGCTGCGAAGTTGCCGAATCCCTGGGCGTAGCCGAGCCGCCGCGAGGTCCACAAGCTGCTCGAATACCCCGAGGCCTCGTACCCGGAGGCGGCCAGCGCCTCGGCCAGGGTGACCAGCTCCGGAAGGAGCCGGGCGCGGCCGGGCCACAGGACCTGGTGCTGCCAGGGGCGGAGACCGGTGAGCAGGGAGGCTGTGGCGGACCCGTTCCAGCTCGAGGCGGCGATCGCCCGCCCGCCCCAGTCCGCCTCCCGGAGCAGGCCCTCCAGGTGGGGCATGAGGCCGGGCGTCCCGCCCAATCCACCCACCACGTCGGCCCGCAGCGAGTCGAAGGTGATGAGGACGATGGGACCCTCGTGCGGCCCGGGAGACCGGCCGCACGAGGAGAGGAGGAGCAGGAGGAGGAGGAAGAGACGCCCCAGTCGATCCACCCTCTCAGCCGGCCTGGGGATAGAGCTGCCGGTAGCTGTCCGAGAGGACCAGGATCCGCTTCACGTACGTCTTGGATTCCTCAATACCGAGGCCCTCGAGGAACCGGTCCAGCTCCCGGGCCCCCGCCTCGTTCCACAGCCGCTTGATGCGATACGGACCCCCGTTGTAGCCGGCCAGGGAGAGCTCCAGGTTCTCGTCGAACATGCTGTACACCTGGCGGAAGTAGGTCGTCCCCAGCCGCACGTTGTAGTGCGGGTCAGACAGCTTCTCGTGCGAGTAGGGCAGCCCGGCCTTGGTCGCCAGCTCGCGGGCCGTGGCCGGCATGAGCTGCATGAGGCCGCGAGCTCCCGCCCAGCTCTGGGCGTTGGGATCGAAGGCGCTCTCCTGGCGGATGATCCCGTAGACGAGATGGACGGGGAGACGGTTCGTGGAGGCCCAGGTGCGGATCGGCTCCTGGTAGTCCAGCGGGTAGTAGATCCGGCGCGCCTCCAGAGGCAGGGTGGCCTGAAACGGGCCGCCCAGGGCGGGGAAGGCGTCGCGGATGACGATCATGCTCTTCCGGCGCTCTCCCTGGTGGGCGAGGATGAGCGCTTCCGTGGCCTTGAGCGGCTGCGGCTGCACCTGGTCCCGGATCAGGGCCAGCTCCGTGGCCGCCAGGGAGTCCAGCCCGAGCTCGGTCAACAGCCGCACCCGGTCCAGCCCCGGATCGGCCGGCCAGGGATCGGGGAGCTGCTCGGAGGCCGCAGGCTGCAAAGGCTTGCCCTTCAGCCGGGCGAGGGCGTGCTTGCGATAGAAGTCGGTGGTGTCCGCCTGGGCCACCTCGTGGTAGATCTGCTGCGCCCGCTCGGTCTCTCCGAGCACCTCGAAGGCGCGCCCGGTCCAGTACCGGCCGCGCCGGCCGTTGGAGTCCTTCGGATAGAGCGAGTACAGCTCGGTCCAGGTGCCGACCGCTCCGGTGTAGTTCCCGCGGCCGTACTCCTGCCAGCCCACCTGCCAGAGGTTCGCGGCGCCGGTCGTGTCGGTCGGGTCGAGGCGGCGGAGCTTGTGGAGCGCGTCGATGGCCCGGTCGAACAGCCCGTCGGTCATGAAATCGGCGTAGAGCGACTTCAAGGCCTTTTTCGAAAGCTCGGGATCGCCGCCGGTCTGCACGACCTTTTCGAGGTGCTGCTGCGCCCGCAGTTGCAGCTCGCGGCGCTCGGCGGTGGAGAGAGTGCGCCCGCGCCGGGCGGTGCCGGCCTCCTCGGCCGCGGCCGCCCGCGCCCATTCGAGCGCCGCCGCCCGGCGGAGGTCCGGAGCGGTCTGCGCGGCGAGCAGGGACAGCGCCTCCATCCCCCGCTGACTGCGGGTGAGGGCCTCGGCCTTGAGGAGGTACCAGTCGATGCCGCGGTCGAGGACGTCGACGGCGTCGAGCGCCGCCAGGGCGTTGGCGTCCAGCTTGACGTCGAGGAGGGCCTGGGCGCGCCGCGCAAGCTGCGCCGCCGTCAGGATGCCGGACCAGTCGATCCCGCCGTTCGGCGAGCGGAGGATCTCGACCACCTTGAGCTCCGCCGCCTTGAGAGGCGAGTCGGTGAGGAGCCGGCGGGCCGCCTCGCGCTGGATCGCGAGATCACCGAGCCGGCCGCCGATCTCCCAGGCGAGGACCTCGAGCTCGGTGGCCTCCGGTCCGCGCAGCTCTTCGCGCCGCGCCTGCTCGACGAGGTCCAGGGCGCGCCGGTCGTCACCCCGTTCGCGGGCGATCCGCGCCGCGTCGAGCAGGGCCCGGGGGCGCAGCACCGAGCCCGGGTAGTCCCCCAGGAGTTGGGCGAGCGAGGTCTGGGCCAGGAGCACGTGCCCCCGCACCAGGGCGGTCTCGCTCAGGGCGAAGAGGCGCCAGTCCTCCAGAGGGCCGTCCGGGTCCTTGGCGGCGAACAGCCGCTCCTCGGCGAGGCCGATCTGCTGGCACTCGCGGGCGTAGAAGCCCGCGAGAAGCAGGGCGAAATCGCCATCCCTTCCCTTGGTCGAAGCCACGGGAGCCAGCGCCTTCCAGGCGCCGCCGCAGTCCTTCCGGCGCACGGCCGCGGCGGCTTCCGCGTAGGCCAGCGAGGCTCGGTCGGAGTGGCCGGGGAGCGGAGCGGTGAGCCCGGACCGGCCGGGAGACACAGGAGGGGCGGCGCCCAGCAGGAGAGGAAGGAGCAGGACGGGAGCGAGCGACAGGCGGTTCCGTGGCTGCTTTAGACTTCTCACGGTACTCCCACAGCCGGCTCCGTGCCGCCCGGAAGCGGCGCCCGGAGCCGTTGCAACGCGGGCCGGTCGTCAGATCCCCAGCGCTCGCGAGTCGCCAGCGGCGAGGATCCGAACCAGCTCCTGGTAAAAATAATCGGTCGAGCGGAGGATGCGCGGGTCGACCCGCTCCTCGTACATCTGTCGCGAGCGGTCAATGTCCTCTTTCAGCCGCTCGTAGATGTCGCGATTGCGCCGTCCTTCCTCGACCTGTTCCTCGTTGTACAGCTTGATCTCGCTCACCAGCAGCCGGGCCAGGCGGCGGGCCTCCTCGTGGAGGGTCTCGTCGCTCGGCGAGACGGGCACGCGGGTGGTGGCGAACGCCCAGCCCGGTCCATCGACCCCGCTCGGCGGACGCACCTCGGGGGTGCCGGCGGCGCCGAGAGGCGCCGTGCGCAGAGCGTCGAAGGAGGAGGCAGCCGTCTCGACGGTGGCCGGTGGAGCTACCGGACGGAGCGGCGGCGGCTCGGGCGCGGGAGCCGCGGCCTGTAAGTTCGGCCGTTGGAGCAGGACGGTGGCTTCCGGGCTGGTGCCGGAAAACGCCACGGGAGCCGCAGGCTCGGGCTCGACGGAGCGCGGGTACCGGGGCACCTCCGCCTCCATCCCGCCGGCGAATCCGGCGGGGGCCGCCACCTGCTCCTCGTCCCGCAGGGAGGGCAGTTGCTCGGTCCGGTTGCTGGCTGGAGCGGCCCAGCTCTCGCTCGGGGACGGCTCCGCGACCATCGCGGCCGGCTCGGTTCTCCAGGGCTCCGGCTCGACCGTCCAGGGTTCCGGCTCGGCCTCCACCTCGATCTCCTGGACCTCTTGGGCCTCCACCTCGGCCTGCGGAGCGGACTCCAGGGCCTGGGTCGCGCCGACCTGGCTCGCGCCGGTTTCTGGTTGCGCCGGCTCTTCGACCGGCGGGGGGGCGGCAGCGCTCTCCTCTGGCACCTCGGCGGGAGCCGGAGCGGCGGCTGCAGCCGAAGCGGCGGGCTCGGCGCCGCCCTGCCCGGCGGGCGTCTCGTCCTCCAGGGCGAGGGTCGGGGTGGAGGCCCGCTCGCGGAAGGGGAGGGACTCGATCGCCTGGGCGGCGGTGTAGGTGAGGATCTGGAGCGCCTCGACGGCGAGCGCGTCGTCGCCCAGCCGGTCGGCATAGAGGGCGGCGGCCACACGGTCCCGAAGCACCAGCGGCACGAGCACTCCCTCGCGCGGCAGGGGGGCCTCGAGGCGGCTGCACAGCTCCGCGCAGTCGGCCGCCGAGAGCCGGACCGTGCCCTGGCCCTGGGCCAGCCGGCCCCAAGAGCCGTTGCTCGAGGTGTCGACGGCGACGTTGGAGAGCGCTGCGTCGGCGTCGCCGAACCCGCGCCCGGCCCAGCCCCGGATCTCGCCGGGGCGGGTGAGCAGCAGGGCCGCGCGCGACGCGTACCGGCCGGCCTCGGAGAGCAGAGCGGTCAGGATCTCCGACTGGGAGCGGGCGCGGTCGACGGCCGACAGGGCGTCGCGCAGCTCGCCGAAGGCGCTCCTCCGCGCCGTCGCGGAAAGCTCCTCCGAAACCGGAGCGAAATCCTCGTGCCTTAGGAACGATCCAGGCAGCTCGGGGGCGAGCTCCTCGATCCTCCGGAGGACCTCATCGCTGCTGGCGCGCAGCCGCTCCGAGACCTCCCGGCGAAGGTCGGAGAGCGCGCGCTCGACCGTTGCGCCGATTTCCCGGTTCAGTTGTTGGACTTTTTCCGAAAGGGACATCCTGGGTCTCCGCGGCCATCCTCGTCGTGCTGAGCAGTTCCAATCAAGGACCTGATTATTCCTGTTGGGCTTGCGCGGTGTCAAGGCGCGAGCTGACGAATCCCCTTGCAAAACAAAGGCTTTCCCTTGCCCGCGCCGGAATCGCTGTGCTACGGTCGCGGCCGGCCGCGGAGGTATCGTCCATGCGGAATACGCAAAGCTCCGGAAGTCTCGGCGCGTTCGCCCTCGTCTCGTTGCTGCTGGGAGCCTCCGTGCCCCTCGGCTGTGGTCCCTCCGGCCCGGAGGGAGAGGTCCGGCCGGCCGCGACCTCCGACGCCGAGTGGACGTGGCTTCAGCAGGCGAAGGAGGAGCTCGATCGGAAGCGCCAGCGGCTCGCCTCCCTGTCCGCTCCCGGAGATCCGCCGACCGACGAGGCCCGCCGGCTTGCCGCGGAGGTGGCGGACGAGAGCCGCGAGCTCAACCGCCGGCTCCTCGAGCTCATCAACTCCGACCCGCCCCGCGTGGGCGAGCCCCTCACCGAGCGCCAGAAGGCCGCGATCCGCATGAAGAGCGACGAGGACATTCTCGTGGCCCGCGACTACATCGAGCGGGGCGGCGACTACGAGCGGGCGATTGCCATCTATGAGGAGGCCCTGGCCGTCGACCCGGACAACCCGCGTCTCAAGGCAGAGCTGGAGAAGGCCCGGGCGCGGCGTTTCGTCACCCCGGAAGCCTTCTCCAAGGTCAAGGAGGGCATGGGCGACGAGCAGGTCCGGTCCCTCCTCGGCCAGCCCAACCTGCACGACGTCCGGGAGTACCCCGAGAGGGGCGTCGTCGCCTGGTTCTACCCCAAGGACGCGAGCGGCGCCGCCGCAGGAGTCTGGTTCGAGAAAAAGGACGGCGGCCTCGTCGTCTACGAGGCCGACTTCGAAGCCATCCAGCCCCGCCGCGGCCCCGCGCCAGCGCCTCCGCCGCCAGCCCGGCCGCCTACGACCTGAGCGCCCGGCGGCTTGACTTTCTCCCCCGTTTCAGGCGAAATTGATGGTCCGCGTCCCTGACGGAGGATGCCGGAATCCGCAAAAGAAGGGAAGGTGAGCAGAGAATGCCCGTCGTTCACGTGCGCGAGGAGGAGAGCTTCGAGAACGCCCTGCGCCGGTTCAAGCGCAAGGTCGAGAAGTCCGGAATTCTGACCGAGCTCCGCAAGCGGCAGCACTTCGAGAAGCCCTCGGTGAAGCGCAAGCGGAAGGCCATCCAGGCGCGGAAGAAGATCATGCGCAAGCTGATGGAGGAGCGGCGCCA
>DASQEB010000247.1:0-6696 GCA_035633875.1 Thermoanaerobaculia bacterium
GATGGAAAAACGCCCGGAGCAGGGTGAGGATCTCCTGGAAGTTGGCACGGCGGAACTCCCGGCGGTACCCCTCGTCCAGGACGCTGCTCACGCGCTTTTGCTCCCGCGGCTCCAGCTCTCCGAAAGAGCGGCCGGCCAGGGCGTCATCGACGGCCTTCTGAGCCGGAGCGCTGCGGCCGGACCACCAGACCTGGAGCCGGCCGGCCTCATCGTAGAAGGCGTAGACGGGGATGCGCTGGGCGGCCTCCTTCTTCCAAAGGAAATAGCGCATCACGTCCGGATGGCTGTCCCGGGCGAACACCCGCATCTCCCAGCCAGGCAGCTTCCCGGCGATCCGCGCCCAGGTCGGGAGCGTGTGGTAGACGTCCGGGCACCAGTCCTCGCCGATGGCGAGCACCCGCAGGGGCGGGAGCTGCCGCAGGAAGGCGAGGTCCTCGGATGTATAGTCGGGGTCCTGGTAGACCTCGTCGAAGGCCTCCTGGTTGCGGGAGATGCCCTCCCGGTAGTCCTCATAGGAAAGGCCGCGGTTCCAGAGGTCGGCGGTGAGCGGATTCATGCCGCGCAGTATAGCCTCAGGATCGAAAAGGAACGCCGGCCCGGCCTCGCGGCCGGACCGGCTGCTACGGCTTACTCAACGCAGTGAGTGCAACCGTCTGATGTAATGTGGCATTCGCAGCTGACGCACCACTTCGCCCTGTGGAGGGCCTGCCCCACGGCAAAGTTCGACGTTCCGGGAAGATAGGTGTCCGGCGCGCGGTCACCATCGGTGTCCACGAGCACAAACCCATTGACCTGAAGACCGCTCGGCGCCGGCCGGCTGGCCCAACGCTGATTCGGCAGCGGAGGGAACCGCAGGCTCTTCCGGATCTCCAGCGGCTCGGTCGCGATCCGGCCTACCGGGGTGAAGGAGATCTTCACGTTGACCGCGATCGGCGCTTCGAAGCGGCCGCCATTTTTGTTCTCCCGGATGATCCGCATCCGGGTGATCGGCTGCTCGCCGTCCAAGCTGACCTTGGCGTCGAACAGTCCGCAGGATGTCTTGACTGGAGCGATGCTCTCGAAGTTGAGCGAGCGGACCTGCAGGCGGGTGTAGGCCACCCCTCTCTTGTTGAGCACGGCGTCATCCAGCCGCTGGACGATCGTGTCCGTCCTCCCCAGCTCACCGGGAGCGCCGGTGGCGACGGGCGTTCCCCGGAACCCGATCCGGCCGGTGAACGGCTCAGACTTGCCGCAGAAGAAGCCCGCCGGAATCGGATTTTTGGAAAAATCGGCAAAGGTCGAGCCGTCACCCCGGGTGTACCAGAGATCAATTCCATTGGAGATGACGCGGTCGGCGGCGAAAGCAGGGATCGTGGCAAAGGTGAAGACAATCAACCAGAAGGCGATACGGGGTTTGTGCATGAACAGATCTCCTCTTGTCGAGAGGTTCGGATTGAGCGGCTGCAAGGGACCGGCCAAGCCCTGAGCTGCGGGCTTTGGGGCAAGGGGACAAGAGAACTGAAGGTCCAGTCACCTTCACCTCCAGAGAAGTTGCGAGAATCCTCTCTCCTAAGCAAGGTGTGTCTGGGCGGGTTCAGTGAGCCGGCAGGCGTTCGCGATGGGGATGCGGATATCCTGGCTCCGTGACCGCATCCTCCGGGAGGGGCCTCTCCTGGAGAAGGTTCTCTCCTCCGGCCCCTCGCGGCGGGTGCTCGACCTCGGCTGCGGCCGCTGCGGCCCAGCGAGGATTGCGAGGCCGCAGCCAAGTCAACGCGTCCCGTGGGACTCAAGAGCTCTAATTGTTCGAGCTACTGTCGCTGGGAGGATTGTCGGGAAGGGGATAGGTCGTGCCGTCGGTGCAGTGGCCACAGGAATTGGAGATGTGGCAGGGCGCCGTCGACTTCTGCACCCGTCCTGTGCCGCTCCAACCGCCCGCAAAGTTCGACGTCCCGGGGAGGAAGGTGTCGGGAACGGCGTCTCCGTCCGTGTCCACCTTCACGAAACCGGGGTGCTCCATCCCCCCAAACCCGGGTTTCACCGCCCACTGGGCCTGGGGATTCGGGGCAAAACGGATGTTCTTCGTGATCTCGAGGTTCTCGCGTGCCGGGCCTGCCAGAGGAAGGAACGTAAGCTTCACGTTCACCGCGATCGGAGCCAGGAAGCGGCCCCCGCTCTCGCCTTCCCGGA
The DNA here is from genome assembly GCA_035633875.1 of Thermoanaerobaculia bacterium. Lineage (GTDB taxonomy): Bacteria > Acidobacteriota > Thermoanaerobaculia > Multivoradales > UBA5704 > DATARR01. Next base: position 2,167 of record DASQEB010000247.1, read on the forward strand.
TGATCCGCATTCGGGTGATGGGCTGCCCGCCGTTGAGAGAGACTTTGACATTGAAGTCGCCGCAGGCGGTCTTGACCGGCGCGATGCTCTCGAAGGTCATGGCGCGAACCTGGATCCGCGTCATGGCCACGCCCCGTTTGTTGAAGACCGCGTTGTCGAGACGGTGGACGATGGTGTCGGTCCTGCCCAGAGCACCGGGGACCTCGGTCACCACAGGGACTCCCCGGAATACGATCCGGCCGGCGAAGGACTCGGAGGTCGCGCAGAAGAAGCCCGCGGGAATCGGCTCGGTGGAGAAATCGGCGTACGTGCCGCCGTCTCCTCGAGTCCACCAAAGGTCGATTCCACTGTCGATGACGCGGTCGAGGGCGGAAACAGGAAGAGCGGCGAAGACGAGAGCGACTATCCAGACTGCGAAGTGGATCTTGCGCATGGCGATGATTCCTCTCCTTCGGAAATTGAGACTCCTTGGCACGGAACGATTGGAGGGTCCTGTCCGTTCACAAGGCGGAGCACGGGCTCCCGAAGGGAAAGACGGCGACGACGTAGCGTCCACAAAAAATAAGGTACATCTGAATCATCAAAGCGCGCCGAGCCCAATGCCCTTCGGGTGGGGGTCCCCCTGTCCCTGCGGGAGAATGAGGGAAGATGGAAGAACGCCCGGAACTGGACGCGATCTCCTGGAAGTTGGCGCGCCGGAACTCCTGCGCAGGCCCTCGCCTACTCCGGCGGCACGATCTGCTGATCGAGCAGGGCGTCGACGCGGATGTCCTTCTGCTCCAGCTCGTCCACCAGACTCTCGTAATCCCGCAGAGGCAGGACGGCCTGGACCGTCTGGCCCGAGACCGAGAGGGATTCGAGGTCGCACTCCAGGCCCCGGGAGAGGACCTCGGAGGCGACCTTCCGGAACTCGCGCTGGAGGATCTCGCGGCGGGCGGAGCGGGACGGCTCGTCCAGGCGGGGCTTGTACTGGAGCGAGACCCGGACCCCCTCCTCCCCGCTCGAGGTCCGGGAGAGCGCCCCCAGGTCCCGGAGCTTCCGGATCAGGTCCTTGTCCATGCCCCCAATCTACTCCTCCCGGCCCTCCCGGTCTACAGCCCGTTGAGAGTCACCCGGCCGCCGCCCACGATGGTAGGCACGATCTGCAGGGCCGCGAGGCCCTTGTTGAGGAGCTCCTTGCGGATGCTGGCCGGCGTCCAGGTCTTCCCCGCGTCCTTCTGCCGCTGGATGAGCAGGGCCACGACTCCGGCGACGATCGGGGTGGCCATGGACGTGCCGCTCTTGCGCCCGAAGAGCGAGGCCCGGGAAGGATTGGTCACGGGCTTCCCGTTGGGCTGGCGGGGGACCGGAATCGTGGACGTGATGTTGACCCCCGGCGCGCAGACGTCCGGCTTGCTCCGTCCGTCGGCGCACGGCCCGTTGCTGGAGAACGAGGCAGGGAGGAAGGTCCGCTTGGTGACCGCCCCCACCGTGAGCGCCTCCCGGGCATGCCCGGGGCAGGCGATTTCCGTGTCGAACTCTGATCCGAGACCATTCTTGCGCAGCGCCTCGGCCCGGTCGTGCTCGTTGCCCGCCGCCACCACGGCGAAGACCCCGTCGAGCCGGACGGCGTTGTCGACCGCCGTGCACAGGGGGCAGCGGCCGTCGGTGCAGGTCCATCCATGCCCGCCGGAGGAGAACCGCGGCAGGTGATTGAAGCCCAGGCTCATGGAGAGGACGTTAGCCCCGAGATCGAGGGCCTCGTCGATGCCTTTCTCGATGAAGGTGTGCTGCCCCGTGCCGTTGGCCCGCAGGACCTTGATGTTGAGCAGGTCGACGCCGGGAGCGATCCCCAGGAAGACAGCGTCGCGCGAAGCGATCGAGCCCGCGCAGTGGGTCCCGTGGGAACCCGGGATGTCCACGCTCTCGCCGCAGGTGCTGGCGGACCCGGCCACCTTGAGGAAGGGATGTTTGCGATCGACTCCGGAATCGAGGACGGCCACCTTGACCCCCTTGCCTGTGAGAGTCGTGTTGCGCTGGCGGAAGCCGGACAGCTCGACGTCGAGCACCGCGTCGTTCATCGCCACGACCTGCAGGAGGGGGTCGAGCTCCAGGACCCGGACGTCCTTCTGCTTCTGGAGGAACTCGACCTGCTCCGGAGAGACGGCGGTCTGGAAGGCGTTGGCGGCCAGCAGCGACGTGACCGGCACACCCAGCACGTCTTCGATCCGCTTCCGGATCGGTTCGAGGCGGCTCTCCGTCCGCTCCCGGTAGGACGCCCAGGATTCTCCCTTCGTGGGTTTCTTGTTGGGACACTGGACCACAATCGGCAGCCGTCCGCTCTCCGCCTCCTCGCTCCCCATGGCCGCTGCGAGAGCGAAAGCCCCCTCCTCCGAGCCCGCCGCCTGCATCCTGTCCATTGCCATCGCAAGCAAGGGTCCGACTTTCGCGCTCATCTGTGACCTCCTTGGGGTGACGACCGTGGGTCCCGTCTTCACGATGGGCGTTCCAGCCGGGAAGACCGTTACATCACGGACTGATCAAGAGAGACGGACGATCTGTCAAAATTCCCGGACAAACCCCAAGAACACGGCGCGAAGGAGGTCTCAACCGTCTGCTACTCTCCAGCCATGAACCGACCAGCCGTGCTCGTCCTGACGCTCCTGGCAATGGTGTGCAGCGCCTCGGCTGCGGCCCCTGCTCCGGACCCCGCACTGGGAAGCTTCGCCGCCGTCGGCCGGGAGATCGTGGAGATGGTGAGGAACGAGTTTTACGATCCAAAACGCGCCGCCGCCTGGGCCGAGGCGAACGACCGCTACGCCGCGGAGATCCGGGATGCGGAGACCTTCCTCCGCGAGACCCGCCGCCGGCTCGCGGAGCTCCGCGCCTCCCACACCGAGCACTACACACCGGACACTCCCGGCTATCACGACCTGCTGGCCATCTTCGAGCCGGTCCTTCAGAAATCCCCCGACACCGAGAGCCTCGGCGCCGCCACGACCGAGAGGGACGGGGCCTGGTTCGTCGTTCGCGTCTTTGCCGGTGGCCCCGCCGAAGCGGCCGGGCTCCAGCGGGGAGACCGGCTCGTCACGGCAGACGGCGAGCCCTTCCATCCCATCGGCTTGCTCCGGGGGAAGGCCGGTAAGCCGGTCGTTCTGGGAGTCCAGAGCCGCCGCGACGGAGCTGTCCGTTCTGTCACCGTCACGCCGCGAATGATCAATCCCAAGCAGGAATGGTTGGAGGCGCAGAAAGCGGGGACGCGCATCCTCGACCACCAGGGACGTCGCATCGCCTACGCTCCCCTATGGTCCTGCGCCGGAGAAGAACACCAGAACCTCCTGGCCGAAGCGCTGTTCGGAGACCTGAAAGAGGCTGAAGCCCTCGTCCTCGACCTCCGGGGCGGCTGGGGCGGCTGCAACCCGCAGTTCGTCAACCTGTTCAACCCGGCGGTCCCCCACCTCCTCCGGATCGATCAGGGCGGCCATCGCTTCCTCGCCGCCCTGAGCTGGCGCAAGCCCCTCGTGGTGCTGATCGACGGCGGCTCCCGCAGCGGCAAGGAGGTGGTCTCCCGGGCGATCCAGAGGCACCGCCTCGGGACTCTCGTGGGCGAGCGCACGGCCGGCGCCGTCCTCGCCGGCAAGATCAACCTCCTCTCGGACGGCTCCGTCCTCTTCCTCGCCGTCCACGACATCCTGGCGGACGGCGAGCGGCTGGAGGGGATCGGGGTGACGCCGGACGTTCCGGTGTCATCGGATCTCCCCTACGCCGAAGGCCGGGACCCGCAGCTCGAGCGGGCGCTCAGCATCGCGGCAGGTCGGTGAGGCTCAGAGCTCGCGAAGAAACCGCCCGATCTCCTCCCACACCACGGGCTGGCCCATCAGGTCGTTGTGCCCGGCCCGCGGCACGGCGACCCAGCGCCCATTCGCCAGGGCCTTGGCGATCCTCGCTCCCTGCTCCGCGGGGATGATGTCGTCCAACTCGCCATGGATCACCAGGGCGGGAACGCGAACCTGGCGCGCGGCGGCGAGGGAGTCGTACCGCTCCCGCAAGAGGGCTTTGACGGCAAACCCCGGAAAGATGAGCCGCGCCGTCTCCTCCAGAGTGGTCCAGGGGGAGAGCGCGATCAGGCCCGCGACCTCGTCCGGGTGGCGTGCGGCCATGGCGACCGCCACGGCCGCCCCGAGGGACCAGCCGCAGACCACCACCGGCCGCCCGGGATGCTGTTTCCCCGCCCAAGCCACCGCGGCCTCCCCCGGAGCGAGCAAGCCCGCCTCGCTGGGAGCCCCCGAGCTCCGGCCGTAGCCAGGATAGTCCGTCGCCAGAAACGCGATCCCGAGCCTTCGGAAATCCTCCAGCAGGCCCGCGTAGCGCAGGGTCTCCAGGTTCTCCCCATTCCCGTGGAAGAAGAGCACCACCGGAGCTCCCTCCGGCGCCGCCTCCGTCGACGTCCAGGCCAGGACACGCTCGCCCGTGGGGAGATTCAGCCAGACCTCCGAGAGCGGCGGAGGCGGCGGCGTTGGAACCGGCACCGAAGGGGCCGGGTAGAGCATC
>DASQEB010000248.1:0-21286 GCA_035633875.1 Thermoanaerobaculia bacterium
CGTTGGCGAGCGTGATGCACGGGTCCCGGGGGGGCTCGGGGCACTCTTCGCTGACGTGCCGGGCCAGGGCCTCGTAGTCGAGCCGGTCGCCGCGGAACAGGTCGGGGATGCGGCAGTGGAGCTTCTTGCGCGGCGCGCCGCCCTCCTCGAAGGTGATCCGGTAGCGCTCGCGGATGGCTCCGGCGGCGCACTCCTCGACGGTGCCACAGTCGCCGGCCATCACCGGCGTGGGATCGCTCTCGCACTCGTGGTAGCAGAGGCGGACGCGCACGACCGGTTCGCCGTCCTCCCGCTGCTCGCGGCCGTCGCCGTATGGCTCCGGAGCCACTTCCGGAGGGAGGAGGTGCCCGGGGATGAGGACGGGGCGGGTGGGCTCGGGGACGATGATCTCCCGGCCCCACTTGTCGATGGCGACCCCGGGCATCACCACGATGTGGCGGCCGTCGTCGCCGCACCGGACGTCCAGACCGCAGACGACGCCGTAGCCGGAGACCAGGCGGTTGAGCAGGTGCCGCTTGGCGTTCATGTAGCCGGTTTCGAGCTGGAAGTGGTAGACGTCCAGCAGCTTGCCGTAGAAGTAGCGGTTGCGCACGGGCGACCGAAGCGCCCGTCCGGCCGGTGAAGTGTCGATCGCGGCCATGGTTTCCTCCTCCTGGGGTCATGCCCCGTGGAACGTGCTTCCCTTCGAGGGTTCGACGACGCCGTGGCCGAGCCGGGTGCCGGTCCCGAGCCGGGTGCCTTCGCCGAGGCGGCCCGGCGGCTCGCCCGCGAGCACCAGCTCCGGGCTCGCACCCAGCCGCCGGGCGGGGGCCGGGCCGCCGATCACGGTGTCGACCCCTAAGCGCGCCTGGAAGCCCACGCGCAGGCGTGCCCCGATGACGCACAGGTGCCAGGCGGTGTGCGCCGGCTTCTCCCGCTCGACCACCGCGCGCACCTGAGCCAGGGCGCGGGGCGAGGCCACCTGCCGCTCGAAGACCTGGACGCAGAACTGATGGGCCACGCTCTCGTAGAGATGGGCCCCGAGCCCCTCCTCGCCGGCGAGATAGGAGCCGTCGAGGAGGGCCGTGGTGCCGACGACGGCGCCGCCGAGCTCGACGGGCGCGAGCACGGTGTCGAAGCCGAGCCGGCCGCCGGCCGGGGACTCCTCGTCACCTGCGGGCAGCGCCCACCACGTGGCGCCCAGCACGGGCTCTGCGATGCGCACGTCGATGCCGGTGGCGAAGCGCACGGCCTCGCGCAGCCCGGCGGGCGTGCCCCGCTTCGCCGCCGCGGCAAAGGCGCCGCTCACGGCTTGGCGTTTCTTCTCCTCGGGCCAGGTCTCGTCCAGCTCCAGGCCCAGCCAGCCGGCGAGCCAGGGCAGCCAGGCAACGGGGGCTGCGGCCGGGTCGAACAGCCGCGGCAGGCGGTCGATCTGCTCGTCGAGGTCGGTGAAGTGGCTCTCGAACAGGGCGAGGAAGCGCTCCAGGAGCTCCGGGTCCTCGGCCTGGGTGCGGTAGATCGCGGGCAGGTGGCGCGACCAGGTCTCGGTGTCGTAGTCCACTCGGATCTGCTCCAGGACCGGGCTCTGCCGCCCCTCGCCGGTGAGGTGAGCTCCGAGCCAGAGACTCGGGGCCGACGTGCCGCGGACGAGCCCGCGCAGGGCGTCCTGGGGGAGGGCGGTCCAGCCGGTGGCGAACGGCGCGATGGGGTCCGCGCTCGGGGGCGTGGGCGCCGCGTCGCCGGTCTTCACGAACAGCCGCAGGTGGGTGCCGGCGGCGAGCGGGCCGCCCCGGGTCTCGATCTCGTGCCAGAGGACCGGCCGGCCGGCCTCCGTTCCGAAGGGTCCGCCCCAGAGCACGCCGCTGTGGACATGGCCGCCCGCGAGATCGAGCCGCACCGGCGAAGCGGTCCCTCCAGAGTGGAGCCAGAGGCCGCCCCGGCCGTCCCCCGCCAGGGCCGCCACCGGCCCCTCGAAGCTCTCAGCGTCGCCGACGACGGTGCCGTCGAGGAGGAGGCGGAGGATGCGCCGGCCGGCGTTGTCCCCCACGTAGAGGGAGCCCTCGGCGAAGGCGAAGCCGAGGAAGTCGCCCGCCGGCAGCTCGAGGGGCTCCAGGAAGGTGCCCTCGGGATCGAAGACGGCGATCCGAGGGGATGCGCCAGCGTCGAGGACGAAGATCTCGACCGCGCCTTCCTCCGTCGTCCCCACGGCCACGCCTACCGGCCGCTCGAGCCCTTCCTCGTAGGACCGGATCGGATGGCCGTCCACATCGAGCTGGAGGACACGGCGAGCGCCGGACTCGATGACATAGACGTTGCCCTGTCCGTCGGTCGCCAGGGCCGTGGGGGCGTCGAACGGTCCCCAGACGCCCACGAGGTGGAAGGTTTCGGGATGGACGAGCTGGAGTCGGTCGTTGCCGGTGTCGGCGACGATCAGGAGGTTCCGGGGGGGATGCCAGAGGAGGCCCCGGGGCTCGCGGAGGAGGGTGGGGAGGTCCCCCTCGCCGCCGAAGCAGGAGACCGGTCCGAGCGAGCCGTCGCACGGGTCGACCCGCAGCAGGCGGCGGGCGCCGGGATCGGTGAGCCAGAGGGTGCCGTCGGGGCTGATGGCAAGGCCGGCGGGGCCGTCCGGCGCCGGGCGGTCGGCGAGCCCTGCGACGGGGGCGGGGAGGAGCGGCACGCGGGCGAGCCGCAGGGCGCCGTCCTCGCCGCGCTCCAGGCCGCGCCAGCGGAACCCGGGCCAGCGGTTGGCGACGTTCAGGTAGAGGAAGCCGGAGATCTCGCTCATGGCTCACTCCACTCCCATCCACGCGACCGTCCAGCCGTTCCAGGGTCTCTCGTTCCCTTCCCGGGACAGCGTGACCAGGACTTCGAGCTGAAAGCGGACGGGCGTCGGATCGACGATGCTGTGGGCGGCGTCGACGGCGAGACGGTCGAGCTCCCCCTCCTCGTCGAGCCAGACCCGCTGGCCGTCGAGGCGGACGGAGTAGCAGGGGGTGGTCAGGAACCCGGCGGCGGAGGTGTCGATCGTGGTCGTCAGATGGAACGCGATCTCCCCACCGAGCGAGACCTCCGTCCAGACCGGGGTTTGGCGGCCGCAGGCGAGGTAGGGCTGGCGGGCGGGGCGGGCGCTGCGCCGCTCGGCGAGGGAGAGGTCCTGGCGGAGCCGGCACTGGAGCACCTCGACGCGGGCGAGGACGATCCGCAGCCCCTGCTCGACCTCCAGCCCGAGCCGTGAGTCCACGGCGGTGAGGAGGCCGGCGGCGCCGCGCCGGAGGCGGATCCAGCAGAGGACCGGCTCCTCGCGCAGGCGGACGACGCCCCGGGGGAGGCAGATGCCTTCCCGGGTCTCGGCTTCCTCGAGGAGCTCGTCGCCGGGGTAGGAGACCGCGAGGTCGAAGAAGACGGACTGGCCGTTCGGCTCGGAGGCCACCGGCGGGACCGGCTCGACGCGATCGCGGGTGAGGACGATCTCCCTTCCCAGGGCGTCGAGGGCGTAGCCGGGGCCTACCCGCACCTCCCGGTCGTCGCGCTTGCCCGTGACGGCGAAGCCCTGGCCGATGCCCGGCTGGTGCAGGCTCTGGTTGTGGAGCCACCGCATCTCGCGGTGGAAGGTCTCGATGGCCTGGAGGTCCGGTGCGAAGAGCTGCTGGCCGTCGAAGAAGCGCAGCCGCTCGACGAAACCCGTCTCGTCAAGGATGCCCATGAATCACCTCCGGGAGCGCGTGCTCGTCGCTCCGCATCTGGATCCCGAGCCAGCAGACCGAGAGCCGCTGGCGCGCCCTGCCGAGGAGCCCGACGGGATCGAGGGTGGTGCTCGAGCCGGTCTGGGCGGCGAACGTGAGGATGCGGAAGCGGAAATCCGTGAGGGTCACCTCCGCGACGTAGGAGAAGAGGGGGAGGAGGGTCTCGGTCGTGCCGCCGGCGACGGCCGGGACCCGGATGTCCCCCTGGAGCCAGGCGAAGCAGCAGGGAGGCTCGGTGAAGCCGGCCGTCCTCGTCTCGATCCGGACCTGGAGGCCGAGGTACAGGCTCTGACGGCCGAGGTTCCAGATCTCCCAGGCCGTGCCGCCGGCCACCGTGCTGCCGGACCCGAGGCGCGGCCGGGCCAGAGGCCGGGCCGCGGGAGCCTGAAAGCCGTTCCGCAGGATGGGGACCTCGCCCTCGAAGCCCACGCGGGCGAGAGGCACGCCGTCCGCCGCCCGCAGCCGCCTCGCCCCGATCCAGGCGAGCCCGGCGCCCTGGGGAGCCGGGCCGCCGAAGCAGACGCCGGCGAGCTCGCCCGGGGACGGGGCTCCCTCCTCCTCGCGGAAGCGGATCACGAGGATGTGGTCGCTCCCATCGCCGGGGGGCGTGGGAAGGGGCAGCTCACGATCGGCGGGCAGGATCAGCTCGCGGCCGAAGCAGTCGTAGGCGAGGCCGCCTCCCACCTCGACCCCCTGTCCGGAGAGAGCCACGCCCAGCCCGTAGCGCACCCCGAAGGCGCCGTGCGCCGCGCGGTTGTGCCACCAGCGGAGCTGCTCCTCGAACCTCGCGCCGTCGCGGAAGTCGCGGGAGAGGAGGTCCTGGCCTTCCCGGTAGCGCAGCCGCTGGATCTCGCGCGGATCGGCGATCATGTCGTCACCCCCGTCTCGATCTCGTGGCGGCCAGCGGCCACCAGCCCGAGGGGTCCGATGCAGACGTTGCCGCACACCGGCTCGCCGCCCCCGGCGATCAGCTCCAGGGAGAGGACGTGGTCCACGCCCGCCACCCCGTCCAGGACCTCCAGCACCTCGGAGCGATAGACGTCCCGGCCGAACGGCCACGTGAGCGGATGGAAGAAGCGGTCGAGCGCCTCGACGATCCGTGCGCGGAGCGCCACCGGGTCGACGCCCGGCAGCGGCCGGACCGTGGCGCGGACCGCCACCTCGGTGTAGCGGGGACCGGCCACCACGATCCGCGTGCCGATCAGGCGCCGCCGCCCGAGGTACCGGGCCACGGCCCGGCGGGTCCCCTCGCTCGGCGTGGGCCGGCTCTTGGGGAGGAAGGGGACGATGAGCACGGTGACCACGCCCGTGGCATGGAGGCAGGGAACCGCGGGGTCGAGGTTGGCCCGGGCCTCGGCGCGGGCGAGGCGCACGCCCGGCGTTTCCAGGGCCAGCCGCTCGTAGTCCGCGAGGGTGACGGCCCGCTCCGGCCTCTCCAGGGACTCGACCGCGCGGGCCGTGGCGAGGGCGAGGGTCTCGGCCGCGGCCCCGCCCAGGGCCGGCACGGGCCCCTCGACCGCGAGGTCCATCCCGGGCACGCGCCACGGCCGGCTCTCCGGCAGGTTGCCTTCGGCCCCGCGGGTGGAGGAATACGAGGCGGAGACCGTCGCGCCCGAGGGGAGGCGGCGGCCGGCCTCGCCGTCGCCGAAGGTGAGGACCCCCTGCTGTGGCTCGAGGGCGAAGTGCGAGCCGGTCCGGTCGGAGTGGTCGAAGTCCGTCCGCGCCTCCCATGGGTCCGCCTCGCCGGCGACGCGAAGCTCGACCTTGCCGTCCTGGACCGCGGGCTGCGCGAGGCTCAGCCGCTGGGACGGCTCGCCGCTCCCCGTGCCGATGGATTCCTCGGCGTCCTCCGCCTGCTCGACGGCGACGCCGTTGACGAGCACGTGCGCGAGCGTGGGCGCGGCGTCGAAGGAGCCTCCTGTCAGCAGGCAACGAAGGTAGTGGAGGTTCTCCTTGACCGGCCCGATCCGGGCGGGGACCATGTCGGCCGGCGCGTTGACCACGACGCGGCCGTCGAGCGTCAGGCTGCGGCTCTCGTCGACGATCTCGCCGGCCCCGGGATCGAGCCGCCACCAGACGCCCGGCGCGACCTGGATCTCCCAGACGGTCCGCGCCGAGCGATGGGGCGGGATCTTCGATGCCTCCTCCGGCGGAGTCTCCCGGGCCTCTTTCCTGTCCTCTTCCTTGTCCTTGCCGCAACGGCAGGGGGAGACCGGACCGGGGGGCGGGCAGGGCTCGGCCGCGCGTCGCGCCTCCTCGATCAGCCGCTCGCGCTCGTCCCCTCCCGAGCGCCCGCCCGCGAGCCCGAAGTACAGGGTGACCGGCGCGTCCGGCAGGGGCCGGTCGAAGCCGAGGTAGAGCGCCGCGCCCGGGGCGGGCTCTTCGCCCAGGAGAGGGACGGCCTCGCCGCGGCGCCAGCGCGCGGTCCAGTCCTCGATGCCCTGGGGGCCACCGGTCTGGAGCGCCCGGAGCTCCAAGGGGACGACCGTGACGGGGGTCAGCGTGCGGAACGGGGTCCAGCGGCCGGCGAGATCCTGCGCTTCCAGCTTGCGCCCGACCGGCAGCTCGACCTGCGGCCCTCCGGACCGGAAGGCGACCACGGTGCGGGCGCCCTGCGGCGGCCGGGGAGGGCAGCCCACGAGCGCGAGGAATTTGCGCACGTGCGCCGCGGGCACGCGGTCGATGCGGTAGAGGTCCATGTCCGCCATCCAGGCGAGGAGCTCCATCAGGGTGATGCCGGGGTCGTGAACGTTGTGGTCGGTCCAGCCCGGGGCATAGAGGGGGATGAGGGAGCGGCCCTCCTCGACCAGGTCGGCCCAGCGGCGGTCATCGAGCACAGGCAAAGGCAGGGGCATCGTGGTCTCTCCTCAGTCTTTCCCCGCTTGGAGCTTGATCCGGAGGGCTCCGGCGACGACGATCCGGTCCGGCCGCACGGCGACCCGTTCTCCCTGGAGCTGGCCGTCCCGGAGGAGGGCCAGCTCGCGGACGTGGTCCACGCCCTCGACCCGCTCCAGCACGGCGGCGATGTCCGACAGGTACACCCCGCGACCCGGGGCCCAGCCCTGGCGCTCCGGGCCGCCCCGCAGGGGGTGGAGGAAGGTCTCGAGGGCCGCCCGTGCCCGGCGCTCGACACCCCCGGCGTCGGCCGGGTCCACGGGCGCGATCGTGACCTCCACGTCCACCGGCAGGTAGTCCGGGCCGGTGACGTGGAGGTGGGCCGCGGCGGCGAAGTCGGCGGCGGCGCGGGCCTCCACGGCCTGGCGCACCCGCCGGCGCAGGCCGAGGGAGGGCCAGGGGCGGGGCTCGTCGCTTCCGGGGATGAGGATCAGGGTCACCCAGCCCGGCCGCTGGCGTCCCGCGGGATCGAGGGTGGGAACGACCCGGGCCACGGCCACGGCGGGGGAGACCTCGCGGGCCAGGGACTCGAGGCCGGCGGCGGTGAGCGCGCGCCCTCGCCGGGCCACGGTCAGGGGAGCGCGTCCGGCGAGGGCCTCCAGGGTCTCGGCGTCCGCACCCCCTTCGGCGGCCAGGGGATTCCAGGCGCGGTCCAGGCCCGGCACGCCGGTGAGGACCTGGGTGACGGCGCCGGCCGTCACGTTCCCTTTGGAGCCGCCGCCGGTCCTGTAGCTGCGGGCGAGGATGGCGGCGCCGAGCGGCGGCACGCGGCCCTGCTCGCCGTCGCCGAAGAACAGCCGGCCGCGGGAGCGCTCGAGGACGTAGTGGCGGTCCGCGGGGCCCGAGCGGAAGAAGTCCTCCCGCGGCTCCCAGCGCACCCAGGCCTCGATCACCTTCTTCTCCCGGTCCCGCCGCAGGCGGAGCGCCCCTCTTTCGACCTCGGTCTGGAGGCCCTCGCGGCCGAGCATCTCCTCGATCTCGCGGATCGCCGCCTCGCCGAAGAGCTCGCGGGCGAGGAGGCGCCACTCCACGGCGGCCCGCGGTCCGGAGAGCTCCTGGACCTCCACAGCCTCGCCCGCGAGCACGGGGAAGCGGCGGAAGCCGAGGGCCTGGCGGGGGAGGCCGGAGGACGTGCCGAGCCGCTCCTGGACCACGGTCTCCCGTTGCGAGGCCCACACGGCATTGGGGTGGAGGCCGCGGATCACGGGCTCACCCGGCGGGCCGTCCTCCTTGAGACGGGCGCGAAGCCACCAGAGAGGCGTGCCGAAGCGAGCGGCCGGGGCCGCGTCCTCGGGTCCGATCAAGGAGACCATTCCCGGCACGCGCAGGTGCGCGGTCTCGTCCTCCACCGTGAGGCGGGACCAGTCGAAGCCGTCCCACGCTTCCCAGACGAGCTCGGGGCCGCGCACCTCGCCGCGCTTCTCCTCCACGTCGACGTAGAGGTTCACCCGGTCTACCGGGAGCTTCCGGTCGAAGCCCAGGTAGAGGGAGGGGGTCGAGCCGCTCACGGTGGCGAAGGGCGGGAACGAGAGCCCGGGCCAGCGCGCCGCTTCCGTGTGGTCGGCGGTCTGGAAATCGTTGACGGCGAGCACCCGCTCGGCGGAGGTGGGGCCGTACTCCCAGGTGTAGCCGAGCCGGAGCTGGTTGAGCGCCGGCGGCTGGGGGACGAGAAAGGACATGGTATTGGTCGGGTTGTGGGGGTCATTGGTCGCGAACGTGGCCGTCGCGCGGATCGCGTAGCCGCCGCTGTGCAGCCGGACGCGAATCCACCGGGCCTCCTGCTCGTTGACCTTGGTGACCGCGACGTCGTCGGGCACGTAAAAGCGGAAGGTACCGCTGCCCTTGAAGACGCTGGGGTCTCCGGGACCGTACGGGTCGGTCGAGTGGAGCGCCAGGCCCTGCCAGCGGCGGCCGTTCCAGTACTCCCAGAGCACCACGGGCGCCGGCTGGTCGGCGCTCAAGGTGAACTGGAGCGTGGGGGGGGCCGTCACACACACCCGGACCGTCACCTCGGCCCCTGGCTTGGTCAGGATCTCCTCGCTGGCGAAGTAGAAGGCGTCCCCCGGCTTGGGCGCCTGCCCGAAGGGGTAGAAGGCCTTGCTGGTATCGAGCTTCTCGGCGCCGAAGAAGGCCTTGTCCGGCTGCAGGGCGTCCCCCGGTTCCGGGCACGAGCGCGGCGTAGCGATGGCCGCTGCGACGTCGAGATCGAGAAGTCCGGGGAGCAAGAGGAACCTTGCGGTGCTTTCGGAGCGGACCAGGGGGACCGCCTCGGGGATCGGGACGGGATCCTCCACCGGCACCGGCGGGGGGAGGGCCACGAACAGGGGCATCGCCGGCTCGGGGAGCGGCCGGGCCACGTGGATCGAGAGCCGCAGGTCGTCCACCACGGGCAGCACCTGCTCCGGGTCGAGAGGGAGGGGCTCGGTGAGCCGGCCGCGGATCCAGTACGCCTCGATGCCGTGGACCGTGGTCTTCGCGGTCTCGGCGCAGTCGGCCTCCAGGCGGAAGCGGCCGCTCCGGGTGAGCCCCGCGGTGCCGTCGCCGCTCCCCTCCACGATCCCCTCGCAGCCCGGGCGCATCCCCTTGAACCCGCGCCAGACCGTGCCGTCGAAGTACTCCCAGAGGATCGTCAGCGGCTCGCTCGCCGGCGTCACCAGCTCGAACCGGACGTCGAGCACGACCTTGCCGGCGAACTGGAGGAGCGTGTCATGGGCGATGTAGATCTCGTGGGGCGTGTCGGCGAGGAGCGACTTCTTGAAAGCCTGGATCGGCTTGCCGGCGGCCAGGGCCGCGCTGTGGTCGATCCACTGGTCCCGACCGGGCCAGAGGCTCACGACCTGGACCAGGCGGGCGGGCGAGAGGCCCGCGGCGCGCTCGGTCTCGAAGACGATCTGCTCGGTGCTCTCCGGCGGGGGCGGGGCGGCCACCCGGGAGCCTTCGGGCAAGGTGACGGCCGGGGCTTCGGGTGAGAGCTGGAAGACCATGGGCACCCGCGCGGCCTGGGCCGTCACGAGGTCGATCCCCAGCAGGTCGAAGAAGGCCATCCGGTTCTTGACCGGGGCGAGGTTCAACCGCTGGAGGAGGGTTTCGAGATAGCGGGCTGCGATGCCGGTGAGGGCGGCGTCGGGTCCGTCCGCGGACGGGAGCCACTCCGGGACGTAGGCCGGCCGGCGGGCGAGGAGCTCGTCGCGGAGCTGGCGCGCCGTCCGCGGGTCGAGCACGGGGAGGAGAGGGGCTTTCACGACGCCCCTCCTTCCTGGAGGTAGAAGGGGTAGACCAGGTTGTAGTGGGTGTTGGTCGAGCGCACCCGGTAGTCGAGGTGGATCAGCAGCCGGCCGCGGGTCCGCTCGTCCTGGACCTCCACCTTCTCGACGTCGATGCGCGGCTCCCAGTCGATCAGGGCCTCCTCGACCCGCTTCTTGAGCAGCTCGATGGTCGTGGTGCTGATCGCCTCGAAGACGAAGTCCTCGAGGCCGGCGCCGAAGTCCGGCCGCATCACCCGCTCGTTGCGGCGGGTGCCGAGGATGATGCGGATGGACTCGCGGACGTCCTCTTCATAGACCGCGGTCTCCACCGAGCGGTCGGCGGCCAGGCGGAGAGGGAAGGCCCAGCCCACCCCCAGGAACGCGCGGCTCGGATCTTCCTTGCGGCCGTTCATCTCAGCCTCCGATCAGCACCGTGGGGTGCCCCATCACGATGGGCGCGCCGCACCCCGCGAGATCGCCCATCCTTGCCGCTGGCCGGCCGCCGATGAGGACGGTGGCGCTCCCCTTGACCAAGGGCGAGGGCGGGTGGGGTCCGGGCGGGCTCGGGATGGCGCAGGTGTGGAGGTCCCCCAGGACCGCGGCGGGCAGACCGCCGATCAGCACGGTCGGCACGCCCGGGCCGGTGATCATCCCGGGGTGGCCGCTGGGGTCGGTGATGCGGGCTGCGGGCGGCACGGGGCACCTCCTCGTTGATCTTCAGTTGATCTTCACCAGCGGCGCGGTGACGCTGCACACGCCGGCGGACTGAACGGTGGTGGCCGCCGCGCCGTTGATCGTCACGTTGGGGGCGGTGAGGGTGATCGCGGCGCTCGCGACCAGGTTCAGATTGGGCGTCCCCGTGATCGTGATGCCGTCCGGCGTCATATTGATGACGTTGAGCCCGAAGAGGATCTGGATGCCGGCCGGCGAGAGGATGATGGTGGGCGGCCCCGCCGGAGTGGGGGGCGCCGGGATGACCGCCGGCGGCGTCGGGCCGGCCTGGAGGGTGACCGTCGGCGGTGCTTCGGTGAACACGAGCTGATTGCCCGCCAGAGTGCGGAGGGCGCGGATCTGGGGCAGCGGCGAGGGCAGCGGCGGCGGCGCCATGGCGTTCCACAGGCTGCCGATCACGTACGGCGCGTTGACGTCCCCGTGCTCGAAGGCCACGAGCACCTCGTCGAAGAGGTTGGGAATGAAATAGTGGCCGTGCATCAGGCCGGCCATGGGCACGGCGACCCGGGCCCAGGGGGAGATCTCGAGGGGATCGAGGAACGGGAGTTGCACCTGCACCCGGCCGAGGAACATCGGGTCGACGACGTTGATCACCCTTCCGGAGACGACGCCGTAGAAGCGGTCGCGGCGGTCGGCGGCCCGCTCGGCGACGGAGGTGAGGGTCTCTTCCATCATGGCAGGATCTCCTTGAAGACCTCGAAGCTGGTCCTGTAGCCGCCGCTGTCCAGGGTGTGGGTGGCGCTGCTCACGCGGTAGTCGCCGCTGAAATCGGGGCCGAGGCCCTCCAGGCGGATCACCGCTCCGGCCCGGATGCGCGGGTCGCCGACGCCCGAGCCGCTGCCGGTGACGCGGTTGTTCAGCTTCTGGCGCAGCCTGGTGTAGATCATGAGGGCGTTGGCGGCCACGTCGAGGGGCGTCCGGATCGGCCGGTCGATCGTCATGTCGTCGGGGCCGGCGAAGCCGGTCGGGGCGTCGCCTCCGGGGGTGATGAGGACGCCCACGCTCTCCCGGTCGAAGTCCCAGAACACGGAGACCGCGAAGGTGAGGGGGATCTCCCGCAGGGTGAAGCGCATGCTCGCCGAGGCCACCTGGCCGACGTTGCTCATGCGGGGGGAGAAGTCGAGGAGAGACTGCCCCCAGGTCAGGGTCAGCCGCGGCTCGTACTCCTTCAAAAACCGGGAGAGATAGAGGACGTCCCCCTCCACCCAGTAGCTGGCGTCGTACTGCTGGGCGATCCGGTCCAGGAGCTCGAGGTCGGTCTCGTCCTGCCGCAGCCCTCCGGGGCCGGCGGGAATGATCCCGAGGGCGAACTTGAGGGCCGAGGCCGCCAGGATCGTGGGCTCGACGGCGGGGATCAGGAGGTTTTCGGCGCCGAGGATGGCCGCCACGATGGCGTCGGGGATGAACCCGAAGCTGCGGGAGCGCTTGCCTTCGGCGAGCCGCTGGAGGCGGTCGTGGGCCACCAGGGAGAGCGTGGGCATGCCGCCGTTGGGGAAGGTCACGCTGACGCCGGTGACGTTGCCCACGAAGACCTCCTCCAGCGGGTCTGGAGCGTAGCCGAGGGCGAGGTCCAGCGGATTGTCGACGTCGAACGTCCCCTCGGGCGCGGCCTCGGCGGCGCGCACCGGACCGATCTTCACGCCGGTGGGGAAGGGCCGGAACCCGAGCCCCTTGATGTGGGTCTGGAGCCATCGCAGGTCGGGGTTGGCGAAGCCCACCTCCACGCGGTCGGCCGCCTTTTCGCCATCCTGATAGCGGACGCTGGTCACGGTGGAGCGCACCACGGCGGGCAGCTCCTCGCCGTTGATGCGGAGCCGGAACTCCGGGGCGTAGGCGGGGAAGCGGGCCATCAGCGGAGCACCTCACCGGTCTCGGGGTGGAGATAAGGAATGGGCGGGATGAGCAGGACCTGGCCTGTCGCGAGGTCCCGCGGGTCGTCCAGCCCGTTCTCGAGGGCGATCGGCCGCCACATGCGCGGGTCCTCGTAGAAGCGGCCGGCGATGGCGGAGAGGGTCTCCCCCTGGACCACCGTGTGGGACTTGGAGAAGTTGGCGGTCTGGCGCTTGACCTCGCGGCTCTCCCGCCCGGGCTCCACGTACTCCTGGAAGCTGACCGTGAGCCGCGCCCGCGCCGGCCGGCCGTCCGGGAAGAAGAGGATGAACTTCTGGCTCGCCCGGGCCAGCACGCAGCGGAACTGGAGCGAGGCCCAGGAGACGACGACCACCGGCGGCGCGTGGAGCTCCGGATCGATGTCCAGCAAGCCGACTACCTGCTGGGTCACCTCCCGCACGTCCCGGTGCGCCTCGAAGGTGTCGAAGAACAGCTCCATGTCCAGGGTGCGCAGGTTGCCGTGGACGAACTGGAGCAGGGGCGAGGAGAGCCCGGGCACGGCCTGGGAGGCGAAGTTGTTGTCCCGGTTGAGGGTGTATTCCTCCGGATTGAACATCACCTCGAAGTGGCGCCCCGTGTGCTCGATCGTGATCCGCGCTTTGGCGAAGGCCATCGTCATCTCCTCGGATCAGAAACCCGTGCGCTCCCGCCAGGCGTGGAGCCGGTGATCGATCTGCCGCATCACCTGGTCGGTCAGGGCTCCGACGTCGACCGCGGGCGGCGGGACCTGGAAGGCCGGAACGGCGGACCCGGGCCAGGAGGCCGTCCGCGCCGCGGGGGTGGAGTCCCAGGGCGCCCTGCTCTGCTCGTGCCGCTCCGGCGCGGCCTGCGGCGCGGCCAGGATCCGCGCGGGCGGACCCGGCAGGGGAAGCTCCTCCCGGCGGGTCTTGCGGGCGAGGCGCCGCGCGGTCTCCGGCAGGTCCGGGAGCGCCCCGGCCCGGGTCCCGGAGACGCCCTGGATCTCCCCGGGCTCCCGCAGACGCTGGAAGACCAGTTGGAGCGGCGCCGCCACGGTGCGGGAGACGCGGGACGATGTCTCTCGGACCTCGCCGGAAGGCTCCGGGGCGCGGCCGAACACGGTCCGCACCGGCGCGAAGAGGGTCTCTCCCGGGACTATGGCCGGTGGGGCGGCCGTCCGCACCGGGGGCGCCGCGGCCAGGACCGAGCGCAGGCCCGGGCCCGAGCGGGGGCGGAGCACCGGCTGGATTGCCAAGTGGATCTGAGGCTGGAGCGTCCGCGAGGCGAGGACCCAGCGCTCGTGCACGAGTCGGGAGACGCCGGCGAGGGGCGGCCGGGCGAGGACGCGCTCGGCGCCGCCGGGGTGGGCCGGCCGCCGGCCGTGGCGGCCGGCGAGGTCCCGCGCCCAATTCCGCCAGCGCGAGGTCGCCATGGCTCTCCTGCCGGTTGCCTTCCAAGCAATCTTCGTCAAAATCCTCACCGTCTCCGTCTCCTTCTCAGCCGCCGTTCAGGCGCTGGTTGATCGCCGAGATCTCAGCCACCCATCTGCGCCGCTCCGGGTGCTCCAGGCCGAGGATGTGGTCCAGCGGCCAGTGGAAATGAAAAGCCACGAAGGCTACCTCCTCGTAGAGCGGGGCGAGGGGGTAGCCTAGGACCCCCCCGCGGCGGTCATCTCCACCTCGAAGCGCGCCTCGCACCGTGGGCAGACCGCTTCCAGACAGGCCCGGCCGTTGCGGTTGATCCGGTTGTAGAGCTCCTGCAGGTAGGCCAGGTCGGCCGCGTACAGGTTCTCGACGACCTTGGGGTTGATCTGGGGGACCGAGCCCAGCCGGGTGATGACGCGGGAGAGGAGGATCAAGACGAGGTAGGCCTCGTTGCTCTGCACCCGCGGGTCCTTGAGCGGCAGGATCTCGTCGGCGGCCGTGGCCAGCCGCATCACCCCGTCGCGGTGGAGGTTGCCCTCGGCGTCCACGTAGCCGAGAGGGAGGGTGAAGTCGTACTCGGTCTGGAGCATTGCGGTCTCCCCGGTCAGGCCCTCTCGAGGCCCTCGTGGGCCAGCTCGAGGGTCTCGATCGACACGTCGTTGCCTTCGGCGTTGAAGCTCGGGCCGGTCCACTTGGCGGGCCAGGCGTTGAAGAAGTTCCAGCGCACCTTTTCCTGGCCCTGCCGGTCGAGCAGGACGATGGAGCCGTTCTTGCGCTGGGCCGCGGGGTCGCCGGTGACCCACTGGCGGTGCCAGTCGTAGAGGTCCCGGTCGTCGGTCGTCCCCCACTTGAGCGTGATGTTCGAGTACTTGGTCATGGCCGGGAGCTTGCGCAGGGTGGTGTTCTCGCCCCCCTCGCGGTGCTCGACCACGTCGATCGACGAATCGAAGCCGCTCGCCTCCTGGAAGGCGGCGCGGGTGATGCCCTGGATCTCCACCAGGAAGTTGTAGTTGCCGTACGGATCGACTCTCTGTCCTGTCGCCATGGCGATGGTCCTCCGGTCCTAGCCTTCGGTGACTTCCGCGCCGCCGTCCCACAGGCCGATGCGGACGATGATGAATTCCGCGGGGTACACGGGGGCGACGCCGATCTCGATGTAGAGGCGCCCCAGGGCCCGCACCGAGGGCGGGTTCAGGGCCTCGTCGATGCGGACGTAGAAGGCCTTGTCCGCCGATTCGCCGAACAGCGCGCCGTCGCGCCAGACGCGGGTGAGGAACTCGGTGATGGTGCGCTTGAGCTTCTGCCAGAGGGCGAGGTTGTTGGGCTCGAACACGGCCCAGCGGATCCCTTCCTCGATCGACTCCTCGATGAACAGCATCAGGCGGCG
Organism: Thermoanaerobaculia bacterium; assembly: GCA_035633875.1. Classification (GTDB taxonomy): domain Bacteria; phylum Acidobacteriota; class Thermoanaerobaculia; order Multivoradales; family UBA5704; genus DATARR01. The sequence goes on from DASQEB010000248.1 coordinate 15,254, forward strand.
CACGTTGACGTAGACCCAGTCCGTGATGTTGGGGTCGATCGTGGTGCGGGCGCCCCAGACGACCACGGTGTTGGAGCCCTGGAAGATGCGCAGGACGTTGATCCCCTTGAGGTTGAGCGGGCCCTGCTGGCCGTCGGAGAGGCGCCGCTCGAGCCCGAGCACGCCGCGCACGTCGGTGTTGGCCGGCGCCTTGTGGACGCCGCGCTCGGTGTCGGTGCGGGCGTAGACCCCGGCCATGTGCCCCGAGGGCGGGATGAGCATCGTCCGCGGCGGCACCGTGGTGCTCAGCGGATCGCGCACCTCCAGCCAGGGGTAGTAGAGGGCGGCGACGCCGTTCGGGGCCTGGACGTTTTGCCGGTAGGCCTCGACGCTGCCCGTCCCGGACGGCGGAGCGTCCCGCGGCGGGTCGAGAATCGCGAAGCGGTCCTTGAGGCTCGCGCAGTGGAGGATCATCGCCTGGTGGATCGACACGGCGTCGACGTGGACGGCGTCCGGGACGACGAGGATGTTGACCTCGTCGACGTTGCGCAGCCTGTCGATCCCTTCCTGGAACTGCGATGTTCCCAGCGTGCTCAGGTCGTCGCCTTGGCCGTTCTCGGCGACCGGCAGGTCGGCGACCGGATCGACGAGCCGGCCGGGGAAGCCCGGGGTCGTGGGCGGCGCCGCGGCCGGCACGATCCGCACCAGGTCCGAATTCACGGCCGCGAAGACGTAGCGGGGATGGACCGGCTCGAACGACAGGTTGTCGAAGCTCTGGGTCGAACCCCCGGGCGGGGTGACGAGGAGGCGGAACTCCTGCGAGATGAGCACCGGCGCCGCCGCCACGGCCAGGTTGAACGTCTCGGTGCGGGCCGGCGAGGAGGCGAAGGTGACGAACCCGGCGGCGTCCACGCTCTGGACGACCGCGTAGCCCTCGACGTCATCGTCGTCGGCCGGGTTGCGCCCCTGGATCAGCACGACGCTCCCCGGGGAGAGGCCGGCGGTGGCCGCCATCCGGACCGTCTCCTGGGCGGGCGTGAGGTGGGCGATGCGCAGCGTGTCGCCGGCGGCGATCCCGGCCAGGGGGTTGGCCAGCGTGAGGACCCGGGTCGTGGGGTTGATCCCGGTGATGGCCGCGCGGGCGGTCTGATCGACGGTGACGACGTCCCCCACCCGGAAGGGCGTCTCGTCGTCGACCATCACCTCCACCCCGCTCACCGACTGCACCGTGGCGCTGCCGGTGGCCACGGTCACGCCGGCGTCGCCGGTGGCGTGGGCCTCCTCGGTCGCCACCGTGATGTCGTTGCCGGCGACCCCCTCCTGGCGGGCCTGGATCCGGAAGGCCACCTGGTTGTCCCGGTTCTCCACGTTCCATGCTGTGGCGCTCGCCGTCCCCACCCGCACGATGTAGGCCTGGCGGCCGCCGTTCAGGAAGAACCCGCGGACGGCGTGGGCCATGTAGAACCAGCGGGGCGAGCTGACGTAGGGATCGAGCCGGCCGTCGACCAGGACCGCGTACGTCGCCAGGAACTCCTCCCAACTGCTGATCCGGACGGGCTCGAGGAGCGGCCCGCTCCGCGCCGGTCCGACGAAGGCCGCCGTGCTCGTTCCGACGCCGGCGATCACTCCGGGGCCTGTCTGCTCCTCGATGTAGACGCCTGGGGTGTCATAGGTGGGCATCTGGGTTCTCCTCCTAGATCTCCACGTCGTATCCGCCGGCGGCGGACGGGACCTGGATGTTGCGTGTGGCCTCGGCGAAGCCTTGGGCGCGGATGCGCAGCGCGTAGGGGCCCGCGGCGAGCTGGGTGAAGGTGAAACGGCCGTCGGCGTCGGTCTCGGTCGTCTGGAGCGGCAGGCCGCCGGGGGACGTCTCCAGCCGCACCCAGGCGCCGGCCACCGGCTCGGGCGGCGTGCCGGTCCGCACGTGGCCGCCGATCTGGATCCAGACCTCCGGCGTCCCCGTGCCTCCCTGCTGGCGGTACTCGGTGATGCGGGTGGTCACCATGGGGCCGGCGACCTTGCGCTCGTAGAGGATCGGCAGGGTCACGGTGAGGTTCACCGCCGGCTTCCAGCGCCAGTCCACCGTGGACCAGAAGTCGGACATGGGGGGAAGGCCCTCGGAGGCGAGCACCACCGTGGGAAGCTCGGCATCGGCGATGGCGTCCGGGAACGTGCCGGGCAGCGGGTCGGGGGCGTAGACCCGGCGCGGCACCAGCGGCTCAGCGTTGGTGAGCACCGCCGCCGCCTGGTAGAGGAGGGCGTGCTCGTCCAGCGCCGGCTCCACCAGGGGCGAGGGGGCGATCGGGCTCCAGGCGGTGATCAGGTAGTGGCAGTCCAGCCGCCGCGGCGCCGGGACCTCGTGGACCGTGCCGTTGCCGTACTCCCGCACCCGTTCGTTGGAGCGCAGCTTGCGGTTCTCCGCCAAACCCACCAGGTAGATGTTCAAGGCGATGCCCGAAAGCGAGCCCACGTGGTTGCGCCAGTCCTGGTCCGGCGGCTGAAAGCCCACCTGGTCGTCGGCGGTGATCTCCGCGATGCGGGACACGAAGAGATGGCGCAGGAGGTTGTCCAGGTGGTCGATCACGGCGCCGCCTCGCTTCCATTGCCCGCATTGCCGGCGGGGTCGATCCCGGCGAGGGTCTTGCCCATCTTCTGGTACTCGCGGCGCGTGGCCCGCAGGAGGTGGGACTGCCGCACGGGGCCGCCTCCGGCGGCGGCCAGGAACGCGGCGGCCACCACGATGTTGCGGATGTTGCCGCCGGCCAGCCGGTACTCCCGGGCAAGGGCGGCGAAATCGAGGTCGCCGTGGAGGGGGGTCTCGGCCGGCCAGGCCCCTTCCCAGATGCGGCGGCGGCTACCTTCGTCGGGAAAGGGGAAGTGGACGGTGAACCCGAGGCGGCGCAGGAAAGCCTGGTCCAGGTGCTGGCGGAGGTTCGAGGCGAGAATGGCGATCCCCTCGTACTCCTCCATCTTCTGGAGCAGGTAGCTCACCTCCACGTTGGCGTAACGGTCGTGGGAGTCCCGCACCTCCGAGCGCTTGCCGAACAGGGCGTCGGCCTCGTCGAAGAAGAGGATGGCGTTGGAGCTCTCGGCGGCGGCGAACACCCGGTCGAGGTTCTTCTCCGTCTCCCCGATGTACTTGCTCACCACCTGGGAGAGGTCGATCTTGTAGAGGTCGAGCCCCAGCTCCCGGGCCACCACCTCGGCGGCCATGGTCTTGCCGGTGCCGGGCGGGCCGGAGAAGAGGGCGTTCAGCCCCTTGCCCAGAGAGAGCCGGCGGCCGAAGCCCCAGTCGCCGAAGACCACGTGCCGGTGGGTGGCCCGGGCGCAGATCTCCCGGAGCTGCTCCATCTGATCCGGAGGGAGCACCAGGTCCTCCCAGCCGTAGCCGGGCTCGACCTTGCGGGCCACCTTGGCGAGGCCGAGGCCCGCCTGGGCGCGGCAGGCGGCGGCGAGGTCGGCCTCGGAGACCGTACCGTCCCCGGGCGAGTGCCAGCGGGCGAGGTTGCCCGCCTGTTCTACGGCGTTGCGGATTTGGCCGGGGGTCAGGCGGAAGCGGCTGGCGAGCGCTCCGGCGTCCACGGTGGCGGCGAGGGGGAGACCGGCGAGCCGCTCCTCCCAAAGGGCCCGGGCCGCAGTACCATCGGGCATGGGCATCTCCAGCGCGAGGAAGCCTTCGAGCTCCAGCACCCCGGCGGGGTTCCAGGGGCGCTCGCCGAGGAGGAAGGTGAGGCGCGACAGGATCTGGACCGGCTCGAGGAGGAGACGCAGCCGGTCCCGGTCCAGCGCGGCCTGACCTTCGCCGAAGAGGCGATCGAAGCCGCGCAGGCAGAGGGCCGCGGGCTGGAGCGCGGCCTCCCGCGCCAGCAGCCACGCCGTCTCGTCGAGCGGCTTGGTGTCGGCAAGCATCCGCTCCAGGTCTCCCACCACGAGAGGTAGGCCGAGATCGGCGCAGACGGCGCGGATGAGCGCGCTCTTTTCCGTGCCCCAGGGGCCGCGCAGGTGGAGGACGAGGCTGCCGGGCTCGGGCCCGCCCAGCCGCTCCCGCAGGAGCTCGCCCACGCGTTGGCGCAGGTCCTCGCAAGCGAGCCGGCGCTCGGGATCGGTCCCGGGGAGGACCCGTTCGGTGAAGTTTTGGACGGCCGGGGCCACGCTCTCGCCGCCGAGGAGAAAGCCGGCGATGCGATCCTCCAGCTTGAGCGGCCGGGAGGGCAGGGGGAGGGACCCGCCGTTGCCGTCGATTTGCAGGAGCCGCGCCTTGACCAGGGTGGCCTGGGGCTCGAAGGCCGCGCGGGCGGCGAGGGCCTCCTCCCGGGTGGCGCAGAGCAGCTCCAGGACGAGCCCCACCGTGGGCCGGCGGCGCGTGACGTCGTCCTGGAGCCAGGCGTAGAGCTTCTCGTACTTGCGGTCCACCTCCGGGGCGAGGCAGAGGAGGATGCAGCGCTCCTCGAACGGGCCGAGGTGGAAAATCCGCGATAGGCGTGGGAGGGCGAGGTCCGTCCCCGCCTGGGCACTGGCCTCAAGCCGCCGGGAGATGCGGAGCGACAGCTCGTCGAGGGCCGCGGCGGCGCGGCTCCGGAGCCCGGGATCCCCCGCGGTCCCCGCTGGGGTGGGGGGCGCAGAGGAGCCGCCGGCGAGCAGGCGCAGGATCTCCTGCTCGGAGAGGACGAGCCCCTTGAAGGGCTCCAGCGGATCGCCGCCCGCCTCGTGCTGGCGGTCCAGCAGGCGGAGGTGGAGGAGGTGGTCGAGCCGGTGGAGCTCGTCGGCCAGGTGCTCCCAGCTCGTCGCATAGGGCGCGTCGAGCCGGCTGCCGGGCTGGACCGGGGCGGCGATCACGGCTCACCTTCCAGCAGGGAACGGATCTCGCCGGCCCGGTCCGGATTGAGCCGGTACCGGACGGACGACCCAGGAGTCCGGGACGTCACCAGCCAGCCCTCGGCAGTCAGCTCGGCGAGGGACCGTTGGACCGCCGCCGTCTGGTCCCGGATCTCCCGCTCCAGCAGCCACCACTGAGCGATCCCCTCGGGCGTGTCGTCCGCCTCGGGGTTTTCCGCCAGGTAGGAAAGGATGTGTCGCGAGATCTCGTCCATGGGGTCCTTCCGTTCGGTCGGGCGGCCTCTCCGCAAGCGGGGTGCCAGGGGGAAAAGCCTGGAGAAACAAGGGTTTCTGAAGGCGGGGTAGGACTTTTTCGTCCTGGTCCGCGGCAGGGGCGGTCCGGTCCCGGGTGTAAACCGCTGGAATCCGGGGCTTTGGCAGGGTAGGAGGTTTTTGTCCACCCCGCGGATTCAGTCAAAGATCCCTGCAACGAAAGGGGGGCCTTGCGGCCCCCAACCCAGGGTTCGAGGACAGTCCTACGCCTTCCCTATACCTCCGCCGGCTCCGGCCCGGTGGGCTCCTCCCCCGCCGGCGGCGGGGTTGGCACCTCGGGTTTGGTGACCGCCGGGCGGCGGCGGTTGATAGCCAGGGGGCGGAAGCCGTACCGCACGAGCGCCTCGCTCGTGAAGCCGTACTTCGCCTTGAGATGCGCGCCGAGACGCGCCCGGAGCCTCTCCCCCTGGGCGGTCAGGGTCCGAAGCTCCGCCGCCACCTCCCGCCACTGGCCCCGCAGGGCGTTGATCCGGCTCTCGAGCTCCCTCCCCTGGCCCAGCATCTTCTCCATCTCCTCCAGATCCGGGGAGATGTGAGGGAACTGGTCCAGGTTCTCCCGCAGGTTGTCCACTGTGGTACTCCAACGACTCAACTTCGCAGAACGTGCACTACCTCTCGCTGCCATGGTCTTTCTCCTTGGACATTGCAGCGTGAGTTATCCAGAAGCGGCGGAGGTGAACGCCTCACCTCCTCTCAAACCGCGGCTGGTCCCGACGAGAAAAAAACCGGGATAGAGGACTTCCGATGAACCGCTATGGTGCTACTATAGAATCAGTGAGGCACATTATTCTTGATCACGGTCGGGTTGTCAACCCCCTCTTGTGGGTAAAGTTCATCATTGGTGTACGATAAGGAGCCTGTTCCGCAGGACGGACCAGGGATGTTCAGGGGCCGGACGAGGCTCTC
>DASQEB010000249.1:0-12172 GCA_035633875.1 Thermoanaerobaculia bacterium
CCAGGGCGATGAGAGAGGTGTCCTCGTCGTCCGGGTGGGCCGCGACCACCAGCAGCCGCTTGTGCGTCGACAGCTTCGCCAGCGCCCGGTCCACCACCTCCACTCCTCCGGTCTCCGGCGGCTCCAGGGCCGAGGGACCCAAAGAAATGTCCGCCAGCGCTGGGAGGACGAGAAGGAGGAGGGCGGGAAGGAGCAGAGCGGATCGTTTCGTCATCACGGAAGGCTCCGGTGGAAGGGGAGTCTAGCACCGGCCCATCTGGACACTTCACCCTCCCCCGCCCGTATAAGCTCCTAGAGACGCAAGGAGAGGGGAAGCTTTCTCGACTCAACGACCTTCGCGGTCCAGCCGAGCGGGAGCCCGGGACTCCCGGGGTTCGGGATCGTGCAGAAACCCATCGATGTAACAAGGAGAAGTCCCATGAAGCGCAGTACCTGGAAGCTCTGTCCCGCGGCGCTGGCGCTGCTCGCGCTGGCGGCGGCCCCCGCGGTCGCCCGCGCCGCGGTCTTCAATCCCGACCGGACCACCGATTCCGCGGACGGGGCCTGCGACGCCCACTGCTCGCTCCGCGAAGCGATCCTCGCGGCCAACGCCACGGCCGGCGAGGACGTCATCGTCCTCCGTCCAGGCGTCTACCGGCTGAGCCTCGCCGGCGCGGGGGAGGACCTCGCCGCCACCGGCGACCTCGACATCCGGGACGACCTCGTCCTCGTCGGCGACCGGGCGGCGAACACCATCATCGACGCCGGCGGCATCGACCGTGTGCTCCATCTGAGGGAAGGGGTCAGCGTCGAAATCCGGGACATCACCCTCCGCAACGGCCGGCTGCAGGGCCAGGGCGTCGTGGGCGGCGGCGGCATCTTGAACATCGGCTCCCTCACCCTCACTCGCAGCGTCGTCACCGGCAACACGACGGACGGCTCCGGCGGAGGCATCTTTTCGAGCGGCAGCGGGGCCGTGCTCACCCTGTCGCAGAGCACGGTCTCAGACAACACGGCCAGCGGCCGGGGCGGCGGCCTCGCTATCGACGGGACGGCAACGCTCACCAACGTCACCATCTCGGGCAACCGCTCCCTCACCGATTTCGGCGGCGGCCTCTACTTCTCCTCGAATACACGCTCGACCGTCGACAACGCCACGATCACCGGCAACTCAGCGGCTCAGCGGGGAGGTGGAGTCGTCGCGGAGAGCGCGCCTTTCCTCGGTACGGCGCCCGACATCGCCAACTCCATCCTGGCCGGCAACACCGCCTCCGCGGAGCCCGACTGCTCCGGCGCCGTCTCGTCCCTCGGGTACAACCTGGTCGGGAACGGGACCGGCTGCATCAGCTTCTCCCCGGCCAACCACGACCTCGAAGGGAGCACCGGGGCTCTCCTCGATCCGCGGCTCGGGCCTCTGGCGGGCAACGGCGGCCCCACCCCCACCCATGCTCTCCTCGCCGGCAGCCCGGCCCTCGACGCGGGCAACCCGGCCGCGCCGGGCAGCGGCGGCGCCGCCTGCGAAGCCACCGATCAACGCGGCGCTCCCCGCCCGGGCGGAGCGCGGTGCGACATCGGGGCGTTCGAGCGGGAAGCGGCGAACGTCTGCGTGGCCGGCGGCGGGACCCTCTGCCTCCAGGGCGGCCGGTTCAAGGTGACCGCCACCTGGCAGGCCGGGACCGGCAGCGGGGAGGCTGGAGCCGTGACCCTGACGAGCGACACGGGTTACTTCTGGTTCTTCGACCCGGCCAACGTCGAGGTGACGATCAAAGTGTTGGACGGCTGCGCCCTCAACGACCGTTTCTGGGTCTTCCTGAGCGGCCTGACCAACGTCAGGGTGGACGTGAAGGTCACCGACACCCTGACAGGCCAGGAGAAGACCTACACCAACCCCCAGGGCAGGGTGTTCCGCACACAGTTGGACACCTCCGCCTTCGCGACCTGCGGCCCCTAGGAGGAACCGCAGGCCGGTTTCCCCGGCGCGGTCCCGGCGAACCCCGGGCCGCGCCGGCTCTCAGCGGCGGGACGCCGGGGTGCTCTTCCACCAGCCCAGCCAGACGACGAGGACCCCGACGGCCAGTCCCGTCAGGAAGCCCCGCCACCCTTCCACCTCTTCCGCGGAAGCGAGGCCGAAGAAAGTCGGCTGGAAGTAGCTGAGCCCGATCAATGCGAGCAGGACCGCCGTGATCAGGGAGAACCTGCCCGGCGTCATGTGCCATCCCATCGTGCCCTCCTCGAGGATCGATCCTACAACCGGAGTCTCCGGGAACCGTACCGGGTCCTGCGCCGGCGCCGCAAGAGGAGGACGAGGAGCAGGAGGACGGCGGCGAGAACCCCCAGCCCGGCGATCGTGTTCCCGCCCCAGAACCGGGCGAGGACCACCGGAGCGCCCTGCGCCGGGACCCTGCGCACCTGGAGATACGGACCGACGCCGAGATCTCCCAGGAGGGCCAGGGAGCCCCGGAGTTGCTCCAGGACGTAGAGGTCTCCGCCTGCCACCGCGACGCCGGCGGGAGACCAGAGCCTTCCGGTTTCGAAGACGGTTCGCGCCTCGCCCCCGGGAGACATCCTGAGGGCCCGGCGCCGGCCGTAGTCCGCGGCGTAGACGCTCCCGTCCGGGGCCACCGCGACGCCGAGGAGGTCACCCTCCTCCCCATCCGTGACCGGGCGGCCCCCCGGCGTCCTGACGGTCCCGTCCGGAGACACGGTGCGGATGTAGGGACCGTCCGCGAGATAGAGAAGGCCGTCCGGCCCCCAGGCCATACCGTCGATCTCCTGGAACCTCGCCGCCTGGCCCTTGCCATCGGCATGGCCCCGCCCGCCTCCGGCCAAGGTTTCGATCCTACCGGCCGGCGTCCTCTTCTGAAGGAGGACGGTCCCCGTTCCCGAAGTGACCGAGTAGAGGGCTCCCCGGGAATCCAGGGTGAACGTCCGCAGGTCCATGGGGAGATTGGTGCCGGGAGGGATCACGTAGGAGAGAGTGCCGTCGCGGTCCACCGCCCAGAGAGCGGCGAGAGGGGCGGGCTCGGCGCCGTAGAGCCGTCCGCCCTCTCCCAGGACGAGGGCCCGCGAGCTTTTGTCGAGGGCGATCTTCGCCGGCTCGCCGCCGGGGGGGATCCGCCAGACGGTGCCGTCCGGGATGTCCGTGAACGACACGGCTCCCTGGGGATCCACCACGATTCCCCAACCCACCTGCCCCGAAGCGAGGCCGGGGCGGCTCAGACATTGTGCGAGGAAAAAGACGACGAGAAGGGTACTTCTGCGGTACTGCACCGGACTCCTTCAAGAATCGACGTCGGTTCGCAGTGCGGCCTTCCGGACTCCGGCAGGCCTGTCCAAGCATATGATGATCATGCATGAACGCAAACCCGTGAGCGGTTGCCGATAGGCAGCGGGGCGCGGGTGAGGATCTATACTGGCCTGCGGAGGCGCCGTTCTGCCTGCGAGGAGGCACGACGATGATCGCAGTCCTGGTGCTCTGGCTCCCTCTCCTGCTCTCGGTCTCCGTCTCCGCGGTCGGGATCGGCTCTCGCTCCTCCCGCCTCCTGCTCCTCGGCGCCGCGCTCTCCCTTCCCGTCTCTCTCTACCTGGCCGCGACGCCCCGGTTCTGGCTGACGGGGCTCCTCCTGCCGCTCTGTCACGTGGCCGGCGCCTTGGCAGTCCGGCGGGAGCACCGCTGGATGGCGGGGCTCTCCCTCGCTCTGTTCGCCGGCTTCTTCGGCTGGCTGTGGGTGGATCTCGCTCCGCGGGACCCGAGGGGCCCTCTGCCCCCCGGCCCTACCGTCACGTCCGGCGACCTCTTCATTCCCGTGGTCCGCAACGCGCACCGATGGGAGAATGGGACCTCTGCAGAGAACCTCTCGGCGCCGCTCCTGATTGAGGCCAAACGTCTCACTCCCACCCCCGTTCCACCTGGAGCCCTCCTCCGCTTCGACTTCCCCGTCCCACCCCGAAGCGTCACCGTGAGCCGGTGGGAGGGGGATCGGCCGGAGCGGGTCCGGCTGATGCGGGACGACCGGCTCCAGGTCCCGGACCACCCCGGGATCTACCCCTACTCCATTGCCGCGCGTTGGCGGCAAGGCAGCGGGGGATACCTGTTCCTGATTCGAGTCCGCTGAAACGGGGACATGGCCGGGCGCTCCTTGCCACATGCTGTATCCTCGTTCTGTCATGGCAACAACGACGCTGACTCACCCGACCGTAACGCCCGAGCGGCCTGCCGCTCTCGACGAAAAAACCTTGAACGCCTACCGCCGGTTGGGGTTCCTCGTGGCCGACCTCGACCCGATGAACCGCATCCCGCCGGAGAGGCAGCCCGACCTCGCCGAGAGCGCCGACCCGGCCACCGCCGAGTACGCCTGCCGGTTCTATTGCGGCACGATCGGGGTCGAGTTCATGCACATCCCCGATCCGCAGCGCCGCGAGTGGATCCAGGCGCGAATGGAGACGGACGAGCGGCCCGCGCTCGACCGCGACCGCATCCTCGACCTCCTCACCCGGGCTGAGACGTTCGAGCAGTTCCTCCAGTCCCGGTATCTGGGCACCAAGCGGTTCTCGATCGAAGGCGTGGAGGCCCTCCTGTCGTGCCTCGACCAGATGCTCGAAAGCGCGGCCGGCCACCAGGCCCAGCAGGTGGTCCTGGCGATGAGCCACCGCGGCCGCCTCAACGTCATGCGCCACACCGTGGGGCGCTCTCCCGCCGAGATCCTCGCCGGGTTCGAGGACGTGGACCCGAAGAGCGTCCTGGGCGGTGGTGACGTCAAGTACCACATGGGCGCGACGGGCGAGCACCGGGGCGCCAACGGTCATACCGTCGGCATCCACCTGGTCTCCAATCCGAGCCATCTCGAGGCGGTGGACCCAGTGGCCGTGGGCCGGGTGCGGGCCAAGCAGATCCGGATGGGGGACAAGGATTTCTCTCAGGTTTTCCCGATCGTCCTCCATGGCGACGCCGCCTTCGCCGGCCAGGGCATCCTCGCCGAGACGCTCAACCTGGCCGAGCTTCCCGGCTACCGGGTGGGCGGCACGGTCCACGTCATCGTCAACAATCTGATTGGCTTCACCACCGAGCCGAAGTCGCTCCAATCCTCCCGCTTCGCCTCGGACGTGGCGCGGCGGTTGCCCATCCCCATCTTCCATGTCAACGGCGAGGACCCGGATGCCGTGGCGCGGGTGGCACAGATCGCGGTCGACTTCCGGTACGCCTTCAAAAGTGACGTGGTGGTGGACCTCATCGGCTTTCGCCGGCACGGCCACAGCGAGGTGGACGACCCGACCATCACCCAGCCGCTCCTGTACAAGAAGATCCAGGCTCACCCGCCCCTCTGGCGGATCTATGCCAAGGCGATCGGAGTGGAGGAGAGGGAAGCGGAGCGCCGGGCCGAGGCGATCCGGGCCGAGCTCGACGCCGCCCACAAGGAGGCGGCGGCCATGGAGAAGAAGCCGACCCTGCGCACGCTCCCGTCCTACTGGGACCGCTACACCGGCAGTCGCTGCCTGCCCCATTACGACGTGAAGACCGGGCTTCCGGCCGAGGCGATCGCCGCGCTGACGGTGCCCCTGACCACCCCCTCCGAGAGGTTCCACGTCCACAAGAAGATCCAGGCCCTCCTCCAGCAGCGGGCCGAGATGGGCCAGGGCAAGCGGCCGGTGGACTACGGGATGGCCGAGGCCCTGGCCTTCGCCTCGCTCGTCAAGGCCGGCACCCCGGTGCGTTTTTCCGGACAGGACAGCCGGCGCGGCACCTTCAACCAGCGTCACGCCGTGCTGATCGACGTGGAGGATGCTTCTGAATACATCCCGCTCCAGCACGTAGCCCCGGACCAGGCACGCTTCGAGGTCTACGACTCGATGCTCTCCGAGCAGGCGGTTCTCGGCTTCGAGTACGGCTACAGCCGCGACTTCCCCGAAGCCCTCGTCTGCTGGGAGGCGCAGTTCGGCGACTTCGCCAACGGCGCCCAGATCATCATCGACCAGTTCGTCTCCGCGGGCGAGGACAAGTGGGGTCTGCTTTCGGGGATCGTCATGCTGCTCCCCCACGGCTACGAAGGGCAGGGCCCGGAGCACTCCAGCGCCCGTCTCGAGCGCTACCTCCAGCTCTGCGGCGAGGACAACATGCAGGTCTGCCAGCCCTCGACCGCGGCCCAGTACTTCCACATGCTCCGCCGTCAGGTCCTCTCCTCCTGGCGCAAGCCGCTCGTCGTGATGACCCCGAAGAGCATGCTGCGCCACAAGGACTCCTCGTCCACCCTGGAGGACTTCGCCCGCGACCGGTTCCTCAAGGTCGTCGGCGACCCGGGTGTCACGAACGCAGAGAGGGTCCTCCTGTGCACGGGCAAGATCGGCCACGAGCTCAAGCGGGAGCGGGAGAAGAGAAAGGACGCCTCGACGGCGGTGGTCTTCCTCGACCAGCTCTACCCGTTCCCGGAGAAGGAGCTGGCGGCCGAGATGGAGCGCCACCCGGACGTCCGGGACGTCGTCTGGGTCCAGGAGGAGCCGGCCAACATGGGGGCCCTCTTCTTCGTCCAGCCGAAGATCGAGCGGCTCCTGCACCGACCCATCCGCTCCGTCAAGCGCTCGGCCTCCGGCAGCCCCGCCACCGGCTCGGCCAAGGCCCACGCGCTGGAACAGCAGACGCTGCTGACCCTGGCGTTCACGACGGGAGCCTAGCTAGCTAGCCCTCCCCTGAAACCCGCCGCCGGCGGTCTCGTAGTGTGGGCGTCAGGAGGTCGATGCCATGTTCGAGATCGCCGGTTTCTTCTTCCTCTTCGTCGCCGTCGCTGGAGCCGTGGTCCTCTGCCTTGGGCTACTCGCCGGGCTCCTGAAGCTCGTGTTTGACGTCGCCCTGTTCCCGGTCACGCTGATCGTGGGTCTGGTGAAGCTGATCGTGCTCCCGATCCTGTTCCTGGTCGGCCTGGTCGTCATGGTGACGGTCGGCCCGGTGCTGCTGGTCCTGGCGGCGGTGTTCGGCATTCCGCTGCTGGTCCTCGGCGGGATGGTCTGGGCGGCCTGCGCGGCGCTGGCGTAGCCTTCCGGAGGCGGGGCTACAGCAGGAACCGCTTCGCCCCGCCGATCCGGAACCAGCGGTAGCCGTAGGGCTCGAGCAGGATCGCTTCCTTGGGGTCGCGCCGGGAGTAGGGCCGGTCCCCGAGGATCTCCACCCACGGCTCGCTGGAGCCGTCCCCCAGCTCGACGTGCACCGAGGTGTCCCGGTCGCCCAGGTTGTGGACCGCCGCAACGGTCCCCTCCCGGAATCTGCAGCAGTGGGCGAAGACCGCGGGATCTCCCGAGTCCAGGACCTGCCACTCCCCCCAGCCGATCTCCGGACACTGCTTGCGGGCGCTGATCAGCCGCTCCATCCAGTGGAGGAGGGAGCCCGGATCCCGCTGCTGGGCGTCTACGTTGACCTTCTGGTAGCCGTACTCGCCCCCCGAGATCACCGGCCGGACGTGCTCGCTCGGGGGTGCGGTCGAGAACCCGCCGTTCGGCTCGTCAGCCCACTGCATGGCGGTGCGCACGCTCTCCCGCTCTGGTTGCGAGAGGTCGTCTCCCATGCCGATCTCCTCGCCATAGCGTAGAACCGGCGTGCCAGGCAGGCTGAACATCAGGCTGTAGGCGAGCTCGATCCGGCGCCGGTCGTTGCCCAGCATTGGCGGGAGGCGCCGGCGAATGCCCCGCCCGTAGAGCCGCATGGAGGGCTCCGGCGCGAACTCGCGAAAGACGAGCTGCCGGTCTTCTTCCGAAAGCCGTCCGAGATCCAGCTCGTCATGGTTGCGGACGAAATTGGCCCACTGACCCGTGAGCGGCGGCAGGGGCGGGAGCTTCAGCCCGTGGGCCAGCGGCGCCGCCTCCTGCCTGGCCAGGGCCAGGAAATAATATTGGTTGACGAGAAAGCTGAACAACATGTGGAGGCGGGCGTCGTCGCCGAAGTACTGGGACGTCTTCTCGCGCGAGACGTTGGCCTCGGCCAGCAGGATGGCATCCCCCTTGCGCCAGGAGAGGAAGTCCCGGAACTCGCGGAGGTACTCGTACTGGTCCTCTCCGGGCGCTCCGACCCCCTTCATCTCGATGAGAAAGGGCGCGGCGTCGAGACGGAACCCCGAGACCCCGAGCTCGAGCCAGAGTCCCATGATCCGGCAGATCTCCTCCCGGACCTCCGGGTTGGAAATCCGGAGGTCCGGCTGCCAGCGGTAGAAGCGATGGAAGTAGTAGGCCTGGGCTGCCTCGTCCCAGTCCCAGACCGAGTCCTGGTAACCGGGGAAGACCATGCCTTCACGGGCGTTGGCCGGCAGGGTGTCGGACCAGACGTAGAAGTCCCGATAGGGAGAATCCTTGCTCCGGCGGGCCGACTGGAACCAGGGATGCTGGTCGGAGGTGTGGTTGACCACGAGGTCGGCCAGCACGCGAATGCCCCGCTCCCGCGCCTGGTGCACGAGCTCGACGAAGTCTCCCAAAGTCCCCAGGCGCGGGTCGACGGCATAGTAGTCCTTGACGTCGTAGCCATTGTCCCGGTTCGGGGTGGGCTAAAACGGCAGAAGCCAGAGGCAGGTCACCCCCAGGCCGGCCAGGTAATCGAGCCGCCGGGTCAGCCCCTGGAGGTCGCCAACGCCGTCACCGTTCGAATCCTGAAAGGCGTCGACATCCAGCGAGTAGATGATCGCGTTCTTGTACCAGAGGTCGATCATCGCGTGTCCCTCCCCCTTTTCCCGGCCGGAGCCGTTCCGAGAGAGCCTTCCGGCAAGATGCGCGCCAGCCCCGTCCCCGGGATTGCCCGACCCCCGCACGGGAGAAGAAGTAGGACGGGAAGGGTGAGATCGTCGGGCCGGCGGAGGATCGATCCGCCGGCCAGCGATCTCGTGATCCTCAGGCCGCCGGCTTTCTCGCCCGGATGAAGGCGCTCATCGCCTTGCCGTCCACCGCGTCCAGATCCACGGCGCCGAGCGCGGAGCCCTCGAGCAACGAGCGGGCGTCCTCGGCGGTGTAGACCCGCGTCGGCTCGATCTCGATCTCCTCGAAGCCGGCCTCGGCCAGAAGACGCCGGTACTCCGGTTCCTGGAGCGCCCCGGCCACGCAGCCCGCCCACAGCTCGAAGCTCCGCCGCAGCGGCTCCGGAAGCTGGCCCCGCAGCACGATGTCCGAGACGGCGAAGCGGCCGCCCGGCCGCAGCACGCGGAAAGCCTCGGACAGCACCTTCCCCTTGTCGGCCGAGAGGTTGATGACGCAGTTGGAGATCACCACGTCTACCGCGGCGTCGGGCAGGGGCACCGCCTCGATCTCCCCCTTGAGGAACTCGACGTTCTCCACCCCCGCCCGGCGCTGGTTCTCCCGGGCCAGGGCGAGCATCTCGTCGGTCATGTCCAGCCCGTAGGCCTTGCCGGACGGTCCCACCCGCCGCGCCGAAAGGAGGACGTCGATGCCGCCCCCCGAGCCGAGGTCGAGCACCACCTCGCCCGGTGCGAGGGAGGCCAGGGCCGTGGGATTGCCGCAGCCCAGGGAGGCGAGCACGGCTTCGGCCGGAAGCCCCGCCGTCTCACTCGTTTGGTAGAGGTCGGAGGTGATGGGGTCCCGCTCTCCCGAGCAGCACCCATCTCCACAGCAGGAGGCTTTTCCCTGCTGCTGCACCTGCCGCGCCGCCGCTCCGTACTTCTCGCGGACGATCTCGCGGACGGTCTCGGGGTCCAGGGAAGAAACCTCGGCAGGAAGAGGGGAAGAATCGGTGTTCATGACAGGCTCCTTTCGTTGTCAGTAACAACAGTCAGGTCACAAAAAAGCGCGCCGGCCTTCCGGCGCGCTGGTCGTCCGTTCAGCCGATTCGGCAGCAGCTTCCGCTCTCGACGCGGGCCGCCACGGCCCGGGCGAGCCGGGCCACGAGCTGGGTCATGGCCTGGCGGATCTCGGGGTCGAAGCCGGCCAGCAGGGCCTTCTCCTCGGCCAGCAGATCGACCCGGATGGTTCGGTAGAGGGCCTTGCCCGCCTCCGTGGCAACCAGGAGCACGGCACGGCCGTCCCGGGGGTGGGGCGAGCGCTCGACGTACCCCTTGCGCTCCAGGGCGTCCACCACCCGGCTGGCCGTGCTCTTGTCGAGGTAGAGGTGGGCCGCGAGCTCGTTGAGCGTCAGCCCGCCGCGGCCGGCCAGCGCCTCCAGCGCGTAGCACTGGGTGACCGAGATGTCGTGGCAGCAGATGCGATCGCGGTCGAGGGACTGATAGACGCGCACCAACTCGGACACGGCCTCGTAGAGAGCCTCCGCATCCCTCTCCAGGGTTGGGTCGCCGGGCCGGGTCGGGAGCGAGATCAGCGCGTCCATGCCCAGAGTCTACCCCATGTTGTTGTCACTTGCAACTAGATCTGCCGGATCTCGCCCACGAACACCCCCGGCAGCTCCGCCACGAAGCCAGCTCCGAAGGCGCGGGAGGGAGTCCAGGCTCCGGGCTGGACCTTCCCGGCCAGCACCCGCTCGACCGCCGCCACCGCCGACTCGGCGGTGAAGCGATATGCCTCAGGAGTTTCCAGGGTGGAGGTGACCGTCCGTCCGGCCGCGTTCTTCGCCTGTCCCCAGAGATAGACCCGGGAGGTCTCCCGCTGCTCGGGGGTCGGGCCGGTCACCCGGCGCTCGACCCAGCGCTGGGCGAAGCGCTTGACCGGGGGCCAGCCGGCCAGGGGGAGGAGGGGGGCGAGCCGTTTCATCCGCCGGATCATCACGAGCGGGGTCCCCGAGTAGACGCGGATGTTCGGGATCCCCGTGGAGTGATATGCCGTGGAGACGTCTCCCCAGGGGATGGTCATGGCCCAGCGCTTGCCGGCACGGCCCCCGAACTCGATCTCCCGCGCGTCGAAGGCGACCGGCACGGGAACAATCCTGCCGTCCTTCCGGATCGCCCCGGCGTGGGGCATGCTCTCGATCATCGTCTTCAGGGTCCCCCGGCTGGCGCTCCCCTTCTCGGCATAGAAGGCGAGGACGAGGTCCGTCGCGTCCGGCAGGGCCTCTTTCAGACGGGCGGCAAGGCAATCCGAAGGGACCACGTCGAAGCCCACACCGGGGAGGAGGGCCACTCCGGCCCGGCGCGCCTCCTCCCCTCGGGCGAGAACCCTCTCGAAGACAGGAATCTCCCCGGTGATGTCCAGGTAGCTCGCCCCGGTCCCCAGGGCTGCGGCCATCATGGGCGCGCTCGTCCTCACGAACGGCCCCGCGCAGTGGAGCACGGCCTTTACGCCGTACATCTGGGCCGCGACCCCCGCCGGGTCGTCCAGCGAAAAGGCCCGGTTCGGGAGTCCCAGCTCCCGGGCGAGCCGCCCGACGGCCTCGGCGTTGCGCCCGGCCAGGACCGGCTTCAACCCCTTCCGGACCGCCTCGCGCGCCGCGAGCTCGCCGGTGTAGCCGTTGGCACCGTAGATCATCCAGGTCATGTGTCACCCCTTGGAGGTCAGCGCCCCCCGCGCGGCCAGCACTCTTTTCAACGCCTCGTCCGGAGTCGCCGCCAGAGCCGTCAGGTGTCCCATCTTCCGTCCCGGCCGGGCCTCGGCCTTGCCGTAGAGGTGGAGCTTCACCTCCGGGAAGGCGCAGGCCGCGGCCCAGTCCGGCTCGCCATCCTGCCAGAGGTCTCCCAGGAGATTGGCCATGGCCGCCGGCCGGAGCCGCTCCGTCGAGCCCAGGGGGAGGCCGCAGACGGCCCGGAGCTGCTGCTCGAACTGGCTGGTGACGCAGGCGTCGAAGGTAAGGTGGCCCGAGTTGTGGGGCCGGGGCGCGAGCTCGTTGACCAGCAGGCGCCCGTCCCGGGTGAGGAACATCTCGACGCACAGGACCCCCACCACCTCCAGCCCCTCCAGCACCGCCTTGGCGATCTCCACCGCCTCCTGCTCGACCGCCGGAGGGACCCCGGCCGGAGCGACCGAGACGTCCAGGATGTGGCGGCTGTGCCGGTTCTCGATCACCCCGAAGTGGGCGAACGAGCCGTCGAGCCCCCGGGCGGCCACCACCGAGATCTCCCGGTCGAAATCCACGAACGCCTCGAGGATGGCCTCGTCGGTCCCCAGCTCTCCCCAGGCGGCTGCGGCCTCGTCGGGTGAGCCGATCCTCACCTGCCCCTTGCCGTCGTACCCCCAGCCCGCCGTCTTGAGGACCGCCGGGGCGCCCAGGGCCCCGAGGGCGGAGCGCAGCTCCTCCAGGGAACGGACCGGCGCGTACGGGGTGACCGGC
>DASQEB010000250.1:0-13055 GCA_035633875.1 Thermoanaerobaculia bacterium
TGAGAAAGCAATAAGCCGAGGGAAGGTGCCGCCTCGAGTGCCGGAGCCGTGTTAGTCGTCATTCTACTCCCGTGTCCCCGGTGTTGCTGTCGACGCATTTGAACCAGATGCGCCGTTGGGCGGCTTGTAGACAACCGCCCAATTGATCTTCATGCCGAACTATCCTGTAGGAACCGCCGCAAGACTCGTACATCCTTTTGTAGGCATCCTTCCTGCTAAGCGGCGGGTTGGCGTCAAGCCCAACCTCAACGCGTGGAAGGCCGCGAACGGCTTCGGCGCCGACGAGAACAGCGCCGTCTACTTCAACGCCGGCGACCTCGGCTTCGGCCGCAAGATGCACATGCGAAGGAATGGCGCCAACGTCGCCTACTACGTCTCGAACTACCCGACCGCCAACCAGGCGGCGATTGCCAAGTTGTTGCCCAACATTCCGGGCAATCTGATCGCCACGGTCGCGATGGAGTACTCGCCGACGGGCGCCGGAGCCCCTTCACGAAGTTCTACGTCTTCGACAACCAGGGCAACCGCATCAATAAAGCAGATCTGGATGCGGCGGGCGTCAAGTACGTTCCCAACCTCTGCGTCATCTGCCACGGCCAGAATCCTTACCCTGGCTCTGCAGCCAACGGGCTGAACGCCCGCTTCATCCCGTTCGACCTGGATTCGTTCCAGTACCCGACCATCCTGCCGTTCCTGTTCAGCCGTGCCGCCCAGGAGGGGCAGTTCAAGGGTCTCAACAACCGGATCCTCACCAACACCAACCCGACCCCTGCGATCACGGAGCTGGTGCACGGCTGGTACGGCGGCGCCGGTCTGCCGAATGCGACGCAGAACGGCGCCTATGTCGTGCCCGGTTGGCGCCTGAACGGCACCGGAATCCCTCCCGGCACCTCCCCGGTCGACAAATCGGCGCTCTACCGCGATGTGGTCAAGCCCTCATGCCGCTCGTGCCACATCACGCGAAACGGCACCGCGAACTGGTCGCTTTGGGATGGCCCGGGAACCAACGACGGCTTCAAGGAGCGTGGCGCCACGATCCGGTCGTTCGTCTGCGGCCCGAACCGGGTCATGCCCAATGCCCGGCTGACCTACAGCAACTTCTGGCTGAGCACCTCACCCCACCAGCCGGCAGCGCTCGGCGCGGGTGGCCTCGACTTCTGGCCGGCGGGCGCTCCGTGCCCCCAGTAGCGGCGAGTGGGCGAGCCCCCCTGGTGATCACTGGAGACGCGTCAGGTCCTCTCCCTCGCCGCCGGGCGAGGGGGAGGACCACTTTCCTCTGAGGCAAGTTGGTTTGTCACAGCAGAAGTGACCGGTAAGGGCCGACCTACCTTCCATTCTCCTCCAGAGACTGCCGGTAAAGCTCGTCAAGAGTCAGCGGGATCGACCGGCGGCACCTGCGGATTTCGGGACCCGCGATCTCGGGCTTGACCGGCCGGAGAGCGATCCCGGAGATCAGGAGACGCCGTTCCTGCTCGAGCCGGATGAAGAAGGTGCGGCCCGGCTCGGCGTTGATCTCGACACTTCCCAGAGACTGACCCACGGAGGCGCCCACGGAGGCCGCCGGGGTGTACTTGAGCTCCGAGAGGGCTTCGGCTTCGAAACAACTCGGGCCAGGCTCCACGACGACCGCCGTATACCCACCCGGCAGAATCTCCTCGCTCCAGCCCTCGCAAGAGCTCACCCAGAGATGGCTCCTCCGGCCCTGTTGCTCCCAGGGCCAGTAGATGTAGACCAGCGCCTTGGATGGAGGCGCCTTCTCGGGTGCCGCAAAGAGCGGCCCCTCCTTGACCATGCGCGGGTAGTCCTTGCAGCCAGTACAGAACACGGTGAGCAGGAGAACGAAGGTCAATGAGGACCTGCGCCGGAGGGAGCTCCTCGCTTTCGACGACTTTGCAGGTTGAAAAACCGGCATGTTACTCCGCTTCCAGGGATGGTCCTGAATCCGCTGGTTCCCCCGCCTCGATCTCAGCAAGCACCTGGAGTGCGGAATCGGCGTTCTCTTTCGCAACCTGAACGGCGACGGGACCGGTGATGGGGCTGGCACCCGTTCCGAGGCGCCCCAGAGCGAAGAGATCCTGCAGGAAGTCCCCCCGTTTCAGGTAAGGAATCTCCGCGTCGATGAGCAGGGACTCCGCGACCGCGAGGAGGGCGGGATCTCCCGTCTCGAGCACGGTGACGAGCTCTAAGTCGGGATGCTGCTCGGGCTCGGGCGGGTTCTTAACCAGAAGCACACCGCAGGCGGCGCATTCGAGGAAGCCTTCCCGGTATTCACCACCGCATTCGGGGCAGTACATGGTTCGGTCCCTCCTCTGATGAGTATGCCACAATCGCGAAACGAATGCGTCAGCACCCGCCGCCCGGGCGTCCGGAGGGCAGAACCTTCTGCAGCCGCTGACGAATCACCACGAACCAGCGCAGAGCCTGAGTGCCCGAAGGCCGGCAGAGATGTACTCACCTCGCTGGGTCTGGAGCCCAAATGCCACGTCGGCCACACCTCGACATGCGGCCAGATACCGGGCGTAACGGAGTGAGCGTTCATCGACGTGACCTGCATAGCTCGATAGGACCGTATCCAAGAAGGGTTCACCGCCCCAGTGGAGCACTCCTGAGAAATCCGCGGCTGGATCGCTCAAGGCGATGTCGGTCCAGTCGATGATTCCCGAGACTGTCTGTGTCGCCGCATCGTAGAGGATGTGCTCCGCTGCGAAATCATTGTGCACGAGGACTGGCGTTGGCCGGGCCGGACCGAGCTCGGCGAAGCCCGCTTCGAGGTAGGACCGCCACTTCACGCTTGCTTCCGGGGCGATTTCTGCCACCAGGTGGAAGTCGTCGAGAGCATCGGCTCTGACCTCATCGGCCAGGGCTTCGATCCGCTGTTCAGGAACGCCGCAACGAGCGGCTGTCTCGATTGGAAAGGAGTGAAGGAACTCGAGGAAACGACCCAGGGCCGGCGCCAGTTCGAGAAGCGGTAAGCTGTCAGGTCCAAAATGAATCGCCGGAACGCCCGGAAGCTTCGGATAGCCGGCGAAATGCCGGCCAAACAAAGGGGAAGGTTGCCCGTGAAAAGAGAATCTCGGGATGGGAAGAGGCGCCTGCTCGGCAAGCGCCGAAAGAATGCAGCTCTCGGCGGCGAGTTGGCGCTCGATCTCCGCTCGTTTAGGAAACCGGAAGACCCATTGTCCGTTGACTTCGAAAGCCTCGCTGTCGCAGCCCTCACCGAGGTGAACCACATCGGCGGGGGCAAGCGAGGGAAACTGCGCCTGAACGATTTGCGCGACGAGTCGCGTGGGAAGCTGATGAGACATCCTGGAAACTCTCACCTCCAGGTGAATTGAATGGTCACCCGGCCGGAGACCGGTCCGTGCTTGTTCATGGCACGCTGCCACTCGGCCTCTTCCAACATTTCCTCGGCCTTGCGGAGGAGGAACTGCGGGAGGTTCGGAGGGTTGTCGGCACACTCGGCGGACACCTTCCCATCCACTTCGACCAGGACCCTACAGACCACCACCTGGCCGCTCAGCGCCCCCGCAGGAACCGGAGGGAAGCGCAGCGTTGTGAGGGGCCGAGGCCCTCGCCGCAGAGGGAGAGCCTTGGGGATGCCGACGTACTCCGCCCTGTTCGGTACGCGGGCCTCGCCCAGCACGGGAAGGCTCCCCTCGGCGTACCGGCTCAGGCGGCGAACTTCGGCCATGACCCCCGCTGTCGGGAACTCAGGCCCGACGCTGGAGGCGACCCGCAAGAATTCCTGGAGGATCGCCTCGTTCGCGGTTTTCCTGTCCGTGAGCCCGATCCGAGCCTCGAAAGCCCGGGCGTCTGCGACGGTGGCGAGATGGGCAGCGATCTCCTGGACGCTGGCGGCGCGCAGATCGGGGTTCCTGGGCCGGAGAACGAGATCACGGCACTTTGCCTGGATGACCCGGCCGGGACCTCGGGCGAGCCGGACCTCGACGGGGGCTGCCTCATACCTTTCACCCTCGTAGCGGACGTACACCACATCGGTGAAAACGTTGGGTGCCACGATGTTGAACACGCCATCTTCCGAAGTCGTGTCCACGACGTAGGGGGTGCCCCTTTTACCCTTCGCGTAGAGACCGACCTGCACCCCCTGGGCTCTTTTCATCTCTGCCTGATTCGAACGGTGGACGGCGACTCCGGAGAGCACGACGGTTGCTGCATGGGCCGGGGCCGCGAGAAGGAGCAAGGCAAGAAGGAGCAGCACCTTGATCTTCAAGGTGCATCCTGGGATATATGGAAGCGATACGGTTCGCTCCGGGCCGCGGTCTTCCCCCGCACATCCCGAACCTGGAGGCGTACCCACCCTCGGGAGACGGGGGATGTCCGGATGTCGAGGCTCGCTCTCCCGAAGCGCCACTCGTCGAGCGGCTCTTGCCCCCAGAGTTCCTCGAAGGATCGGGAGGAAGCGACCTCGACGACTACCTCGCCACCCGGAGGGATCTCCTCGACTCGGAAATCCATCTCCAAGTTGAGCACACCGCCAGAAGCTGTGGCGCCGACCCACGTCACCTCCGGCTGCTCGATAGAGTCGAGTGGGAGAAGAAGCGGCAGGAGCCCGCCCAGCACGACCAATGAGGCCGTGGCAGTCGCAAGCCAAGGAAGCCGCCATCGTTGCAACGCGGATATTGCTGTGGGCCTGGCCGACTGCGGAGAGGGCTGGCCGGGATACTCCGGCTTGGACCCGGCTGCCGGCCCGGGGAACGGAACAGGCGTGGACGGCTTGCCGTTCTCCCGCATCCCGGCAAGAAGCGCCTCCCGGGCGTCGGCCTCCTGCCGCCCCACGAGATCGATGTAGATGACGTTCGCCAGCAGACCCGAGGGCTTGCAATCGAGAACCCGGACGGGGATCAGCCGCCGCGCTTTCCCGGTAGGGTCCAGTCCAAAGCCCGCCGCCCACTCGGGTTGCGTGTAGAGAGCCTCCAGATAGTTGGGGGACAGGACCGCGAGAATATGCCGGGCCTCGCTGGCGGCCCTCTGCATCGCGAGGACGAAGTTCTCACCCGGGAGGAAGTCCCAGGCCTGGAGCACCACGTCGTATCCCGCAGCTTCGAGCTCCCAGGCGATCCACTCCGCCCAAAGGCGGTCTCTTTTGTTGTAGCTGACGAAGAAGTCGCTCATAGTCCGGCCTAAGAGGTCTGGAATCTCCTCAAATTATACCCGCAGACCACGTTCAGCCGGTGAATAGGGGCAGTCGGCACACACAGGCTTGCGCAATGAGCCGATCTAATCGCGGCAGCGGGTAAACCTTGACTCCCAAGGACGGAATATGGCACGCTCGGGCGATAGCTGAGCCCTCGATCCTCCTGCCTCGAGTTCCGTGCGTCGTGGGGATTCGATCGGGAGCGGCTTTGGGCGAACCGCTCCGGCCTGGTGTTTCGGATCGCCTACGGTGTCCTGCAGGAGCGTAGTCTACAACTCGTCGCCTGGGTCCGGGGAGGTACGTCGGGTACCTCGCTTGTCGTACGAGAAATCGAGAAACCGGTCCGTCTATGTTGCTGGAGCGACTCTCATGGAGGATGTTTATGAGAAGACTTATGCTCGTTGCAACAACTTTGGCGGTACTGATGTCTCTTTCACCTTTGGCAATCCAGGGTCAAGAGGTGGCGCCTCCTGATCTCGCGAACCCGCTCTCCTGGGTTGTCAAGGAGAGGCCCATCAATTGGGAGAAAGGAATTCTGCTGACCGTGTTGGGCCTTGTCGGAGCCATGGTTACGACGTTCGGTCTCATCGGTGGGGCGGTTCCAGGCACAGCGGGACAAGCCAAGATCGATTTGGACACTCAGCGCTTGGAGAGGTGGTCCGAGCGGTTGGAAACTCTCGTCCAGGAGACGCCCCCCAGTCCAGAGGCGATCCGAGCCGTTGAGCAGAGCGTCAACAATCTTCGGGATGATCTGGGAGCGGAGAGGTGGCGCCAGTTCGCCATCGCTTCGTTTTTATACCTTTTCCTGGGCGCCACCTTCGCAGCAATCTTCGCGAGCGATCTCCTGCAAGCACTGTTGATCGGCGCCGGGTGGACCGGCATTGCCGGGAGCTTGGGGCTCAAGAGGGACTATGCGGAACGCAAGGCCGTCAAGGACGAGGCGATTCGAGAGAACCTCCAGAAGGCCACCAACGACAAAACCGTGGAAGATCTCAGGATCGCTCTTTCCATGTGAACCCCGTCGTCTGAGGAGGCGGCGAGCTCAACGGGAGGGGAGGCTCACCCCTGCGGCTTCAAAACCACCCCCTCCCCCTTCCGCCCATTCATCTTCACCAGCAGGGGCTTTTCGAAGCGCAGATGCCGCACGTGGGCGTTTTCGCTCACGGGCGTCTGGGCGTCGAGCCAGGCCCAGTCAACGTGGCCGTCGCCGGTGTCGGGGTTGACGGTGAAGTAGCCGACGTGGAAGGAGGTGAGGTTCTGGAAGAAGTGGCTTCCTTGGGAGGGCTGGACTTTCAGGTCGCGCAGGCCGGCTTCGACGATGACTCTCGCTCCGGCGACCTGGTCCCAGGTGACAGGGATGCCCAGCCAGGGATCGCGGGAGCCCCAGCGGCCGACGCCGATGAGGATGTAGGGCACGCTCTGGGCGAGGAGAAGGCGGTTGAGGCGCGCGATCTCCAGGGCCGCATCCCGGCTGCGGGCGCGCTCGAAGCGCTGGAAGTCCACGACGACCAGGTCGCAGATGCCTTCGAGGCGGCCGTGGCCGAGCACGCAGCGGCTCCAGCAGACGGCGGTGTCCGGCTCGATCGCGCCGACCTCGATGGCTTCGGCCTCGCGCGCCAGGGCCAGGGGACGCATCTGGAGGAAACCGAATTCCTGCGGCCGGCCGCGGGGTGCCGTCAGGTTCACGGCGAACTCGATTTCCACCGGCCCGCCCATGCCCTGAGCGGCTACGTCCGTGAGAGTGTCCAGGATCTTGGCCAGCGGAAACTCGCCTCGCTTGAGAACCGGGGCAAAGGTGACGAGCCGGAGCCCCTGCCGGGAGAGGCCGTCGTAGACAGCATCGTTTTCTTTCGAATAGGTCGAGCCCACCGCGTCGAGGGTACCGTCGGTCTCGGCGGCGTCGAGGCCGTAGCGCTCCTCGCGCATGCCGAGCTCTTCCGGGTCGCCCTGGAGCGGCAGGGCCCAGAAGTCCCTCTGGGTGCCGTCGAGCATCTCCTCGACCGAGGAGAGTTGCGGCACGTGCTGCGGGTAGCGCGGGCAGAAGCGCAGGCAGGGCCCCCCCTCGACGACGCCCCGGCCCATCCCCAGGCACACGGCCGCGATACCGTCCCGGGCGGTCATGGGCGGCCGCGGGTAGAAGTTGTGCGAGCGCACGACGCCCGAGATGTGCGGATAGAAGCGCGGACCGTGCGCGGCCCCGACGATCTTCTGGAGGATGACCGCCATCTTCTCTTCTTCGAGTCGGTACGGGGTGGCGGCGAGATAACCCTTGGCCCCGCGGGTGAAGGTGGAGGCGTAGACGCGCTTGATGGCGAGCACCGCCTGCGCTACCCGCTCGGCCACGGCCCAGGCGCTGTTGGGCAGCATCAAGGTGTCGTAGACGCCCGTGAAGGGGAGGTGCTGCGAGTCTTCGAGGAGGCTCGAGGAGCGCACGGCCAGGGGGAAGCGGGCCTTCTCCAGGAAGGCGGCCAAGTCCCTCTCCGCGTCCTCGGGAAAGGGGGAGGCCCGGAAGCGGCGCCAGATCTCGTCTTCGTCGTCGCAGTCGATGGCGAAGCGGCGTAGGTCGTTGTCGTCCAGGAAACGATCGAAGACGTCGGTGCCGAGCACGACCGCGGGCGGGACGGAGATCTCGACTCCCCGGAAGCGCTGGCGCAGGTCGTGCTGGGCGAGCAGGCG
Organism: Thermoanaerobaculia bacterium; assembly: GCA_035633875.1. Lineage (GTDB taxonomy): Bacteria > Acidobacteriota > Thermoanaerobaculia > Multivoradales > UBA5704 > DATARR01. The sequence continues at coordinate 7,832 of DASQEB010000250.1, forward strand.
CCGCATGAAGGCGAGCCCCCGCGCCTTGCCGCCCAGGGAGCCGCTGCCGATTCGATAGAAGTCGGTCTCGAAATCGAAGCCGTCACGCGGGAAGTCCGCCACCACGGTCTGGGCCTGCTCGAAGCGGTAGTCGGCGATGGCGCGGATCATGTCGTCCCGCAGCGCTTCGGGAGTGGGGTAGTCCTCGATTTTGCGCGGACGCAGGGCGTGCGCCACTCCGAAATCGGCGCGCGCCCGGAGCCAGCGGGAGAAGTGATTGCGCGCGCCGTGGTAGAGGATCGACTCCGCGGGAACGGTGCGGAGCTGCTCCTCCAGGCTCTTGAGGTCGCTGGCCCGGGCCACTTCGTCACCGCCCGGCAGACGGAAGACGAAGTCGCCGAAGCCGAAATCGTGGAGCAGGATGCGGCCCAGGTCCTCGAGAAAATGGGGGGACCCCTTGAGCAGGAAGCCCGTCCCGATCTGCCGGGCCTGGCTTCCGAGCTCGGCCTTGGAGGAGTGGAGCACGATGGGGATGTCCGGGTAGGTCTGGCGCACCATGCGGACGAAGTCGATCCCGGCCGTCGGAGAGCTCCGGCCCCCGCGCGGGAACTCGACGTCGGAAATGATGCCCAGGACGTCGTTGCTGTAGGCGTCGAAGGCCTTCTGCGCATCCTCGTAGGTGGTGCACAGGAGGATCTTGGGGCGCGCCCGCATGCGCAGGATCTTCTGAGAGATGTTGAGGCCCTCCGAGGTCACCCGCTGCGAGTGCTGGAGGAGCTCGGCGTACACGGCGGGCAGGAACGAGGAGTAGCGGCGGGGGTCGTCCTCGATGAGAAGGATCACCGGCACGCCGGCCGATCCCGTGTCGTGCCCGACGTTGCGCCAGTCCTCGACGGACTTGACGATGGCGAGCAGGATGCGGGCATCCCCCTGCCAGAGGAAGGCGCGCTCGAAGAGCGGGGAAGCGCCGCGGGAAAAAGGTTGCAATTCGGTGGTGTCCCAGGCGAGCAGGACCACCGGCAGGTCGCGCCGGATGCCGGACTCGCGCACGCGACGGGCGAGCTCGGCCGCATTCATGTCCGCCACGTGGGGGGTGGTCAGGATCAGGTTGATGGTGCGCTGCTGCCGGGCGATCTCCAGGGCCTCCTCCCCGGTGGAGGCCACGGTCAGGCCCGGAGCGTAATGGAGATCCAGATTGCGGAACTCTCCCAGCATCTTCTCGCTGAGCTCCCCCGCCTCCTCCAACAGAAAGCTGTCGTACGGAGTCGCCACCAGGAGGATGTCCAGGATGCGATAGCGCATCAGATCCTGGTAGGAGACGTGGTTGCGGTGGGAGTTGGCCACGGGGATCTCCTGGAAGGGCTAGTGGGCCTGCGTCAGGTAGCCCACGGCCGCGTCGGTCTCTCCGTTCATCAGAATGCGCAGGTGGAGGCCGGGAGCGGCCTGGCCGACGTCCAGGACGCGAAGCACCGGCGCCAGATGGGCGAAGTCCGGCGCGATCTCGGCCAGGACGTTGGATGAATCGCGGAAGAAGGGCTCGTTGAAGACCGTGCGGGGATCGTCCGGGTAGAGCGGCAGGTAGCGGATCGACGACTCCACCAGGTCCTGGAAGAAGTGGGTGCCGAACGACAGATCCGGCACGTAGCCGCCCTGGCGCCGGGCGATTTCGATCAGGATGCAGGTGTTGCTGATGTCGGCGTAGGTCACCGGCACCCCCAGACGGATGTCGCCGCGGCTGCCCCAGCGGCCCGGCCCCATGAGCGCGAAGCGCCGCCGGGGCAGCAGGCGGTTGAGGCGGCTCACCGCCCGGCCCACCTCGCGCATCTGGTCGGGATCGAGACGGCCGTAGCCCTCCGGATCGACATAGACGATGTGGGTGAGGTCGTCCGCCTGGCCGGTCGAGACATCGCGGTGCGCGGTGAAGAGCACGCGCTCCGCCGGGAGATCCTGCGGAATTGCCACCGGCTCCTCCCCCTTGACCGTCCCCTGCGGGCGGCATTGGAGCAGGTAGAGATGCTCGCCGTCCGACGCGAACTCGATGTCCACCGGGGTCTTGAGCTTCTCCCGGAGGATCCGGAGCAGGGTCCGCATCTTCGTGACGAAGGGGGAATCCGTGAGAAGTCCTTCAAAGGTGATGACCGGACGCTCCTTCGCCAGATCGATCAGCCCGACCGGCCGGCGGATGCGGGTGTGCCCGGCGAGCGAGACGATCTGCCGCAGCATCGGCAGCCGGTCGCCGTGGCTTGCCAGGAAGCTCGCCACGTCGATGGTTTCGAAGCGGCCGGACTCCAGGTTGATCACGTCCATCTTCTTCGGCGAGTAGTGCAGCACCTCGTCCAGGGTCTGGTTCACGCGCAGGCCCGGCTGCCCGGGCGCCACCAGGACGGGGTAGTCGTCGGCGAGACGGTCCACGGCGCGGGTGCCCAGGCCGACGACGAGGCGCAGGAGCCCGTCCTCCCGCCGGATGCGCGGCGACCATCGGAACTCGTTGTTGCAGAACCCGACGCCGGAGAAGGCCGGCAGGAAGTAGGGTCCGGCGCGCGTCCCGACCACTTCCTGGATGAGCACGCCCATCTCCTCGTGGAGGTCGAGAAAGCCGTGCCGCGTCCGGTATTCGATGGGATCGGGGCCGAAGACCGAGGCGTAGACCTCGGCGATGGCGTCGGTGAGGGCGTTCAGGCGCTCGCGCTTGCCGCCGGTGTTGGCCAGAAAGAGGCTTTTGTATTTGCCCGAGAAGGCCGCGCCGAGCCGGTCTTCGAGGAGGCTGGAGCTGCGCACGATGATCGGCCGGCCCTCCAGGTCGTCGAGCAGGGTGGAGAGCCCGAGCAGCATCTCCGGCGGGAAGTAGGAATTCTTGAACAGTTGCACCACGTGCGGATATTCGATCCGCACGCGCTCGGGCTCGTCGTACTTGCGGTTCAGCAGCTCGCTCAGGTCGTTGAGATGAAGGAATTCGAACAGCCCGTCCGAGGGGATGAACCAGCTCTTCGGAATACGGATGTCGGCGAGCACGCCGCCGTGCTCGGGCGAGCGGACCACCACCTTCCAGGCGAGAAGGAGCCCCGCCGATTTGCCGCCGAGCCGGCCATGGCTCCGGCCGGGATGGACGAGGTGCTGCACCAGCTCGTGGAAGTCGGCGACTTCCAGATACTCCTTGGCCGTATTGACCAGATCGAGCTGATCGGTGAGGAAGCGGCGGGTCAGGCCGGCGCGCAGGCCCACCCGCGTGGCGGTCGAAAGCTCGCTCTCGTGCACGCCGCCATGCCGGAACCGCTGCAGCGCGTCGGCGAGCTCGGACAGCGGCGTGTCGAGCCTCCCGACCGCGTGTTTGAGGAACGCGCTCCGGTCTTCCTTGATCCAGCTCTGGAGGAGGGTCAGGACCTCGTCGTCGCCGATGTTAGAGCCGGCGAGCTCGAACGCCTCCTCGGCGATCTCGGAATCGGGGATCAGGGGGACGCGAGGGAGGGGACGGTTGTCGTCCATAGCGGCCTCGTCGAGCTTCGGGGCCGACCGCCGCAGGAGCCGCTCGGCGTCCTCGACGCCGTTCCAGCAGAGATAATTGATCATCTTTCGCCCCAGCCGTCCCAGGAGGGCCCGGTCGGTCTGGCGCAGGAAGGCGAGGATCACCCACCAGGAATGCGTGGCCTCGGCCGCCGCGGGCCGGGTCAGGAGGCGCCGGAGCCGGCGGTGGGCCAGCTCGCGGCCGACCTTTTCCGCCACGGTGTCGAGGAGCTTGCGCTCCTGGGCGAGGAACGGCCCTTCGTCCGCCGCAGGCATGGCCTCCCGGTAGCCCACCTCGATCCGTCCCGCCTCCTCCCCCTGGATCTGGAGGGGCGCCGCCTGGACCCACGGCGTGGGCTGGAAATTGGGGGTGTCGTAAACCTTTTCGCCGACGGTGAGGCGCACCTGGCAGATGTCGGGGAACTGCCATCCCGACGGGAGGATCGCCACCACGTTGCGCAGCAGCTCGTCCGTGGGTTGGTCGCTGCGGGCGAGGACCTCCTCGACCCGGTACAGGCAGTTGAGCTCCTTGGCACGCTCCTGGAGCTCGTGGAGGATGGCGTCGATGCGGGGGTCGGCCGAGTCCTTCACGGTTGGGGTTCCTCCACGCGACGGACCACGCCGCGCCCGCTTGCGCCCTCGACCGCCACCTCGAGCGGGGCGGCGAGCCGCGCGTGCCGGACATGCGCGGTCTGCCGTTCCACCGGCTGCTGACGGATCCATTCCCAATCGATGCCAGCGCTGTCCGGACGCACGGTCAGGTAGCAGACCTGGAAGCTCGACAGGTTGTGGAAGAAGTGGGAGCCCTGGCTGGGCTCGGGGCTCAGGCCCGGCAGGGTCGTCTCCACGATGGCCCGTGCCCCGGAAATCTGGTCCCAGCGCACCGGGATGCCGAGCCACGGGTCCGAGCTCCCCCAACGGCCGAAGCCGATCAGCAGGTACGGCCGTCCTGCGTCCAGCAGCCCGCGGTTGAGGGTCGCGATCTCCTCGGCGATCGCCGGGGTGGCCGCGGTTTCGAAGGTGTCCGGGTCCACCCAGACGAGATCCCGGATCTGGCAGCGTCCGTTGCCCAGGGCCGCCCGCGACCCCACCACGGTCGTGGGCGCCGCGAGGTCGCTTTCCGAAACCTCGACCGCCTCGCGTCCCACGGCCAGGGGCCGCACCTGGAGGAGGCCGAGCCGCGGGGGTCCGCCGGGGGGGAGCGAGAGGGCGAATTCGATCTCCACCGGCGCGCCGAGCTCCTCGGCGCAGACGTCCAGGAGGGTGCGGACCGTGGCGGCGAGCGGGATCTCCCGATAGACCAGGAGGGGCGCAAAGGTCAGCACCCGCGGCCCCTTCCGGCCCGTGCCCGGGACGAGACGGTCCGACGCCGGGTCGTAGGTCGAGGCCGCGTAGCGCAGCGTTCCGTCGCTCTCGGCCTCGGCGAGCCCCGGCCGCACCAGATATTCGGTCTCGGTCATCGGGTCGTACGGCGGCGGAGGTCCGACGTTGACCGCCCAGAAACGCGTCTGGGTGGCGGCCACGAGGTCGCGGACGGAGCCGAACGGCGGCCCGACCTCGGGGTGGGCCGGGGAGAAGGACCAGCAGAGCTCGCCGTCCACGATCGTCTTGCCGAGCCCGAGCGCCAGGTGCACGATGCCGTCCTCTGGCCGCGACCGCCCCTGGGGATAAAAATCGATCGATCGGGCGACGCCGGAGACGTCCGGATAGAAGCGGTCGCCGTGGGAGCGGCCCACGACTTCCT
>DASQEB010000251.1:0-18627 GCA_035633875.1 Thermoanaerobaculia bacterium
GGTCTCGTCGAAGAGCGACACGCGGAGCAGGATCCCGGTGGCGGTGGAGCTCGCCGCGGCGTTGCGGAGCGTACCGGTGATCACGACGTGGCCCGCGTCGGGATTCGAAGCCCGCTCCCAGGTGGCGACGGTGAGGTCCTCCACCGCCTTCTCCCCCTCGTCCGCCACCCCGGAGGCCGGGGCGGCAGAGGCCTCCTCGATGTGGCGGACGTCCTTGTCGGTCAGCACGAGGATGGAAGGCTTCTTCTCCGCCGCCTTGGCGGGTGCCTCGGCGGCCGCGGCCCGGGCGCGCTCGGCCTCCTCCGTCGCCTTGCGGCTCGCCTCGAGGTCGACCTCGGCGAGCCGCAGGGAGGAGAGGGTGCCGTCCAGGGTGCGGAAGACGACCAGCTTTCCCTTGACCTCCCAGGCTCCCCGGATCTCCACCCGGCTCCCCTGCCGGGTGACCAGCCAGTCGGCCCCGGCCGGCAGGGTCGACAGACCCGACAGGGCCGCCAGGCTGAGCAGGGCGGCGAGGCGCCCCGGGACGGTGAATGCACGGCGCTTCATGCTCAGAACTCCTTCCAGTTCTTCTCGATCACGCAGACCGGCACCGGCGCGATGCACAGCAGGCTGGTCTTGGCCGAGATCGTCTTGATGTTCACGGTCTGGTTGCTGAACTTGCAGTTGGACGGGAAAAGCGTCTGCAACTGCTGTTTGAGACGCAGCATCGTCTCGTCCTCGCAGAGCTCCTCCCTGGTCGGAGGCGGCGGCGGTGGATTCGGGTCGTGGGGGTCTCCTCCTCCAGAGAAGTCGTTCTTCGTCAGCCCCTGCTCGGTGAAGGGGTTGGTCACGAACTGGGAGACGATCATGTTGCGCACCTGCGCGCCTTCGACGTCGGTCAGGAACGGGTTCCCGTTGACGGTCGAGACGACGAAGATGCGGCTGATGCCGGTCTTCGAGCAGAGGGGATCCCGCCCGCCGATGACCTCCACGTCGGGCTGGAAGGTCGAGAAGAAGGTGACTCCGGAGAGGCCGAACGGATCGGTGATCAGCCGCTCGTCGGGGTCGAGCACCAGGTACCAGCCCCGCCGGCCGGTGGAGTTCTGGAGCAGGTACTCGCTCGAGACGCTGGGCGAGCCCACGGTGAGGCGGGCGAACCTGGACTCGTCGAGCGTGATTCCCGGTTCGGTGTCGTCGACGAAGACGTAGAACCGGCCGGTCTGGCCGTCGTTGTTCCAGAGGTCCTCCCGGTCGCCCACGCCGAAGGTGAGGGCGTAGAGGCCGAGCCGGGTGACGAAGAGGACCGAGGGCCGGTAGTAGATCGGGCGCGGCGAGGCCGTGGGGACCCCGTTGTCGGTGTTGGCGTTGAAGACGATCCGGGGCACCCAGGCCGTGTCGGGGACCCTGCGGACCGTATAGGTGTTCCCGTCCATGCCCCGGACGAGCTTGGCTGTGAGCTCCGGGAAGGAGCCTCCGGCGGCCGCCGCGGTGAGGTCCACCCGGTACATCTGGCCCAGGGTGGTGCCGATGTAGATGCGGTCCAGGTAGCCGTCCTGGTTGGTGTCCACCGCGGCCGGCTCGCTGGGCGCGGCGCCGACGAGCTGGCGTTTGTAGATGGCCTTGCCGGTCTCCACGTCGATGATGTAGAGCCAGGTGCCGCGCTCGGGCGCGGTCTTGCTCCCCTCCGGATCGAACCCGCCGCCCGCCACCAGGACGTACTTGTCCACCACCTCTCCGCCCTCGGTCATCCGGATGCGTCCCACGTTGGGGATGGACCAGGTCTCGCCGAGGTCGGGCTTGCGGTTGTTGTCCTCGTCGAGCTTCACCAGGGCGCCGCTCGCGTTGCGCACGCTGTCGGTGAACTCCCAGAGAGGGGCCGGGAAGGGCACCGGGCCGCACCCGCCGGTGGCCTGGCCGTCCTCGGTTCCCAGGCAGGAGGGGACGCCGCCGGGACCGGGCTGCGGCACGAACGCTTCGCCGTCCTCGACCAGGCGATCGGGCTGGGTGACGTCCAGCGCGTAGTAGCCGGAGCCTCCCTCCCGCAGGCCGCCGAACACCACCGTGCGCCACTCGCGGCGGTCGGGGTCGGGCGTGCCCTGCTGGAGGGGATCGACGAACACGTCGGCGATGGTGACGGTGCCGTCCACGCCCCACTGGTGGAGCGAGCTCTCGGTAAGCGAGCGGATCGTGGGCAGGACCGGGCGCGGGATGTAGGCGAAGACCTCATGGCCGGTGCCGTTGTCGAACCTCTCCTCCGAGGGGTCGTACTGGCCGGCATTGAAGGCATGCAGCATGCCGTCGTTGCTGCCCACCAGCAGCATCTTGCGCCGCAGCTCGTGCTTGCGGAAGAAGTCGCGGTAGCCCGGGACGTCGGCGCTGAAGTACAGGGTGTTGGGCGGCGAGCCGATAACGATGGGGTTGGAGTGGAAGATGTCTCCCAGGACGTACCGGATCGTCTGTACCGTGGGATTGCCGGTGATCGGATCGGTGACGGTCTGGGTGTGGCTCTTGATCGAGAACGTCCTGTTGATCACGTTGGCCGTCCGGAACGCGGCCACCCCCTCCGAGAAGGCCTCCCCCGGCGTGAAGGGGATCTCCATGCCCCGCCACAGGTCGTGCCGGATCGCGCTGTCCTCCGGCGTCGTGCCGGTAGGCTGCTCCAGGTACCGCCGGCCGGCCACCAGGTTGCCGCTCGGGGTCTGGCGGGCGTAGAAGACCCGCCGCTGGTTGGGGTTGGGACCCAGGAAGTCGCCGGGGTTCACCTGTTCGTCGCGCACCACCTCGCCCGCGTCCCAGAGGTGGTTCGGGTCGGTGATGTCGGGCCGGCCGTCGTCGGTCAGCGGAATCGGCTTGAGGAAGGAGTGGACGTGGCCGTCCCACACCGACCTGCCGTTCAACGGGGTGAAGTTGGTGAGATAGATCGTCTGGTCGGCGATGGCCTGCACCGACGGCACGGCGGCGGAGGCGAAGGCCCGGGCCTCCTCGCGGATCAGCCCGAGGATCTTGAGCAGCTCGGACTTGAGGTCGTTCGCCGTCTGCGGGCAGAGGAGCTCGCCCTTGCCGTTCTGGGCCATGCATTTGAGCGGGTTGCCGGTCTTGGCGCAGTCCGCGCCGTAGGCGATGACCCAGGTGCGCACGCCCGCCTGGGAGTTGAGGCTCGCCGTGTCGGCGCAGGGGTTCTCCCCCCCGCAACTGTCATTGCCGTCGCTGATCACGATCAGGTAGGGACGGCGGCAGCCCCACTCGCTGTCCCGGCTCTGGGCGATGTCCTCCCAGCCCGGGTTGTAGGCCGCGTCGTTGCACTTGTTCCCCTCGCCCAGGTACCAGCACCGGAAGTCGATGACCGACTTGCCGAGGGGCGTGGGACCGCTGCCCAGCAGGGGGATCCGCGACGGATTCTTCAACGAGAGCGCCCCGGTCGCGGCTTCGGCCTGGTCCTTGAAGTAGGTGGCGATGCGGAAATCGGGGACGCCGGTGTCGTGGCTCGGCGCCAGGCGCTCGAGGAAGGCGTCCTTGTTCTCCACCCGCCAGTCCAGGGGGAGCACGTCGCCGCGGTCCATGGCCCGGCCCAGCGGGTCGAACTGCGTCGTCCGCTTCAGGTTGTAGCAGCTCGCCGGGCTGGCCGGATTGCAGAAGGGATCCTCCGTTGGCTTGAGGCCGGGGAAGCCCGGAGGGAAGCCGTTCGACGCGCCGTCGTAGTTGCCCTCCCAGCCCTTGCCGGAGAAGGGGTGGCCCGAGCCGCAGGTCGCCAGATCGCTGAACCCCTTGTAGTTCCAGAAGCCGGCGACCCTGTCGAGGCCGCTGTTGTGGCTCCCTCCCGGGGGGGTCGTCGAGTTGACGTCCTCGTCGGCCATGATGAAGTCGGTCCACAGCTTGAGATCGAGGTTGGCCGTGAACGTCTGCTGGATCGTGCCCGGGCAGGTCCGGATCTCGTCGAGGGCCAGGCGGACGTTCATGTTGTCCTCGCCGAGCTTGGGGTTGAGGCTCGTGTCCGGCTTGTTGCCCGGCCGGGTCACCGTCAGGAGGTAGGTCTTGTTGTTGGCCCGCAGCCAGATCTTCGTGGCGCTGCTGCCGAGAGCGCCCAGCTTGGCGAAGCGGTTGATCTTCTCGGTCTGGGTGCCGAGGGTCAGGGGAGCCGCGCAGCTCCCCGCCTCGCCCGTGGCGTTGAGGTGCGGGCCGAAGGTCAGGATGTCGCCCTCGACGTCGCTGATCGCCGAGCCGTCCGCCGCGGTCTGCACCGGGCCGTCGACATCCGGGCGGGGCCAGGCGATCGGCCAGCCGCCCGGCAGGGCCGCCGTGTTGTAGTAGAGCCAGTGCTTGGCGACCACCCCGCCCTTGTCCTGGTTCATGCCGGCAAAGCCGAAGTGGATGTCGTCCACCTCTTCGAAGACTTCGTAGAGCACCCTCTTCGCCTGGTACAGCTTCGACCGGGGGTCGTCGCCGTTGGCGTGGACCCACTGGCCCGAGGGGGAGAGGGTCATCGAGGCCGACGTGTCCAGGATGAAGAACACGTAGGGCTTGGCGGTGTTGAAGCGCAGCAGGTCGATGTCGTCCCCGGAGACGGTCCGGTTGCCCCAGGAGAGGGCGACCGTCAACGCCGCGACGGTGAGGACGCCGGCCCTGCGTGGAAGCTGCCGAGTGCGGGACATGGGAACCCTCCTCTCAGAACTTGTACTTCGCGATCACTTCCGGGTCGACGCTGCCATCCATCAACTCCGTCGAGGGATCGTGCGGCTGGATCTCGACCATGGCGCTGATCGTCTTCTGCGCGATCGGCACGCGCTCGGCTCCGCCGTCCATGGTGCTGAACCGCGTCGCCGTGGCGTTGATGACGTTGGTCGTCTTGTAATAATCCCTGCCGCCGTACCCGCCCGCCTGGTTGATCTCGCACAGGTTGCAGGGCCCCTGCTGGATCAGCAGGACGGGCAGCACGTCCACTCGTGCGGCCAGGACGGGCGTTCCGTCCTCGGAGGGGGCGAGCTGCAGCCCTGAGTCGGTGTAGAGAAAGGTCCGGCCCTGGAACTCGTTGTTCACCAGCAGCTCGGCCACGGCAGTCTTGACGCCGGAGTCGGCCGCATAGAAGACGCGGCTGACCGTCCGCTCGTTGCCGCCCACTTGCATCTCGGTCTGCGTGATCATCGACAGGGCGAGACCGAAGATCGTGAGCACGACGAGGACCATGAGGACGGCGATGTAGGCGCTGCCCTCCTCTCCCTGACGGGGCGTCCTCCGGCTGCTCTCAGTCCACATGACGTTCCTCCTCGAGCCTCGAGGCCCGGCCCTTCCGGAAGCGCCGCCGGCCGAGCCGGCGGCGGGTCAGAGATTTCTCAGATCGATCACCGTCTGCAGGGTCCGCCACCGGTATCCGCGCTCTTCCGCCGCGTTGAGCGGGTGTGCGGCGTCGTACCCCTTGTTCTCGACCCGGTCCGGCAGCGCCGGCGCCACGAATTGCGGGGACGGGTCGCGGCGGTCCGTGCGCGCGAGGGTGGTCACCCGGACGTACTGGAGCGCCGGGGCCGGATTGACCGCCTGCCAGACCGGATCGGCGGCGTTGTCCCGCTCTCCGTTGAACAGCCAGTCGTCGTCGGCGCCGTCGGCCGTCTCGACGATCTGGTCGTCCTCGCCGATGTTGTCGTCGTCCTGCCGGCGGAAGCCGCGGTTGGCGGAGTCGAGACCGAGGGCCACCTGCAGGTCGACGATGTTGTCGGCGACGTCGACGCGGGCCTCGCCGTCGTTGTTCGCATACGGGATGTCCGTTCCGGGGAAGAACCGCCCGCGCGAGAGCTTCGAGGCCAGGTTGTCCCCGACGTCGTTGGCCGCCCGCTCCTCGCGCACGTAGAAGCGGTACTCCTCGAGGAGGCCGACGTACCGGACGCTGTCCATGGCGGCGGGGAAGGCTCCGCCCGTCGAGAGGCGGCCGTAGGCGTCCGCCAGCTCGGTGCCGCTGATCTGGAACGTGATCGTGACGCTGTTGGCGTCGAACCGGCTCGCACCCGGCAGCACCTGCACCACCGCGTAGATGGTGTCGTCGAGGTTGCTCACCAGCAGCAGGGCGTCCGGGATGTTGTTGCTGACGGCGTCCTTGAGCGGCTGGAGGTCCTGGATCAGCCGCATGAAGTTCGGCGAGGTGATGGTGATCGTGCCGGTCGGCGGGGTCAGGGTGAGGACCGTCGTATCGGCGGGGTTCACCTGGTAGAGCGGCGAGGAGAACACCCCGCGTAGAGTGAGCACGTCGGTGCCGGCGAGGATGCCGGTCTCCGCCACGCCGTCCGCCAGGGTTTCGCCCGCCTCGACGTTGTCGCGGACGGCGAGCGCGATCCCGTTGGGGAGGGGACCCGTCGCGGGATCGTTCACCAGGAGCCCGCCGCGGCCGGCCATGCGGACCATCCGGGTGACGTCGTACTGGGCGATGCGCAGCGACTGCTGCAGGTCGGCCACGTGCCCCTGCACCCGGGCCATGCGGCTGTTGAAATTGAGCGTGGCGAACACGGCGAGGAGCAGGATCGAGCTCGCGAGGATGCTGACCAGCAGCTCGATCAGGCTGAAGCCCGCCTGGCCGGACGGGGCCAGGTGAGCGGACACGGCGTTGCGGCGCGCGATCACGGGCATACCTCCTCAGACCGCCCGGAGCATCCGGACGTTCATCCTCTTGGCCGCCCCGAGAGGACCGCCGTTGCGGGTCCCCCTCACCTCCACCTCGATCTCCTTGAGGTGGACGTGCTCCGGGGGGAACGAGCCGGGCAGGGGATTGTCGAGAGTGCCGTCGAGCAGGTCGCCGACGGCGAACTGGCGGATGCGGGTCGTGCGCAGCCAGATCACGTCCAGGCTGTCGGGGGCGGGCCCGGGCTTCCACGCGTCCTCCGCGTCCGACCAGTACTCCTCGATCACCAGCTCGTTGCCCCCGGCCGGAAGAGTCATGTTCTCGGCATTGAAGGGGAGTTGGAGCAGCTCCTCGGTCCTGGACCTGGTGAAATTGCTGACCTCCGTCGCCTCCCGGCCGGCCACGTTGTTCGCCATCGAATGCGTGAAGAGGGGCAGCAGCCCGATGGCGAGGATGAAGAAGATGGCCGTGGCGATCAGGACCTCGATCACCGAGAAGCCGTGGGAGGACCGCCAGGTCTCATCGGTTCGCATCGTCCACCTCATTTCCACTCCCAGGTCCAGCCCTCGCCCTGGGCGAACCAGTCGTCCAGATCCTCGCTGGCACAGGTCCGGCACTTGCGGACCTCGATCCGCCCGGCGGCCGACATCACCCTCACCTCCAGGTAGTTCTCCCGGAGGTCGGCGAACCGGATGGCACCCGTGTCCGCCGCCGCGCCGTTGCCCCGGAAGACCGCCCGGCCTCCCGAGCGCGCGAACCCGGAGACCACGTCGCCGTCCGCCGGCGACCGGCCCTCGACCCCGTTGGGCAGCTCGTGCCGGCCGATCAGGGGCTCGCCGTCCTCCCACACGTTGTTGGAGTTGCGGTCCGAGAAGGCCCGGACCATCGCCATCTGGTCCGGGGCGGCGGCGACGAACTCCACGATCCCCTGACCCGAATGCTTGATCGCATCCATGCGGGCCAGCCGCATCAGCGTCGCGGTCTCGTAAGCGGTCCCCCGCAGCTTGCCTTGCCGCATCATCGTGAACAGCGGTGGAGCGGCGATCAGCATCAGGATCAGGAGGATCACCATCACGACCAGAGCTTCGATCAGGGTGAAGCCGGTTTCGGGGCCTCTCAGCGCTCGAGTTTTCATGGCGGCCCCGGACAGAGCAAGCCGGGTGCCACCCCCGCCGGAGGGCTCCCGTGTGAACGCAAACCTTTACGGGACAGAGACTTGGAGTCAGCGGCCGGGCAGCTCCGGGGCGGCTCCGCCGGCCACCGCTTCGTTACCCATGGTAACGATCGTGTCGCGGGGGAAGAAGAGCACGGCCCGCGTGCCGCCGCCGGGCCGGTCGTCGAGGCGGATCCTCCCGCCGTGGAGGACCACGATGCGGTGGGCCAGGGCGAGACCCAGGCCGACGCCGCCCCGCCGGCCGGTAACGAAGGGGTGGAAGAGCCGCGCCCGCACCTCCGGCGGCAGCCCCGGCCCCCGGTCCTCGACCGCGACCTCGGCCCCATCGGGCTGGAGGGCCAGGACCACGTCGATCGGGCCGGCGCCCCCCGCCTCCCGCTCGGCCTGCGCGGCGTTGTGGAGGAGATTGCGCACCACCCGCTCCAGGAGCTGGGGGTCGCCGCGCAGGATCGCATCCCCGGCAGGGTCGCCGTGGACCCGGACCTCGACCCCCTCGAGGGCGGGATCCGCCGCGGCGCGCAGGAGTAGCCCGCGCAGCGAGAGCTCCGCCACGCGCGCCGTACCCGGACGGGCAAAGGCGAGGAAGTCCTGCAGCACCCGCTCCAGATGGTCGGCCTCGCGCCGGATCTCGGAGAGGAAGCCGGCGACGGACTCCTCGTCCGGCCGGCGCTCGACCAGGGTGAGATAGCCGCGCAGGGTGGCGAGGCTGTTGCGCAGCTCGTGGGCCACCCCGCCGGCCATCTCTCCCAGACGGGCGAGGCTCTCCTGAAGGCGGCCCTCCTCGGCCTGGCGCAGCACCTCGGTCAAGTCCGCGAAGAGCACCAGCCAGCCCCGGACGCTGCCGTCGCCGCGGCGCAGCGGGTGAACGGTGAGCCCCACGGTGAGGGTCTCCCGGCCGGCGTGGACCGTGCACTCCTGCCGCTGGGGGGCGCTCCCTTCGGCCACGGTGGCGGAGAGGACCTCCAGGAGCTCGGGCTGGCCGGCCAGCACCTCGTCCAACGGGCGGCCCGGCTCGGGGAGCTCCACGCCGAGCATCGCGGACCCCACGGCGTTCAGGGCCAGCACGGCCCCTTCCCGGTCGACGAGCAGGAGCCCGCTCTGGAAGCTTGCCGAGAGGGTCCGCTCCAGGGCGGCGATGTCGTCCTCGACGCGTCCCTCCTCGCGGCCGGCGAGGGCCTCCAGGGCCCGCTCGAAGGTGGCGAGGAGGAACTGGACCTCGTCCTCCCCCTCGCTTCCCGCCCCCATGGCCCGGGCCCGGGCGATCAGCGTCTCCCAGGGGACCAGCAGGTGGCGCAGGAAGAAGAGGACGAGGAGCACGAGGGCGCCGTTGATCGACAGCACCGACACCGTGAGCACCTCGAGGGACCGGCGCTGGCCGGCCAGCGTTCCCGCGGGCAGGTCGACCCGGACGTAGCGCCGGCCCTCCCGGGGCCCTAAGGGGGCGAATCCGGCCACGGCGTCCGGCAGCCGCTCGTCCGGCCCCACCCCCACCGGCTCGTCGACGGTCCGGCCCGCCAGGGGCGCGAGCAGGTTGACCGGGGGGAGATCCCCGACGGCGAGGAGGGGATCGCCGGCCGCGTCGATCAGGGCCACGCCGCGGGCGCCGGAGGCCAGGTCCTGCAGGTCGCGGGCGCCCGCCCGGTCACCGCTCGCGGCGGCGAGGCGGAGGGCCACGGCCCGGGCCAGCCGCGCGGCCTCCTCCCGGCGCTCCTCGGTGAGCAGGTCCAGGGCGTTGCGGAAGGAGAAGAGGGTGAAGGTCGAGAGCACGACCAGGAGCAGGAGCGCCACCGGCGGCAGGATCAGGACCTCCCGGCGCAGCCCCGGGCGGCGCCAGGGCCGGCCCGCCGCTCCCGGCATCATGCGGGCGCGAGGAGACCGGCGTACCAGGTCACGATCCCCTCCCCGGCAAAAAGAGCGATGAGACCGCCCAGGGCCAAAAACGCGCCAAAGGGCAGCTTCGACTTGAGGCCGGCGCCCCCCAGCCCCATCGCCGCCAACCCGATCACCGATCCGGAAAGCGCCGCACAGAACAGCGACACGAGCACCCCCTTCCATCCCAGGAATGCGCCGAGGAGCGCGAGCATCTTGACGTCCCCCAGCCCCATCCCCTCCTCGCGCCGGACGAGATACCAGGCCCACCAGACCGCGAGCAGGATGCCGGCCCCCAGCAGGGCGCCCAAGGCCCCGCCGGCCAGCGCCCCCCAGGGCCCCTCCCACAGGCGCGCCCACGGCAGGAGCGGCTGGAGGAGGATTCCCGCCGCGATCCCGGGCAGGGTAATCCGGTCCGGCAGGAGGAAGTGCTCGATATCGATCGCCGCAAGAGCGATCATCAGCGCCCCGAAAAGCGCCGCGGCCGGCGCCTCGAACGAGACGCCGAAACGCAGGAAACAGGCCAGGAACAGCAGCCCCGTGGCCGCCTCGATGGCGGGATAGCGCCACGCGATCCTCTCCTGGCACACCCGGCAGCGCCCGCCCAGGAGCATCCAGGAGAGCACGGGCACGTTGTCCGTGGCCCGGATCGCCGTGCCGCACCCCGGGCACCGCGAGCGCGGCAGCACCGTGGAGATCCCCCGCGGCACCCGGTGGATGACCACGTTGAGATAGCTGCCCACGATCAGGCCGAGGACCGCGGCGTAGATGCCGAGGAGGATGGAGAGCTGCACGGTGCCGGGATTCTACAGAAAAGGCGAGGAAGGGAAGAAAAGGACAACAAGGACAACAAAGACGACAAGACCAACATCAGGGGGCCGCCTCATCGTCCTTGGAGTCGTTGCTGTCCTTGCTGTCTTTGCTGTCTTTCCTCACCAGCAGCACCCCGCAAACCGCCAGTGCCGCCAGGCTGACCATCGCCCCGACCGGCACCAGCGGGTCGCGGTACTCCAGGGTGAGCCGGTGCTCGCCGGGGGGCAGGGCCACGCCGATCTGGCAGGCCGCAGTGGGCCAGAGAGCGGCCGGCGCTCCGTCCACCGAGGCCCGCCAGCCCGGGTCGAAGGTGGTGGCCACCACGAAGAAGGCGCCCTGCTCCGCCCGGTAGTGGAGGCGGATGCGCCCCCCCTCGTCGCGGATCGCCAGGGGCCGCGGCGGCACGGTGAACGCCAGGGGACCCGGAGCCCCGGCGCGGACGGCGTGCTCCTCGACCGCCACGGCCCACCCGTGAGCCCGCGCCGCGCGGACGGCTTCCGCGTGCGTGGGGTGAAAGGCCACCCGCGGCACAAAGCGGTGGAGCCGCAGGGCGGACGGGTTGTCCACGGCCCGCACCGGCAGGGCCTCCGGATCGCGGACCGCCTCGGCCGCCCATTCCACCGGGGGCTTGCGCTGCAGGATCGTCCCCACGTTCCACACGCCGAGGAAGCGGGAGGCCGCTCCCGGCCCCCGGGCGCCCTCGGCCCGGAAGAGGGCGGACGCCCGCCGCGCCCACCCGGTGAGCATGAGGTCGTAGTCCTCATGGAAGGCGTAGGGGATGGACCACAGGACGCCCGAGTAGGGGGCCACCCGGGCGAGGCTGGCGCGGACCACGGCGGTCCGGGGATCGCCCGTCCGCGCGTAGACCTCGGGCGTGCCTGGAGGCGGCGGCTGCACCCAGACCCGGCTGCGCGGCGGCAGGAGAGACGCGGCGAGGGGCAGCGGCTCCCGGTAGGCGGACGCGGGCAGCGTGACCACCAGGTCCCGCCCATGGCGCCAGAGGTCCGTGGCGAGGAGGAGGACGGCCAAGCCTTCGAGCAGCCGCCGGGAGGGCCGCCGCCAGCGGCAAAGGGCGAGCAGGACGGCCACCGCCGCGGCCGTGGCCACCGCCATGAGGCTCTCGCCACGCAGCCACGCCTGGGCTGAGGCCTGCCGCCCCGGGGTGAGGTCGGGAGGGCCGTAGGTCCGCACGAACCAGGCCGTCACCCCCGGTACGGCGTGGGCGAGGACCGCCAGGGTGACGGCGGTCGCGAGGAGCACCAGGGCCACGGCCAGAGGGAAATCCACCCGCTGGCGCCGGCCCGCCTGCCGCTCCTCCAGGAGCCAGTGCCAGCCCAGCACGCCGGCCACGAGGAGCGCCGCCACCGCGAGCACGGCGAACTTCTCGGGGAAACGGAGCACCGCGAAGACCGGCAGCTTCCGGACGACCGCGAAGACCGGGGTGTGCCGGCCGAGCGCGAGCAGAGCGCCGCCCACGCAGCAGGCGGCCCACGCCGCCCGCCGCGGCACCGGCCACTTGAGCAGGGCCGAGAGCCCCAGCACCGCAAGCAGCAGACCGGGGTAGAGCGACAGCACGTACGGATAGTCGCGGTCGTGGAAGCCCCAGCCGAAGAAGAGCCCCTCCGTGTTGCGTGCCGGATCGCCGAAGAAGCGCGGGAAGAAGACCTCCACCACCCGCGCCGGGGGCGTGGACCAGACGCCGGCGTGCTCCGCCGCGAGCCCGTCGCCGCGGGGCGAGTCGGCGAGCCGTCCCCAGGTGGGGAGGAGCTGCACGGAGGCGAGCGCCACCGCCACGAGGACCGGCACCGCGAGCCGTGCCGCCACGGCCGGGCGGCGCCCCGCGGCCGAGGCGGCCAGGGCCAGGAGCCCCAGGCCGCTCATCACCACCGTCGAGGGCTCGCCGTTGAGCAGTTGCAGGGCGAGGGCCACCCCCGCGAGGACCGCGGGACGGCGCCAGGAGCTCCCGGAGGGGGCGCGCAGCGCCTCGTCCCCCCACGCGAGCACCCAGGGAAACCAGGCCATGCTGCAGAAGAGGGTGAAGGCGCTCAGCAGCGAGAGATAGGCGCCGCACCCGGCCCAGCCCACCGCCGCGAGGGCCGCCGCGCCCGGCCCGCACCCGAGCCGCCGCGCCAGCCGCCAGGCTCCGGCGAAGGCGAGCCCCGCATGCAGCACCGTCAGCAGCGAGAGGGCGGCGGGGGCCGGCATCAGGAGGACGAGCCAGCTCGGCGGATAAAAGGCCGCGTAGCTGGGGTTCGACAGGACCGGCTGCCCCCCGTGGAGCCACGGATTCCAGCCCGGCGCCCCGATCCGGACGAGGGACCGGAACGCGACGCGCAGCGGCAGGTGGAAGAGCGGGATGTCCCGATTGGCCAGGACCCTCCCGGACACCAGCGGAGCGAAGAGGACGAACAGCCAGACCGCCGCGAGCGCGGCCGGCGCGAGCGCGGCGGTCCGACGATGCATTCCGCGGCGGATTCTACTGCTGGTCCTGCTGGTTCTGCGGCCAGCGGACGAAGAATCCGTCGGCCCAGATAATGTCGCGGTCGTAGTCGGTCGGGTCGAACGAGCCCGCGACGTAGGGACCGCTCTCGTACTCGGCGTCGCGGCCCGGGCTGGTGATCGCCATCACCTGCCGCGCGGAGGGATCGTCCAGCTTGAGATAGAACTCGAACGGGTTCTTCCAGCCATCCCGCTCCGGGATGTTCTGCACGTAGGCTGGACCGAGCACATCGAGGAGCTCCTCCGGCGCGATGGTCGAACCGTAGGTGCTCAGGTCCACCGTCGTGGCCTCCTGGCCGGCCGCCGCCGCGCTCGACTCGTCCGTCAGCCACGAGAACATGGCCGTGCCGACCAGCCGCATGTCCGCCATGGTCCGCTTCTGCTTGCTCTTCTGCAGCGAATCGAGCAGGTTGGGGATCAACATCGCGGCGATGATCCCGATGATCGCGATGACGATCAGCAACTCGATCAGGGTAAAGCCCTTCTGTCCGGTTCGGAATTCAGGCTTCATCACAAATCCCCTCCGTCAGCGCTACCACCTTGGGCAAGGGGCATGCCAGGAGATTGGATGCTCTAACTGCTTACGGAAGAGTTAGTTGCGTCTATCGATAGACGTCGAATTGTCAAAAAACGTCAACCCAGGAACACCCCGTGTCACCGCGCCGGGGAGGCGGCATAGAGCCGGACCATCCGGCGCGTCCGCTCCACGCCGCGGTCGAGCGCTGCTAAGGGGATGCGCTCGTCGGGGCCGTGGACGCCGCGCAGGTGGTCGCTCGCGATGACAAAGGGGCTCACCCCATACGCCGGAATGCCCCGCGCCCGGAAGAAACGGGAGTCGGTGAAGCCGGGGATGAACGTGGGCACGACCGGCCCGTCCGCGCGGAGCGTGCGCTCGACGGCCTGGTAGAAACGGCCCCCGGCCGGCGACTCCGGGACTGGCGGCGAGGTCACCAGGACCTTCACCTGGAATCCCTGGCCCAGCGCCTGGCGGATGCGGGCGAGGAACGCCTCGGCGTCCGTATCGGGCAGCAGGCGCACGTCGACCCGGGCCTTTGCCCGGGCGGGGATGACGTTGATCTTCGAGGCGCCCTGGAGCACCGTCACCTGGAGAGTGTCGACGAAGAGGTTGCTCACCGTCGGCATCAGGAGCTCCTTGGGCCCGGTCTCGCCGATGACGCGGTCGATGTCGGACAGGACGCGCCGCCAGTGCCCCTCGTGCAGGGGGGCGATGGCCCGGCAGTAGGCGCGGCCCGGAGGGGTCACCCGCCAGCGGGGGGGCAGGGCGAGCACCCGGGCCAGCCCCTCGATGAGCCGATGGGGGGCGCTGTGCGGGTTCAGACCCGAGCCGTGGCCGCCGCGGCCGGTGGCGGAGATCTCGAGCCAGAGGGGGCGCTTCTGCACCACCTCGATGCCCCACCAGAGGAGATCGTCGCCGGCCCCGGTCTGGGCCCGCCCCCCTTCGCCCATCACCGCCTCGACCCCGCGGAAGAGCTCCGGATGCCTGGCCAGGAGCCACCCCGCCCCCTGAAGGCCGCCGTTCTCCTCGTCCGGCACGGCGAGGTAGATCACGTCCCGCTCCAGGGGCACGCGCTTGCGCTTCAGGTCGACCATCGCGGCGAGTTGGGCGATGCCGAGGCTCTTGACGTCCACGGCGCCACGGCCCCAGAGGAGGCCGTCCCGGACTTGTCCCGAAAAGGGCGGCACCGTCCACCCCTCCCCGGGGGGCACCACGTCCATGTGATGGAGCAGGACGACCGCGCGTCCCCCGGAGCGGGGGGAAGAGAGCCGGGCGAGCAGGCTCGGCCGGCCCTGGGGATTGGGGATCAGCCGCGGCTCGATCCCCTCGCGGCGGAGAATCCCGGCGAGATAGACCGCCGCCCTCTTCTCCCCCTGCGGCGTCGTGGTGTCGATCCGGACGTACTCCTGGAGCCAGCGAGCCGCTTCCGAAAGAGAGGGAGCCGCGTCCGCCGGGGGCGGCGCGGGCAGCAAAAGGACAAGGGAGACAAAGAGTGCGGGGAGGCGAAACGACTGCATCGGAAAGGATTCCATCCCTTGGACGAACAAGGGGGGCCGTTCACGAGGCCCCCCTTTGTCAACAGCGGAGCTGCGAGGCGCGGATCAGCCAGCGCCCTCGGTACCGTCGACCTTCTGCGGCCACTGCACGAAGTAGCCGTCCGACCAGAGGATGTCGCGCTGGTAGTCGGTCGGATCGAAGCCCTGGACCGTGAACGGGCCGGACTCCCACTCGCCACCCTGGCCGGGGCTGGCGATCAGCATGACGCGATCCGGGTTCGTGGGATCGTTCAGGCCGTACTTCATCAGGTTCTTCCAGCCGTCCTTCTCCGGGACCGACTGGGTGTACCGCGGGATCAGGATGTCCTCGATGTCCTTCGCGACCTTCTCCTCGCAGCAGTTGTAATCGACCGTCGTGACATCCTGGCCCGCCGCGGCGGCGCTGTTCACGTCGGTCAACCAGGCGAACAGCGCGGTGCCGGTGTTGCGCATGTCGGCCACCGTCCTCTTCTGCTTCGCCTTCTGCAGCGCGTCGAGGAAGTTCGGGATCAAGAGGGCCGCGATGATGCCGATGATCGCGATCACGATCAGCAGCTCGATCAGCGTAAAGCCTTTCTGCCGGTTACGGATTCTGTTCAACATGGCCGGGTCTCCTCCCCTGGTTCATGAATCCTGCCCATGGTGGATTCCATGGGGCCGTCGACACCTGGATATAGCAGGGTCGATGCCAGGGGTTTCATCTTGATAAGTCCTTTGTTTTCTTCATCTTCTATCCAGATCTCGACAAACTTTGTCAGTCGCGCCTGGCACTAAGTGTCAGAAGCGAGCCGCCGCACGAGGTCGCGGTAGACCTCCACCCCGTCCACGAACCCGGGCAGGGAGAAACGCTCGTTGGCGCTGTCCACCTGGTAGGTGTCCGTGCTCATGATGAGGAACGGCGAAAAGCCGTACGCCGGAACCCCGGCGGCGCGGAAGAACCGCGCGTCCGTGGCGGTCCAGGGCAGGAACCAGGGGCCCACGGGGGCCTCCGGGTAGCGCTCCTTCAGCGTCTCCTGGATCGCCTGGAACACGGGATGCTCCAGGGAGCTGCCGTGGCGGGCGGTCGGCGGATCGTCCAGGACGGTGCTCAGCCCATGGGTCATCCAGGCCGGGACCAGCTTGTCCTTCACCTCGTCGAGCTCCACGCCCGGGAGGAGCTGGAGCTTGATCAGCATCCGATAGCCGCCTCCCGGCGCCTCCTCGACGGGGAACGGCACGGCCTCGTTGCGGAACATCGACTGGGCGTACGCCGGGAGCTCGCGGAACCGGGCCTGGTCCGCCACGAGCTCGTCGGGATGGGCGAGGATCTCGCGGAGCTCGTCCCAGTCCCGGCTCGGAGCATAGGCCGCCAGGACCGTCCTCACCTCGGGGGTGACGCGCAGGTCGGAGTTCGATACCGCGGGGCTCCACTCCTGGATCATCCGGCTCAGCTCCTCCAGCGGCTCCCGCTCGCCGCTGCAGACGATCAGGTCCGCGTAGCGTCGCTGGCCCACCTCCGTGCCCCAGTACTTGATGTCGTCCCGGGCGCGGGCCTCCAGGATCCCGCCCTCGGTCAGCACGGCCCAGAAGGAGCGGACCATCTCCGGGCGCAGGGCCACCAGGCGGCGTACTCCGAGGCGGCTCCCCTGCTCCTCGCTGCTCGTCGCGAGGAAGAGGACCGAGCGCTTGAGCGGCACACCGCTCTTCTTCAAGTCGATCATCGCCAGGAGCTGGGCGATCGCCACGCTCTTCATGTCGAACACGCCGCGGCCGTAGATCCAGGGCACGTCGATCCGCCCCTCGAAGGGGGGGATGCTCCACTCCTCCCGGTCGACCGGCGACACGTCGATGTGGTTGTGAAGGACGAGCGGCCGGGGGTCCTCCCCCTCCAGGAGGGCGTAGAGGTTCGCCTTGCGATCGCCCACGATCTCGATGCGGGCCGGGATGCCGGCCGCCTCGAGCTGGGAGGCGAGAAAACGCGCCCCGGCGATCTCGTCGCCGGTCGTCTCGCTGGTGTCGATCCGCACGTACTGCTGGAGGAGCTGGACCTCGGGCAGGTTCGCGTAGTCGCGCGTCCGCCACTCCCGCTCGATCTTCGACCCCTCGAAGGGCCGGTTGACCAGGGAGACGAGCAGGACCGTGACCGTCGCGACCAGCACGAGGCTGGTGTACAGGGCGAAGCGGGCCGCCTGCCGGCGGCGTTGGTCGAGCGCTGTCAGGGCCATGAGACCGGTGATGATAAGCCCGAAATCGTCAATTGTGTATGCTTCGCCACGATCATGAACGCCCCTCCCGATCCCTCCTCCGGGCGGCCCGGACCGCCGGACCGGCCTCCGGTCTGGCTCCTTGCCGCGGGCCTCCTCGCCTGCCTCGGATATTTCGCTGCCGAAGCCTGGTTCCTCTCGGGCGACCTCGGCTTCCCCCTGGACGACAGTTGGATCCACCTCCAGTTCGCCCGCAACCTGGCCTCGGGGCACGGCCTCTCGTACAACCCCGGCGAGCTGGTGACCGGCTCGACCGCCCCGCTGTGGACGGCCCTCCTCTCCCTGCTCTTCCTGCTGCCGGGGAGCGTCGTCGTCTGGACGAAGCTCCTGGGGATCGCGCTCCACCTGGCCGGGATCGACGCCGTCTGGCGCCTGGCCCGGGAGCTCGACCTCGCCCGCTCGCTCGCCTCGCTCGCCGCCGGGCTGACCCTCGCGACGAGCTGGCTCGTCTGGTCCGCCCTGTCCGGAATGGAGATCCCTCTCTTCATCCTGCTCTCCACCTGGGGGATTGTCCTCCACAGCCGCGAGCGCGTCCGCCCCGGCGGGGTCCCGCTCTCACCCGCCGTCCTCGCCGTGGCCGCACTGGCGCGGCCCGAGGGGCTCCTCCTCCTCGCCCTCGCCTTCGTGGACCGCTGCCTCCTGTTCGATCGGGAGAACGACGGAGGGGAGCTCGCCCTACGGCGCCCACCGGTCCGAGTCCTCCTGACCGGAGCGGCCCTCGCCGCCTGCGCCCTGCTCGGTCCTCTCCTCTTCTACGGATGGGCGGGTGATTCCGTCCTCCCCACCACCTACGCCGCCAAAGGAGCGGGCGAGCCGCGGCGCTGGCTCCCGAGCTTTCCCTATCTCTATAACGTTTTGGGGGTGCTGTTTCGTTCCCAACCGTTCATGACTCTATTGGCGGGCGCCGGGGTCCTCGCTCTGTTGGAGCGGCTGGGCACCCGCCGGGATCGGGGTCTGCTGCCGGCCCTCTGGCTCGCCGGTCTCCCCCTGGCCTACTCCGTCCTCGCGCCCGCCCCCACCCGGCTCCTGGGGAACTTCGGCCGCTACTACTTCCCCCTGTTTCCGATCCTCATTGTCCTGGGCGTCCTCGGCCTCGCCCGCGCGGCCGAGTCCCTCGGTCCCCGCGTTCGCGCCGGCCGGCTCCGCCTCCCCTTCGGAGGGCTCCTCGCCGCCCTGATCCTCGCCACCACCGCCTGGAGCCTCGTCCCGGGGACCCTGTTCTACGTCCGCAACGTCGCCAATGTCCAGGACAGCGACGTGGCCCTCGCCCGCTGGCTCGCCCCCCGCCTGGACCCCCGGGCCGTCCTCGCTGTGAACGACATTGGAGCGCTCAAGTTTTTCCTTCCCAACCGCGGCGTCGATCTCGCGAGCATCGCCACTCCCGAGATCCGCCGGGA
>DASQEB010000252.1:0-24962 GCA_035633875.1 Thermoanaerobaculia bacterium
GAGGGGCGCTGGCCTCCCTGACGGCTGCGGACCTGGGGACCGAGGCGGCGCGGGCGTGCCTCGGGCGGGCGGGGCTGGACCCGGCGCGGGTAGATCAGGTGATCTTCGGCCACGCCCGGCAGGCGGGGGGCGGCCCCAACACGGCGCGGCAGATCGCCCACCGGGCCGGCGTGCCCTTCGACCGCACGGCATACACCGTGAACCAGGCGTGCGGCTCGGGGCTCCAGGCCGTGCTCTCGGCGGCGCGGACGATCCTCACCGGCGAGGCCGAGGTGGTGCTCGCCGGGGGGACGGAGAGCATGTCGAACACGCCATACCTCCTCCCCCGGGCCCGCTGGGGCTACCGGATGGGCAATGCCGAGATCGTGGACGGCATGTACAAGGACGGCTTCAACTGCCCGCTCTCGGAGCTCGTCATGGGCGAGACGGCCGAGGAGCTGGCCGAGCAGTGCGGCATCGACCGGGCGGCCTCGGACGCGTGGGCGCTGGACAGCCAGAACCGGGCCGAGCGCGCCCGGGCCCGGGGGCGGTTCGAGTCCGAAATCGCTCCCGTGAAGGTCCCGGGCAAGAAGGGCGAGACCGTGGTGGACCGGGACGAGCACCCCCGCGACGGAGTGACCCTGGAATCCCTGACGAAGCTCGAACCGGTCTTCCGCAAGGACGGAGGGCGCGTCACCGCCGGCAACGCCTCGGGGATCACGGACGGCGCCGCGGCCCTGGTCGTGGCCTCCCGCCGGGCGGCCTCCGAGCTGGGGCTCCCCGTGGTGGCCCGGCTGGCCGGCTGGGAGGTGGTGGGGGTCGAGCCCCGGATCATGGGGATCGGCCCGGTGCCGGCGGTCCGCAAGCTCCTCCAGAAGAAGGGATTGTCAACGCAGGACATCGACGAGGTGGAGCTGAACGAGGCCTTCGCCTGCCAGGTCCTGGCATGCCTCAAGGACCTGGACTTCGACCACGGAAAGGTGAATCCGGACGGCGGCGCCATCTCCCTGGGCCACCCCATCGGTGCCACCGGCGCCCGCATCCTCGTCACCCTGCTCCATGGGCTGAAGGAGCGGGATGGCGAGCGGGGGATCGCGACGCTGTGCGTATCCGGCGGCCTGGGCCTCGCGGCCCTGGTGGAGAGGGAAGCGGCATGATCCTCGTCTCGACCTCCACGGAGGAGTACGCCGGCCCCTATATCGAGGCGCTCAAGGCCGTGGGCGCGCCGGCCGGGGAGATCGTCCTGATCTCCCCCACGGACGAGATCACGGGCGAGGTGATCCGCGGGACCCGGGGGCTCCTCCTCTGCGGCGGCGCGGACATCGCTCCCGAGCGGTACGGCGAGGAGACGCTCCCCGAGGCCGAGGTCGAGACCGTCCCCGAGCGGGATGCCCAGGAGTGGCGTCTCCTCGACGCCGCGCGCGAGGCGTGCATCCCCGTCTGGGGGGTCTGCCGCGGCCTGCAACTGGTCAACGTCTATCTCGGCGGCACGCTCTGGCAGGACCTGCCCACGCAGCGGCCGAGCCCGATCGAGCACAGCATCACGGAGCCGCGGGACCTCCTGGCCCATCCCGTGCGCGTGATCGAGCCCGCCGCCCCCCTCGCGGAGCGGCTCGCGCTGGACGTCCCCCGCGTCAACAGCCGCCATCATCAGGCGATCAAGCGGCTGGCCTCCGGGCTGGTCTCCGTCGTCGATTCGCCGGACGGGCTCGTGGAGGCCGCCATCTTCGACGACGCCGGCTGGTGGGTGCGCGGCGTCCAGTGGCATCCCGAAAACCTCGTGGCCCTGCCCGAGCAGCGCGCCCTGTGGCTGGACTTCGTCCGCGCCACGGGCGTCCTGGCGCCGGCCTCTCTCTGAGCCATGGCCGAACCGACCATCCTCCTCCACCGGGACGGCCGCGTCGCGACCATCACCCTGAACCGTCCCCCCCTCAACATCCTGGACATCCCGATGATCGCCCGGCTCGGGGAGGTCGTCGCGGAGTTGGCGGACGACGCCAGCCTCCAGTTGGTCGTGCTGCGCGGCGTCGAGGACAGCGCCTTCTCGGCCGGCGTAGCGGTCCAGGACCACACGCCGGACAAGGTCCGCGAGATGCTCCTGAGCCTGCACGGGACCATCCGCCGCCTGCGGGACCTGGACGCGATCACGGTGGCCGCCGTCCACGGCCATTGCCTGGGGGGTGGAATGGAGCTGGCGATGGTCTGCGACATGGTGATCGCGACCGACGACGCCCGCTTCGGCCAGCCCGAGGTGGACCTGGGCTGCTTCCCCCCGGTGGGCGCCGCCCTCTACCCCTCGCGAATCGGCGCGGGGCGGGCGCTCGATCTCCTGGTGACCGGCCGGACCATGACGTGCCGGGAAGCGGAAGAAATGGGGCTGGTCGCCCGGCGCGTCTCCGCCACGGCCCTGGACAAGGTCGCCGCCCGCCTGGTCGAGGAGGTCGGCGGCAAGAGCGTGGCGGTCAGCCGGCTGATCAAGAAGGCCGTCCGCGCCGGCCGGGACCTGCCGTTCGGGGAGGCCCTGGCGGAGACGGAGCGGATCTATAAGGAAGAGCTCAGCCAGACCGAGGACATGGCGGAGGGGGTGACTGCGTTCCTGGAAAAGCGGCGGCCGGTGTGGCGGCACCGGTAAGGTCCTATTGACCCGACCTCCTTACCAGATCTAACCTAAGCGTAAGGAGGACAGGATGGCGAAGTCCACGATCACCGTGAAGTACCAGACGACGGTTCCCAAGGAAGTTCGGGAGAAGCTCGGGGTTGGCCCAAGCGATGTGCTCCAGTGGGAAGTGCTCGGAAACCACGTACGGGTGACGGCCTCCAACAGAGCGTTCCTGGACCTTCGGGGAAGCTTCAAAGTCGGTCCGGGAGACCCGGTCGAGGATGTCAGGAGAGCAAGGGAGCTGATGGGGACCCAGGACGCGTGAAGGAGATCCTGGTCGACACCAACGTCCTGGTCTCTTTCCTCACGGACAGGGACGAAGAGCAACAGAAGAAAGCCTCCGACCTTTTCGAAGCGGCAGCTGCCCAGCAGCACCTCCTCGTCCTCCATACGATCTCCATCTCGGAGATGGTCTTCGTCCTCTGCAATCTCTATCGTTTTCCTCCACGGGATGTCGCCAGCGCACTAGAAAAGCTCCTCGCAATGCCCGGTGTGGCCACTGAAGAAGAGGTCTCCTGGCCGCTGGTCATCGAGTACTGGCCGGATCAGATTCCATCCTTCGGAGATGCGGTGTTCGCGGCTGTAGCGATCCGGGGACGCCATGATGCCATCGCCTCCTTCGACGAAAACCTTCGGAAGAAACTGGTGAAACTGGGAGCCAAGGCCTGCTGGACCGATTGAGCCTGAGATCGCAGGGTTTCAGACGAGAGGCAGCGCGGTATCATCCCCCGGGCCCCCCGCGGCCCCCAATTCAATCCTGGAGGAGACTTCCCATGCCTGAGACCATTCTGGTGGAGCGCGAAGGGCGCGTCGCCATCCTGACGATCAACCGTCCCGACAAGCTGAACGCCCTGAACCAGCAGGTGCGGGACGAGATGCTGGAGATCCTCGGCCAGATCGAGCACGACGACGGGGTGGGCGTCGTGGTCATCACCGGTGCCGGGGAGAAGTCGTTCATCGCCGGGGCGGACATCGGCGAGTTCGCCGGCCGCACGCCCTTCGACCAGCGCTACGCCATGCGCAGCCCGCGGATCTTCGACATCATGGCCGCCTTCCCCAAGCCGGTCATCGCCATGATCAACGGCTTCTGCCTGGGCGGCGGCTGCGAGCTGGCCATGTCGTGCGACATCCGGATCGCTTCGGAGAAGGCGCGGTTCGGCCAGCCGGAGATCAACCTCGGGCTGATCCCGGGCGGCGGCGGCACGCAGCGCCTCCCCCGCCTCGTGGGCGTGGGCCAGGCCATGCGGCTGATCCTCTCGGGCGACATGATCCCGGCGGCCGAGGCCAAGGAGATGGGTCTCGTGGAGATGGTCGTGCCGGCCGAGGAGCTGCGGGCGAAGACCCTGGAGCTGGCCGGCAAGATCGCCAGCAAGAGCCCGCTCACCTTGAAGGTGGCCAAGGAGGCAATCCGGGCGAGCGAGCGGATGTCGGTGGACGACGGCATCACCTACGAGCGCGACCTCTTCTGTCTGTGCTTCTCCTCGGCGGACAAAGGTGAGGGGGTCAAGGCGTTCCTGGAGAAGCGGCCGGCGCAGTGGACGGGGCGGTAGGGCGATGAGCTCCCCCCACGAGGACCTGCTGGCGCTGCGCTCCGAGTTCCCCATCCTCGAGCGCACGACCTATCTCATCAACAACTCGCTCGGGGCGATGCCGCGCGCCGTCCACGACGAGGTGGAGACGTTCGCCCGGCAGTGGGAGACGCGGGGCGTGCGGGCCTGGTACGAGGGGTGGTGGGAGATGCCCGTGGACACGGGCGACCTCCTCGCCCCCCTCCTGGGCGTAAGCCCCGGGTCCGTCGCCATGCACCAGAACGTCTCGGTGGCGGCGGCCCTCTTCCTCTCCTGCATCGACTACCCCGCAGGGAGGAACCGCATCGTCTACGAGGCGCTGCACTTTCCGAACGTCATCTACCTGCTGGAGGGGGAGCGGAAGAAGGGGGCGGAGATCGTGACCGTCCCCTCGGACGACGGCATCGGCCTCCCCACCGAGCGGCTCCTCGCGGCGATCGACGAGCGGACGCGCCTGGTCCCCATCTCCCACACCCTGTTCCGCAGCGCCTTCGTGCAGGACGCCGAAGCGATCGCCAGGCGCTGCCGGGAGGTCGGGGCGATCCTGCTCCTCGACGTCTATCAGTCCGCGGGGGTGGTCCCCCTGGAGCTGGAGGCCTGGGGGGTGCACGCCGCCGTGGGCGGATCGGTCAAGTGGCTCTGCGGCGGTCCCGGCGCGGGCTACCTCTGGGTGAACCCCGAGATCGCGAACACCCTGGAGCCCACCTTCACCGGCTGGCAGGCGGACGAGGAGCCCTTCGCCTTCCGGCCCGGCCCCATCCGCTACACCAAGGGGGCTTGGCGGTTCCTCACCGGCACGCCCAACGTCCCGGCGCTCTACTCCTGCCGGGCCGGGTACAGGATCGTGGCCGGGGTGGGGGCGAAGAGGATCCGGGAACGGTCGCTCGCCCTCACCGAGCACCTGATGAATGCCGCCGAGGAGGCAGGCTTCGAGGTGCGCACGCCGAGGGATCCGAAGCACCGGGGCGGCACGGTGTCGGTCTGGCATCCGGACGCGGAGAGGCTCTGCAAGGAGTTGATCGCCCGGGAGATCATCTGCGACTACCGGCCGAACGCGGGTATTCGCCTCTCGCCCCACTTCTACAACACCGAGGCGGAGTGCGACCACGCGATCGCGACTCTGAAGGAGCTGGCCTTCGGGTAGGAATGCGCAGGGGCGGCCGGCGGGCCGCCCCCGGACAGCAGGGAACAACTAGGTCTTGATCCGCTTGGCGACGAAGAGCGCCAGGCCGGCATTGTCGCCGTCCTCGACGGTGAGGACGTCGGCGGTGAACTGGACCCGGCGTCCCTCACGAAGGCGCCCGCACGAGTTCACTGACGAGGAGCCCAGACAGAAGATGAAGTGGAACTGGTCGACCGGCCGGCTCGCGTCGATCGCGACGAGCCGGAACGGCGTGCCGTCGTCCAGGAAGTCGGTGTCGTCGATCAGGGCGAGAGTGCCGATAAAGGTGGCCTCCGCCTTGTCGGTGCGGGGCACGGCCTTGGGGACGGCCCCCTCTCCGGAGCGCAGCTCGGCCTTGATCTTGGCGGCATAGCCCTCGAGCGCTTTGGCGAGGGCGTCCCGCGAGGACGCGGCCTCCTGGGCGCTCGCGACGCCGGCGAAGACGAACAGCGCGAGGGCGAGCGTGGTGAAGATTTTCTTGGACATGGAGAACTTTCCTTTTCTCGTTTCCGAGACTTGAGACCCATCCCTCCATTCCACCGCCGGGATCCGGAGGTGGAGACACTCAGCAAGCGTCGCGCGGCTGGACCGGCCTTGCCTTTATTCTACCGCGCCGGGCAGTCAACTGATGACAGTCCCGTTCATTCCATTTCGGGAGGGGGAAGTGGAGCGACCCCGCAGGGCCGCTCCTTCAGCAGCGCTGTTATTGCTCCGGCCGGCGGCCGCCTCGCAGCGCCCGGAATCCGGCGAGGAGCCCTGCGCCCAGACCGACGGCCGCGAGGGTGGCGGCCCGGGGGTGGAGGGCGGCGCGGGTGTAGAGGCTCGTGCCCTTCGTCCGCCCTTCCCAGTTGCGACCGCGCTCGCCGCCGTCGTGCTGGAGCGGAGTGAAGAGGTTGTCGTCCCGGAGGTACGGCTTCTCCGTCTGTTGACTGTCGAACCCGGTCTTCTCCAGAGCGAGGTCCATGGCCCGGGGGGCGACGTTGTTCATGGCGCTCATGGCCCGGCCCGAGCCGCCGACGTTGAGCTCGCGAACGGGCCGCTGGGCGCACTCCAGGATGGCCCGGGCCACCACCTCCGGCGCGTAGACCGGCGGGACGGGCTGGGGCTCGACCTCCAGAAGGCTCTTCGCCTTGTCGAAAAGCGGGGTGTCGATGCTCGTGGGCTTGAGCAGGGTGACCGAGATGGGGAGCCCTTCGGCCTCCAATTCCATCCGCAGCGTGGTGGTGAACGCCTTCACGGCATGCTTGGCTGCACAGTAGTTCCCCTGCAGGGGGATGGCCCGGTCGGCCAGGACGCTCGCCACGTTGATCAGCGCCCCTCCCTCGCGGGAGAGATAGGGCACGGCCGTCCGTGAACCGTGGACCACACCCCAATAAAGGACGTCGAACTGCCGCCGCATGTCTTCCAGGGAGAGATCCATCAGGCGACCGTACAGGGCCACCCCTGCGTTGTTGACCCAGGTGTCGATCCGCCCGAAGGAGCGGAACGCCGTGGTGGCGATCTCTTCCACGTCCGCGGGATCGGCCACGTCAGCGACCACGTGGACCGCCCTGCCGCCGGCCTCTCGGATCTCGCCGACCGCCGCCGCGAGATCGCTCTCGTTGCGCGACGCGAGCACCACCTGGGCACCGCGCTCGGCCGCCATCTTCGCGGTCACCAGACCGATGCCGCTCGACGCTCCGGTGATCACCAGGACCTGTTCTTCGATGGGCTTCAACTGCAACTTCATCCGGCACCTCCTTGCTTCAGGCTGGAGAGGGCTGCAATGGGGATGCCGCCTCAATGCCAGGGCAGCAGACTCTCGAACAGCGCCTTGAACCGGTCGCCGATCCCTGCGCTGAGGGACTCGAGCGGCGGCTGCCGGAGGAGGCGGAACGTGCCGCGCTTCTCCACCACGTCGGCGTGGGAGGCCCCGCTCTCGTCCCGCCAGAAGCGGAGGGTGGCCGTGGCTCCTCCCAGGCGCACGCCGTGGACGATCACTTCGGGGAGCCAGGAGGGGAGGACCGGGTCCACGACGAGGAGGTCCAGGGCGGCCACGGGCTGGAGCCCGAGGAGGGCATGGAGGAGGAGGGGGAAGACGCTGGCGTTCCAGGTCTGGGGCGTGTTCGCCCGGGGATAGGCGCCCGGGAAGGGGCGCTCCCCGCGGGCGTACCCCCCCACGCACTCCGGGATGCGGTCCTCCGGGTAGAGCCGGGCGAGGTCGAAGAGGGCCCGGGCGAGCTCGGCGGCTCGGACGTCGAACCCGAAGCGGCGCAACCCTAAGGCGATGGTGGCGTTCTCCACCGCCCAGACGCTCCCCAGGTGGTAGCTCAGCGGCCGGTAGGCTGGATTTCCGGTGGACAGCGTCCGGATCCCCCAGCCGCTGAACAGGTCCGGGGCGAAGAGCCGGCCCACGACGGGGGGCATGCGCTCGTCGTTCAGGATGCCGCAGGCGAGGCAGTGGCCGACGTTCGAGCCGAGGCTCCGCACCAGGCGCTTGCCCGGATCCATCGCCATGGCGAAAAAGCCCTCCTCGTCCATCCACCAGTCGCGGTTGAAGCGCTCCTTGAGGTCCAGAGCCGAGCGCCACCACGCCCGGGCGTCCTCATGCTCCCCCATCACCCAGGCCATCACCGCCATGAATTGCTGGGCCGTGTACCAGTATCCCTGAAGCTCGCAGGTGCCGAGGGGAGTCGGAACAGGGCGGCCACTTTCGTCGACGATGGCATTGCCGCTGTCCTTCCACCCCTGGTTCTTCGGTCCGTGGGGGGACTTCGTCTCGTACTCCAGATAGCCATCACCATCCCGGTCCCCATGCTCCCGCGCCCAGTCCAGGATGCGCCGGGCCGTGTCCCAGTGGCGCTGGAGGTCCCTCTTGTCCCCCGTCCAGGAGAAGAGATGGGCGAGGGAGATGACGAACATCAGGGGGCTCGCATGGTCCGCGTAGTAGGCCGCAAAGGGGTTGAGGCCCAGCCGGGCGAGCGGACCGCGGCGCACCTGGTAGGGGATGCGGCCGGGCTCCTCGTCCCGCCCCTCGTCGAAGCGGTCGCTCTGGAGCCGACCGAGGAGCGTCATGCTCGCATCGAGGCTCCGCCCCTGGTCCAGGAAGGCCGCCTGCCAGCCGGCGGTCAGGGCGTCGCGGCCAAAGAAGGCCGGGTAGAGGGGCATCCCGGCCTGCGGGGCGAGCCACTCGTCCTCCCTTCCTTCCAACAGAGGGAAGGAGACGAGGTCGCGGACGTTCCTCTTCACCACCTCCTGGGCGGTCCGGTTGCCCGGGACCTCGACCCGGGCGAGGCCCGCCGCCCACTGGCGCAGGAGCTCCTCGCGGCTGGCGATCCCCTCCCGGTCCAGGGGGGCTTCCGGATCGACCGGATCGACGGAGAACCCGAGCCGGACCTCCTGGCGCGGCGCGAGGCGGAGGGGGATCTCCAAGCGGTCCCGCTGGAGTCTCCAGGCCCACCCCTCCGAAGGGACGATGCGGGTCGCCAGCGGGAGGCCAGGATGGATGTAGAGGAAGCAGAGCGCCGGGTTCTCCGCCACGGTGTCGACCCCGGCGATCTGCTCGCGTTCTCCCCCATGGGCCTCCTGGAGGTCGGCGAAGTCGGCGCTGAGGAACCAGGCCAGCAGGACGCCGACCTCCCGATCCGAGCCGTTGGCGATCGTCAGGGCGACCTCCAGGGAGGCGATCCGGACCCGGTAGCTCAGCCGGAGGTCGAGGGCCCGGTAGGGAATGCCGTGGGCGTCCGTCTCGACCTCGCCGCCCGACTGCCCGCTGCCGCCGCCGCCGAAGCGGGTCCGTTCCGGATGGACGAAGACGAAGTCCAGCGCGTCCGGAGCCGAGGCCCCCGCCTCGCAGAGCCACGGGCGCTCGCCGTTCACCTCCAGCCGCAGGGTGCGCAGGTGGCGGGCCTCGCGGAAGTAGAAGCCGGAGAGCGGGTCGTCCTCGCCACACTCCCCGCGGGTGTTGGTGACGAGCAGTGAGGGCCCGCGCCAGGCGTAAACCTGCTCGGGGCGGATCCGGGCCGTTCCGTCGTGGGACTCCATTCCCGCCCGCCGGTGCAACGGATGTGCCGGCCGGATCAGGGGGAGGAGGCGACCCGCCGGCGAAGAGCCCGCAGGAGCTCCGGCAGGTCGCGGCGGAGGGCCTGCCGCACGAGCCACTGCGGCGCGAGGAAGCCGGGGTCCAGGTAGACCGAGTACCGGACGACCGTCCGCGCCTCGTCCACCGGCAGAAGCGTCCAGCTCCCCTCCATCGCGTCGAGGTCCCCGCTGATCCGGACGAAGTCGATCCGCTCGGGTCGCCGGTACGTGGCGCGGAACCGGTAGGTCACCTGCGGCAAGAGGCTGGAGATCCGCACGCGATGCTGGAGCACCTCCCAGCCGTCCCCCTGCTCCACGACCCGGCACTCCCGGAGCCCGGGCACGAACTCGGGCGCTCCGCCGCAGTCCACCATGACCTCCCAGATCCGCTCGGCCGGGGCGTCCAGGAGGATGGCGGCCTGGACCGTGCGGTGCGACCGGCCGGCCGGACCGGCGGACACCACGACCTCACCGCGGGAGAGGCGGCTCCAGTCCGGCAGGTCCGGCCCTGAGGAGAGGGCAAAGGCGGCCACGAGGGCGAGAGAGACCATTCCAAAGGGAGATTCGGGCTACGGCAGCAACCGGTTTGGCGGTGCAGGCAAAGGCACGGCCGGAATCCGGACCGGCTCCGGGCTCTCATCGACGTAGAGCCGTTTGAGCCGCGCGGGCGGAACACCCAGGTTGTAGAGCAGCACGATCCCGACGTTGAGCGCCTGCTGCCGCACGGGGCCGTACCGGACGAAACGACGCGCCGAGGTCACCACCGGCTGCCGGAGCTTGACGAACCTCCCCGTCCGGCGAAGCCGATCCTGAATCTCCACGTCCTCCAGGATCGGCATCTCGTCCCGGAAACCCCCGATTTCCTCGAACACCTCCCGGCGCACGAAGAGCCCCTGGTCGCCGTAGGTGAACAGCGGGTGGTTGATCCGGCTGAAGAAGGAGTAGGTCCGGAGCCACGGATCCTCGCGGTCAAAGGCCAGGCGGAAGCACCCGCCCGCCACCTCCGGGTCCGCCAGGGCCTCCCGGATGAGCCGGAAGGCGTCCGCGGGCAGGAACGTATCCGCGTGGAGGAAGAGGAGGACGTCTTCCGTTGCCGCCCGCGCTCCCGCATTCATCTGGCGTCCCCTGCCCTTCTCCGCGCACACCCTCCGCACCTCGGGGAACCGCCGGGCGATCCCCAGCGTCCCGTCCGAGCTGCCGCCGTCCGCGAGGAGGACACGGACATCCCCCTTCCGCCCGAGCAGATCCGAGAGGAAGGTCTCCAGGAGGGCCTCCTCGTTCAGAGTGGGGACGATGACGGCGATGGAGTCGGGCATGCTGTCATCAGTTGGAGCAAGAGGGGTGCCATTCAGAGCGCAGGTCTGGCGACGGCAGAAGGCCGCCGCCCGATGGTGAGGGCATAGGCGAGGAGGGTCGCCGGGATCAGGACGGCCACCACCCAGCCGCCCTGGAACGGCCCTCCCCGGAGCGCGTTCCCGAGGGCGCCGAGATAGACCAGGAAAGGCAGGAAGCCGAGGAGAATCCAGACGGCCCGGGTCCAGCCCCTCCGCGGCGGGACGAGGGCCAGCGCCGCCGCCGGGAAGAGCAGCACCGAGAAGACCGGCGCGAGAAAGAGCGCGAGGAGGAGGAGCACGCGGAAAAGGAACCCAGGGAGGTAGGTCCGCATCTGACGGCCGTGCTCCGCGGCCGAGGTGCCGCGCCAGCGGCCGGGACGCCCCCGGAAGACGAGGAGCACCCAGAGCAGGAACCCTGCCCAGAGGAGGTCCCGCCGCGGCCAGACGCGCCCGAGCACGACGAGGTACCGGTCCTCGGAGATGGGCCGCCCCGCCAGACTGTCGAGCTGCCGCACGGCGGCAGCCACCAGGTGGGACAAGCGTTCGAGGTGGCGGGGATCGCCGTCCGCCAGGGAAACGGCCGGAATGCCCCGCTCGAGGAAGGAGTTGCCGGCTGCCACTTGGGATGCATTGACCGAGCGGAGGACGAGCTGGCCGACGACGGGGAACCGGTCGCCGGCCAGAGAGAGCGACCAGTCCGAGACCCGGGCGCTTCGAAGCAGGAAATGCGCCAGCCAGGCCGGGGTGAAGACGCGCTGTCCGCCGGCCCCTGACGCGGAAAGGATTTGGAGGATTGGCCCTACACTCGCTGGCCGGCCCCCCTTGTCCACCGTCAGGGCGGCGAGGATGCGGTCGCGCCTCTCGGGCCCGAGGTCCTCCACCCAGCCGCGGCTTCCGGCGAGGAGATCCCGCGCCTCGCCATCGAAGAAGACAACCCGCAGGGTATGCCGGAGTGGGGTGCGCCGGAGGTCCGCCACAGCGGCCAGCACCACCTCGCGTTCGAAGCGGTTGCGAGGCGCGGCGAGGACCACCTCGACACCCGAGGTGCCGGGCAACGCCCCTTCCCGGTAGACGACGCCGGGATGGCCCCTCACCGGGACGGCCTGCACCTGCTGAAGCCCCGCACGTCGCAGAGCCTCCAAGAACAAGGACAGCTCCCCCGTCTCCGCACCTGCCGGACTGGCCGAGAGGGTGAGACAGACGGCCAGGAGGGTGGTCAACCCGGTTCTCCGCATGAGCCGGCATCGTAACGTGGCGCGGTCCCGGAAATCGAAGGCGCGTCTTTCGCCCTGGGCAGCACCTTAGAAGGTGGATGAGTTTCCACAGACTTCAGTAGGTCTCGCGAAACGGCGCGGTTTGGCGTATACTGCGCGCAATTTCGCAGGAGCGGTTTGATCAAGGAGCGGGCGCTTCTTGCGCGAAAGGCAGGGTGTCGCCGGTCTGACGCTTCCCGATCCGGCTGCCCGGGACCTATGAAGTCAAATCCATTGAGAGGGAGCTCCGAGCCCCTCGTTTCAGCCCCGCGGAGTCATCGAGCCTTGAGCTTACGTACCCGGTCTCTTCTCTTCGCCGCCACCATCGCGGCCACTGTCCTTCTGATCGCGCTCCTCCTGGTGCATCACCTGGTAACCGTGGCAGGCGACCCGCTGTTCGCGACCCAGATCGGCTGGAACCTGCTGTTCATCGGGTTCTCCGCCGGCATCCTCGCCGCCGTCGGCGCCTGGTGGGTGGTCCGGCGGATTACGCTGCCGCTCCAGCGGCTCGCGGAGACGATGTCCCGGATGGCCCGGTCCGGCGAGCTCCAGAGCGACTTCCCCAGCGCGGGCGGGGGGAGCGAGGTCCGGCTCATCGAGGAGACCTTTCGCTCCCTGGCCGTCTCCCTGGAGGAGTCCCGGAACGCCCGGGAGCGCTCCTACGTCGAGGCCGTGGGCGCGATCGTCACCGCCGC
This sequence comes from Thermoanaerobaculia bacterium, assembly GCA_035633875.1. Classification (GTDB taxonomy): domain Bacteria; phylum Acidobacteriota; class Thermoanaerobaculia; order Multivoradales; family UBA5704; genus DATARR01. Next base: position 12,710 of record DASQEB010000252.1, read on the forward strand.
CGACGCCCGGGACCACGAGACGACCGGTCACTCCTTCCGCGTGGCCCTCTACGCGGTGGCCCTGGCCAAGGCCATGGGCATCCACGGCGAGGCGCTGAAGGCCATCGAGTGGGGAGCTCTCCTCCACGACGTGGGCAAGATGGTGGTGCCGGACGAGATCCTCCGCAAGGTCGGACCGCTGACCGAGGAGGAGTGGCACATCATGAAACAGCACCCGACGTGGGGGTTCGACATGCTGGCCGAGGTCAGCTTCCTCCAACCGGCGTCTTTGGAGGTCATCTACAGCCACCACGAGCGGTGGGACGGTTGCGGCTATCCGCGCGGGATCGCGGGGGAAGCCATCCCCCTCGCCGCCCGGATCTTCTCCGTGGTGGACACCTACGACGCCATCACCTCGGACCGCCCGTACCGGCGCGCCCGCACCCATCAGGTGGCGGTCGCCGAGCTCCAGAGGGTCTCCGGCCAGCAGCTCGACCCCAGGGCCGTGGAGGCGTTCCGGCAGGTGCCGGAGGTGGAGCTGCGCCGGCTGCGCGAGCTCTGCAAGCGCGTCCACCCGGGGCTTTCTCTCCCGGCCGACCTCCTCGACTCCCTCGCCGAGCCGGAAGCCGAGAGGCGGGAAGGCAGGCTCTGAGCCTCCACCCCATCCTCTCCCCCGACGAGCGCAGGCACCTTTTCCAGGAGGGGATCGAGCTCTTCAACCGCGGCGCCTTCTTCGAGGCCCACGAGACCTGGGAGGAGATCTGGCGCTCCACGACGCCGGAGCCCCGGGACCTCTTCCAGGGCCTCGTCCAGGTGGCCGCCGCCCTGCACCAGTTCCGTGACCTGAAGCGCACCCTCGGCCCCCGCCGCACCCTGGCCAAGGCCCGACGGCGCCTGGAGCCCTTCGCGCCGGCGGCCCTGGGGCTGGACCTGGAAGACCTGTTGCGGACCGTGCGGATCTGGCAGGACTGGCTGGACCGACCCGAGGGAGAGGCCCCGGCGGTGCCGGTAATCCGGGTGGTGGAGCCGGAGGCGGTAGCGTGACCCCTACGGAATCCCATACCGCTTCCGCTTCTCCCACAGTGCCTTGCGGCTGATCCCCAGAAGCTCCGCGGCCCGGCCCTGGTGGCCGCGGGTGTAGGCGAGGGCGTTGCGGATCTGCTCCATCTCCAGCTCGAGGAGGGGGCGGGGACGGCCCTCCTGGAGATCTGCGGGAACCGGCGGGTCCACCGGACCGCCCTCGGCGAGGATCAAGCCCCGTTCGAGCACGTTGCGGAGCTGCCGGAGGTTGCCCGGCCACGGGTGCTCCAGCATCCAGGCGCAGGCGCGCGGGGCGAGGGTGGGATGATGGTATCCGAAGCGCTCTCCCAGATCGGCCAGGAGATGGTCGAGGATGGCCGGCAGGTCGGCACGGCGCTCCCGCAGCGGGGGAATCCGGAAGGACAAGACCTCCAGACGGTAGAACAGGTCGGGCCGGAAGGTCTCCTGGGCTACCCGCCGGGGGAGGTCTTCGGAGCCGAGGGCGATGAAGCGGACGTCGGCCTCCGTTTCCTGACCGCCGAGGGGAGCGTAGCGCCGCTCGGCGATGAGGCGCAGGAGCTTGGGTTGCGAGGCCAAGGGCAGCTCCTCCACGTGGTCGAGGACGAGCGTGCCCCCAGAGGCGAGCCCGACCCGCCCTTCGCTCGCCCGGTCGGCGCCGGTGAAGGCGCCCGCCCGGTACCCGAAGAGCTCGCTTTCGAACAGCGTACTGGGAATGGAGCCCGGGTCCACCTCCAGCAGGGGACCTGCGGAGCGGGAGCTCGCGCCGTGGAGCGCACGGGCGAGGGTGGAGCGGCCGGTTCCGGGCTCGCCGAGGATCAGGACCGGAGCCTCGGTGGCAGCGGCCCTCTCCGCCCCTCGCAGGCTCTCCCCCAGAGCCGGGAGCTCCAGGAGGCGGCCCAGGGACAGGGGGGAGGAGACCGCGGTCACGTCACGTGCGGAACTCGGCGGTCACGTCGGGGGCATCCCCCCAGAGACGCTCCAGGGAGTAGAAGCGCCGGGGTTCCTCCTGGAAGATGTGGACAACCAGGTCGCCGTAGTCGATGAGGACCCACTGCGCCCGGTTGAGCCCCTCCACGTGGAGGGGACGCACGCGGTTTTCACGGAGCCTTTCCTGTACGGCATCGGCGATGGCCTGGACCTGGCGCTCGCTGGTGCCGCTGCAGATCAGGAAGTAATCGGTGAAGTCGGTGACCTCCTGGAGGTTCAGCACCTTCAGGTCCACCGCCTTGCGGTCGTCGGCGGCGGAAACGGCCTCTCGAACTCGCTGGACTGTGTCGGTGAGGGTGGTGAGTGGTTCGGCGTTCATTGATAGAGCTTGTACTTTTGCACGTATCGTACCACCAGATCCGGCATGGATCCGGGGGGGACAGGCTCTCCGGCGGCCAGGAGCTCGCGCAGCCGGGTCGAGGAGACATCCACCGGCGCCCCATCCAGGAGGCGCACCCGGTCAGTCGGCGCCAACGCGGCCACCTCCGGGTCGAGGACCGCCGCGCCCAGGTCCCAGCCGGGCCGGACCAGCACCACCAGGCGGGCGAGCCCGGGGATCTCGCGCCAGCGGACCCAGAGGTGGAGATCGGCGAACGAGTCCCCGCCGATCAGGAGGTGGAGGTCGGCCTCCGGCATTTCCCGCCGGACTTGCTCCAGGGTCTCGACGGTGTAGGCCGGCCGGCCCGGCGTCAGCTCGCGGGGGGAAGCGTAGAGCCCCTCCTCGTCGAGGAGGGCCAGCTCCACCATGGTGTACCGGGCGTGGGCCGGGGCGAGCCTGCGTCCCGGCTTGTGGGGTGGCACCGCGGTCGGAAGATAGATCACCCGGTCGAGACCGAGCGTCCGTTTCGCCTCCCGGACGGGCTCGATGTGCCCCCGGTGGATCGGATCGAAGCTGCCGCCGAAGAGGCCGATCTTCACGGCGCGATCCGGGCCGTCTCGAGGCGGCGGGCCAGCTCGCCGACGAGAGGCCGGATGCCCTCTCCCGTGGCGGAGCTGATCTCGGAATACGGGACTCCGCGCTCGCCGGCCGCCCGCCGCAGCTCCTCCCGCCGCTCGGGCACGGCCGCGTCGAGCTTGCTCCCCACGATCAGTCGGGGGCGCTCCAAGAGCTCCGGGTTGAACGCGGCGAGCTCCCGCTCCACGACGGTCAGGTCCTCTGTCGTGCTCCCTTCGGGGCTCGAGAGGTCGACGAGATGGAGGAGCACCCGGCAGCGCTCGATGTGGCGGAGGAACTGGATGCCGAGCCCGGCCCCCTGGGCCGCGCCCGCGATGAGCCCCGGCAGGTCGGCGATGACGAAGGGCTCGGACAGCGGCCCCTCGGCCACCACACCGAGCTGCGGGACGAGAGTCGTGAACGGATAGTCCGCGATCTTCGGCCTGGCGGCCGAAACGACGCTGATGAGCGTCGATTTGCCGGCGTTGGGCAGACCCACGACCCCGACGTCCGCGAGGAGCTTGAGCTCCAGACGGAGCCAGCGCTCCTCGCCGTCCTGGCCGGGGTCGGCTCGCCGGGGGGCCTGGTTCGTGGCGGTGGCGAAGCGGGCGTTCCCTCGCCCGCCCCGCCCGCCCGCGGCGACCAGGAGACGCTGGCCGCCCTCCAGGATCTCGCCAACGAGCTCGCCGGTGTCCCGGTCGTAGACCACGGTGCCCAGGGGCACCGGGACCTCCAAATCCCCGCCGGAGCGGCCGGACTTGTTCGAGCCCTCCCCGTGCCGGCCGCGCTCGGCGGCGTATTGAGAATGGAATTGAAGATGATAGAGCGTGTTGCGGCTCTCCTGGCCGACCAGCCAGACCGATCCCCCGTCTCCCCCGTCCCCGCCGGACGGACCACCCTTCGGGACGTACTTCTCCCGGCGGAAGGCCACGACGCCGTTCCCCCCACGCCCGCCCAGGACGTGAATGGTGGCTTGGTCGAGGAAGATCAAGGTGGATCGGAGCGCAAGGAGGAGCCGGCGGACCGGCCCCTCCGCTACTCGGAGGCGCCGGAGCCGGCCGCTTCGGTTTCGGTGGGCACCAGGATGTGCACGTAGGTGCCGTGGCGCCCACGGTTCTGGAACTTCACGACGCCGTCCCGCTTCGCGAAGAGCGTGTCGTCCTTGCCGCGGCCGACGTTCAGGCCGGGGAAGAACTTGGTGCCGCGCTGCCGCACGATGATCGAGCCGCCCGTGACGCGCTGGCCGCCGAAGGCCTTGACGCCCAGGTACTGCGGGTTCGAGTCGCGGCCGTTGCGGCTGGAGCCCTGTCCTTTTTTATGTGCCATGGTGTTTCTACCTTCTACCTTAGCTTACGGAAGCTGGATCTCGTCGATGCGGACGCGGTGCAGGTTCTGCCGGTGGCCCTTGGTCCGCCGGTACTGCAGGCGCTTCTTCGTCTTGAAGACGCGGATCTTCGGCCCGCGCACCGCCCTCACCAGGGAAGCGGTCACCGCGGCGCCTTGGAGGGCCGGGCTGCCGAGCTGCGTCCCGTTGTCGCCGGTCACCATCAGCACCCGGTCGAAGCGGACGGAGCCGTCCTCGCCGGTCCCGGACAGAAGCTCCACGTCGATCACGTCACCGGGCGCGACGCGGTATTGCTTGCCACCACTTTCAATCACTGCGTACATAGAGAATGCTCCCAGGAGGCGTCAAACGACGCGTGGACGGGGGAAGGTACCACAGGAGGGCCTCCGGGTCAACGGCCGGGGCCGGGGCGGGTATCCTTCTTGCTGGCTCGTCCCGGCACCATGATGCTGCTCCGGCTCCTCAGCCTCGCCAACGCCCTCCTCTTCCGCCTCCTCGGCGCCCGGAGGTCCCATCTCCGGGTGGGCCCGGTGCGGCTCGCCTACTATCAGATCGGTCCCGACGACGGCGAGCCCTGGCTCCTCCTCCATGGACTGGGGGCGGTGGCGGCCACCTGGATCCCGGTCGTCCGTGCCTTCCGCCGCGAGCACCGGATGATCGTGCCGGAGCTTTCGGCCCTGGGCGGCACCCACTGCCCCGGAGGCGGGCTCGCCGTGGGGCCGGCGGCGAAGGTGCTGGCGCGGCTCCTCGAAAGGGAGTTCGGTGGCCAGCCGGCGGTCGTCGCCGGCATCAGCCTCGGCGGCTGGACGGCCGTGCGCCTCGCCCTCCAACGCCCCGACCTGGTCTCCCGCCTGGTCCTGATCGACGCCGGCGGCTACCGGGACCAGGACTGGGACACGATCCAGAGCCTAGTGACGGTCGAGGATATGGACGGGGTCGACCGCCTCTACCCCGCCCTCTTCGTCCGGGTGCCGTGGCTGATGCGCGTCTCCCGCCAAGGCTTCCTCCTCGCCTACACCTCGCCCGCGGTGAAGGGCATCCTCGCCGAGCTCTCGGAGGGGGACACGTTCGATGCCGCGGACCTCGAGCGGCTGCGCATCCCCACCACCCTGATCTGGGGCGAGTTGGACGGCCTCTTCACCGTGGAGACCGCCCGCGCCATGGCCCAGGCCCTGCCCCACGCCCACCTGGAGGTCCTGCCGGACTGCGGCCACGCCGTCCACATGGAGTGCCCGGACCTCCTCGTCCAGGCCCTCCAGCGCGATAGAATCCGCCTCCGAGATTCCATCCCGGAGGAACGGCCATGGCCAGCCCGGATTACCTGATCTGCTTGGAGTGTGAGACCCCCTGCTATGTCTTCGAGTGGGAGGACGGCAAGGTGACCGAAGTGCTCTGCCAATCCTGCGGCAACGACGATCCCGAGCAGTTCTCCCTCCCCGAGGATATCGAGGACCTGGACTCCTAGCCATCGCCTACGATCTTATGGATCGAAGCTCAGATCTTGGAATAAACCCTCCCGGGTCAACGTTTAGTGAGATCGAATAAGATCTCCGGCGGTGGTCGATGAGCCGAGCCACCCCGGACGAGATCCAATGAAGGAGGAACAACCATGTCGAACGCGATGACTCGTTGGAATCCCGTGGCCAGCTCGCTGGTGAGCCGCGAGCCGTTCTTCCGGATGGTCGACTCCCTGTTCAATGAGTTCGTGAACGGCGCCGGCGAGGATCTGGCCAGCCGGGCCTGGATGCCGGCCGTGGACATCCAGGAGACCGAGGATGCCTACCGGCTGGATGCCGAGCTGCCGGGCCTGACCAAGGACGACATCCAGATCACGCTGGAGAACAACGTCCTGCGCCTGTCCGGCGAGCGGAAGCTCGAGAAGGACGTCAAGAGGGACAACTACCACCGCGTCGAGCGGACCTACGGCACCTTCTCCCGGTCCTTCGCTCTGCCGAGCCAGGTCAACGCCGAGGGCGTGCAGGCCACATTCGAAAACGGCGTCCTGACCCTCACCGTTCCCAAGTCCGAGAGCGCCAAGCCGCGCCGGATCGCCATCAGCTGATCCAGCGGCCTCCTTCCGCTCCGAAGCCCCGCCTGTGCGGGGCTTTTTATTGCTCGCCCCTGCTTCCCGTATGTGAGTTAAAACGACTAATATTTTTTGCGACAGGGCCTTGACATGACCTTAGCGTCTGACTATCATGTCTTCGAAACCGGGAGCGGCGGCCAAAGGACCGGGCTCCTGACCGATTCGAGGAGAAAAAGGAGGAACAAGCCATGCTGAATACCGTCACCCGCTGGAATCCCAACGTCTCGAACCGCGAGCCCCTCTACCGGCTGTTCGACACCTTCTTCGGCGAGCCCCAGAACGAGGAGGTCGCCAACCGCAACTGGGTGCCTCCCGTTGACATCCAGGAGAGCGAGGAGGGCTATCGGCTGCATGTCGAGCTGCCGGGCCTCACCAGGGACGACATCAACATCACGCTGGAGAACAACGTCCTGCGCCTGACGGGCGAGCGGAAGTTCGAGAAGGACGTCAAGAAGGAGAGCTACCACCGCATCGAGCGGGCCTACGGCACCTTCGCCCGGGCCTTCGCCCTGCCGCAGCAAGTCAATGCCGAGAGGGTGCAGGCAGCCTTCGAGAACGGCGTCCTGACCATCACCGTCCCCAAGGCCGAGGCGGCCAAGCCGCGCAAGATCACGATCGGTTGAGAGCGGCCCGCTCCAGCGGACCGAGCAGGCCCCGCCTGGCGCGGGGCCTTTTCATTTGGGCGGAGCCTCGGGCGCCGCGGAGGGGATCTCGACGGTGACCGTCGTCCCTTCCCCCGGCGTGCTGCGGACCCTGGCCTGGCCGCCGTGGGCGCGGGCGATGCGGTCCACGATGGCGAGACCCAGGCCGGTCCCTCCCTTCTTCGTGGAGTAGAAAAGGTCGAAGACCTTGCCCTGCTCTTCGAGGGGAATGCCGACGCCGTTGTCCTCCACCTCCAGAAGGACGCTCCCCCCCTGGCGGGATGCCGTGAGCCGGAGCACCGGCCGCCGGCCGGCCTCTTCGGCGGCGGCGAGGGAGTTCTGGGTCAGGTTCAGGAGGAGCTGCGTCATCTGCCCGCGGTCCACCCGCACGCTCGCTCCGACGCTCCGGTCCTCCACCTCGACCCGCGCCCCCCGCTTCTGGATCTCCCCGGCGAGCACCTCCGGCACCCGCTCGAGGAGCCGCGCGACCGGGATCTCTTCCAGCTCGAGGGGGCGGGGCTTGGCGTAGGCGAGGAAGTCGGTCACCAGCCGCTCCAGGCGGCTGATCTCCGAACGGGTGATGGAGAGGAGCCGCTTGTCCGGCGGGGCCGAGCCGCGCTCTTCGATCTCCTCCTCCAGCATCTGCATGTTCAGGTTGAGCGAGTTCAGGGGGTTGCGGATCTCATGGGCGAGCCCCGAGGCCAGGGTGCCGATGTAGGCCATCCGCTCGGCCTCGGCGGCCTGGACCTCCAGCCGCCGGGAGCGGCGCAGGAGCTGCCACACCGAGACGTAGGCCGCGACCAGGAGCACCATGGAGATCACAGCCACCACGGCCGTCTGCCGGATCAGATCCTCCCGCAGGACGCCGATCCGCCGGGAGAGCTCCCCGGCGCTCAGGCCGATCTGGAGCTGGCCGAAGTCGCCGATGGGGACCTGGATCTCCGGCACCTGGAAGGTGGAAGCCCACTCGGAGATCTCCTCCCGCCGGCTGCCTTGCCGCTCCACCCGCCGCTGCAGCTCGGGCGAGCCGATGCCGGGCGGAGGGGGGGCCGCGACGTCGCCGATGCCGCCGCCGGGCTGCACCACCGTGGCCTCGCTCCGCGCTTGGAAGACGAGGACACCGGCCTTGTCGCGGATCTCGACCGTGCGCACGATCTCGCGCTGGCGCAGGATCTGGTCGATGTAGGTCTGCGTCTCCCGCTCCACGGCCACGGCCGTGTAGAGATCCCTGCCCTCCCGTTCGGCACGGCGCGCAATTTGCTTCGCCAGTGCTTCGGCCTCCGCCCGCGTCTCGAGCAGGACCCGCTCGATCTCGCGCTGGGAGAGCGAGCGGAAGATGAGCCAACCGAACAGCGCGATGTCGAAGAGGACGAACAGCCCGAACACCAGGGAGGCGACGAGGAGCCTGCGGGAGACGGCGGAGTCCTTGGCGCGCTTCATGCCCTGGCAAGGATAGCACCCGGGGTCCCGCAGCTTCGGGACCCGGCACGAAAGGAGGACAACCCATGGCACAGAGAGGGATGAGCCGCTGGCGCTCAGGCGGAGCCCCGAACCGCGACCGACTGGACCAGCTCTTCGAGTCCGCTTTCGGCGATCTCTTCGGGGAGGGCGCCGAGGGGGTCGGCAACCGCGGATGGCATCCGTCGGTCGACGTGGCCGAGACGGAGAACGGCTATACCTTCTACGCCGAGCTGCCCGGTCTGAAAAAGGAGGACGTGGACGTCACCCTGGAGAACAACGTCCTCACCATCCGCGGCGAGCGCAAGTTCGAGAAGGACGTCAACCAGGAGAGCTACCACCGCATCGAGCGGTCCTACGGCACGTTCTCCCGGTCCTTCTCCCTGCCGAGCAACGTCCGGAGCGAGGCCTGCAACGCCAGCTTCAAGGACGGCGTGCTGCGGGTCGAGATCCCGAAGGCCGAGGAGGCCAGGCCCCGCCGCATCGAGATCGGGGGATAGCCCTCCTCCTGCGCGACCTCACCCCGGCCCCTCTCCTGGCGAGAGGGGTCGGGTGGGGTTTTGTCTTTTCCCGGCGTGTCGAGTAGGATGGCGCCGCTCTCCATGCTGCGATCCGCCATCCGCCGTACCCGCCTCCTGCTCGCGCTGCCCCTCGCCGTGGCGCTCGCCGCCGGTGGGTGCAGGGACGCGCAGCAGGAAAATCCCGCCGCGGCCACCCAGTCGCCGCCGGAGGGGCCGCGGCGCGGCGGCACTGTGGTGACCGGGTGGACGGCCGAGCCCGCCGGCGTCAACGAGCTGATCGTCCCGTCGCTCCAGGTCAACAACGAGATCATCTTCCGCCTGTTCCGCCGCCTGGCAGAGGAACAGCCCGACTTCACCGAGCACCCGCCGACCTTCGCTCCCGAGCTCGCGAAGTCCTGGGAATGGTCCCCCGACCACAAGGTGCTGACCTTCCACTTGCGGGAGGACGCCGTCTGGAGCGACGGCGTGCCGGTCACCGCCGAGGACGTGCGCTGGACCTGGGAGGCCCAGACCCACCCGGACGTCGCCTGGGACAGCGTCGACTCGAAGGAAGGGAAGATCACCGACGTCGAGGTGGTCGACCCGCACACCGTCCGCTTCCATTTCTCGCGGGTCTATCCCGCTCAGCTCCTCAACGCCAACGAGGGCGTGATCCTCCCCAAGCACGCATGGAGCAAGCTCCCCTTCTCGGAGTGGCGCCGTAACTCCGACTGGTTCGGGCAGAACCTGGTCGTGAGCGGCCCGTTCGTCCTCGCCTCCTGGGAGCCTGGCCAGCAGCTCGTGCTGGCCAGGAACGAGCGCTACTACGACAAGGAGCTGCCGTACCTCGACCGGGTCGTCATGCGGTTCATCTCGGACCAGGCGAGCCTCCTGCCCCAGCTCCTCTCGGGCGATCTCGACTTCGCGCCGCAGATCACCCCGGCCGACGTGTCGCGGGTCGAGGCCTCCCCCCGGCTCGAGCTGCGCAATTATTGGATGAACATCTACGTCGCGGTCGGCTGGAACAACGAGCACCCCCTCTTCTCCGATCCCGAGGTGCGGAGGGCCCTCACCCTGGCGACCGACCGCCAGACGATCGTGGACACCCTCCTCGGGCGGTTCGGCCGGGTGGCGACCTCGCCGATCCCGTCCATCGTCTGGGCCCATGACAGGTCGATCCAGCCCTGGCCCTACGAACCCGAGGAGGCGCGCCGCATCCTCGCCGCCAAGGGGTGGAAGGACACGAACGGCGACGGCCTCCTCGACAAAGGGGGCAGGCCCTTTGCCTTCGAGCTCGTCACCAACGCGGGGAACCAGCTCCGGACCGACGCCATGGTCATGATCCAGGACCAGTTGAAGAAGGTCGGAATCCGGGTCGAGCCCCGCCAGATCGAGTTCAACACCCTGGCCACCCGGACGAGCGCGGGGGACTTTGACGCCGCGCTCGTCGGCTTCGGCATGGACACGAGCCTCGATCTGACGAGCAGCTTCCACAGCCGGTCGATCGAGGACGCCAGCAACTACATGCGGTACCGGAGCCCCGAGGTGGACCGCCTCATCGAGCAGGCGGCCGCCCAGTCCGAGATGGAGCAGATGAAGCCCTACCTCGACCGCATCCAGCAGATCCTGCATCGAGAGCAGCCGTTGACGTTCCTCTGGGAGTCGCAGCGGCTGACCGCGATCAACCGGCGGGTGCAGAACGCGAATCCGACCCTCGCGGCCGCGTTCTTCAACCTGCAGGAGTGGTGGGTCCGGCCCGAGCCGTAGGCCGGCCGGGCCCGGCTTGCCATGATCGGCTTCCTCCTCAGGCGCCTGGCCGCCTCGCTGCTGCTGCTCCTTCTGGTCCTCACCGTCACCTTCTGCGTGCTGGAGATCATCCCGGGCGATCCGCTCCCCAAGTCGGAGACGGAGCGGCTGTCTGCGGTGCAACAGGAGAACCTGCGGCGGATCTACGGCCTCGACCGCCCGCTGCTGGAGCGCTATCTCGGCTGGTTGTCGGCCATGCTGCGGGGCGACTGGGGCATCTCCATCTCCCAGCAGCGGCCGGTGACCACCGCTATTGCGGAAGCTCTTCCAGCAACGCTCCTCTTGGCCGCGGCTGCCCTTGTGGTGGAGTTCGGGGTCGGCCTCCTCCTCGGCGTGGCGGCGGCCCGGCGCCAGGGGAGGACCGCGGACCACGCCATCCGGGTCGTCTTCCTCTTCCTCTCCTCCCAGCCGGTTTTCTGGTTGGGCCTGATGACCATTCTCCTCTTCTCCTACCTCTGGCCGGTCCTGCCCGCGGGGCACATGCACTCGGTGGAGGCCGGAGACATGGGGCCGGTCGCGCGCATCGTCGACCTCCTCCGGCACCTCGTCCTGCCGGCCCTGGTGCTCGGCCTCTCTCAGGCGGGAAACACCGCGCGGTACGTCCGAGGGAGCCTCCTCGAGGTCCTGGGCCGCGACTACATCCGGACGGCCCGGGCCAAGGGGCTGTCCGAAGCCCGGGTCGTCTGGGTGCACGGGATGCGCAACGCCGCGGTGCCGGTGATCCAGATCCTGGCCCTGTCCTTCGCCGCCCTGCTCAGCGGCTCTCTCATCACAGAAGTCGTCTTCTCCTGGCCCGGGCTCGGCCGGCTCATCCAGGCCGCGGTCCTCACCCGGGACGTCCCGCTGATCCTGGGTGTCACCGCCTTCACCGCCGTCCTGGTCCTCCTCGGAAATCTGCTGGCTGACGTGCTGCACGCCCTGGCCGACCCGCGGGTGCGCGATGCGTAGGGGCGGCGCCACCCTCCGGTGGGGAGCCGGCCTGGTCGCCGGCATGGTCGCGGTGGCCCTGGCGGCGCCGCTCCTCGCCCCGTACGACCCGGCCGAGCAGCTCGACCCACCGGCGGCCCTCTACCGCCCGCCCGGGACGGTCCTCGCCGCGGTGCATCTCGCGGACGGCGGCTGGCAGTTGGCGGACCGGGTGGAGCGCACCCCGGAAGGGCTCCGCCTGGAGCGGCTGGGGAGGATCAAGGAAATCCCGGCCTCCCGGGTGCTCAACCTGACGACCGACGGCGTGGCCGATCGCCGGGTCTTCCTGCTGGGCAGCGACAAGTTCGGCCGCGACTTCCTCTCCCGGCTGCTCTACGGCGCGCGGATTTCCCTCGCCGTGGGAGTGCTCTCGGTGGTCATCTCTCTGACTCTCGGGGTCGCTGTCGGATCGCTCGCCGCCCTCGGCGGACGGCTGGTGGACTCCGTCCTGATGCGCGGTGTCGACGCCCTCCTCTCCTTCCCCGTGCTGTTCCTGCTCATCACCCTGTC
>DASQEB010000253.1:0-2599 GCA_035633875.1 Thermoanaerobaculia bacterium
GCAGCCTCTGCGGCCTCGCGCAGGATCTGAGGGACGTCGATGACCACGATCGGTGGCGGCGAAGGGGCTTCCGAGGGCAGAGGGGGCTCGGGGTTGTCGGGAGGGACTGCGACCGACGGCTCCTCCGCCCTGGCCTGGGGCGCTCCGGACCCGTCCACCGGCGCTGGAGCTGGGACGAACTCCAGCGATCGCAGGAGCGGGGCGGTGCTTCCGAAGCCGCCGAGCACGATGTTTCCGAGCTCGGCATCGGGTCTCCCCTGCTCGTCGGCCCTCACCAGGCGACGCAGCGGGATCTCCCCCACCCGCTCCACGCCGCGCCCCAGCTCGGTCCGGATCGCCGCCATGCGGCTGTCCATCTCCTGAGTGAGGCTCCCGGCCTCGATCTCGGCCGTCCGGCGCACGGCCTCCAGCGACGAGGCATAGGAATACAGGACAATCCCCGCCAGGGGGACGATCGCCAGGAGGAGAAAGGCCACGATGAGCTGCGTCCTGATCCTCATACCCGTGGAAGCATACGGATGAGAGCGCAGGATGTTCTGGGGCCGCCCTTTGGGTGGGCTCCCCGGGGTGGGGCGCTGCTCGCTCTCCGGGTGGTTTCACCGGACGGTGCCGGTGCTCCGACGGCTAATCGGGCGCTGAGGGTGCTGGGGAGGTGGGTTGTCGATCTAGAAACGCCTTGACACCCTCGGATCGCCACGCCATGCTTTTGGCATGGGACAGAGTGTCCATACCATCCTCGACGATGCGCTCTTCCACCGTGCCCGGCTCGAATCTGAACGGCAGAGAAAGAGGATCGAGGACATCGTGAAGGAAGCGCTCCAACGGTATCTCGATCAACAGGAATACCTGCAGTCCAGAGGCGGAGTCGTTGCGGCGAGTTGGGGGGCTTTGAAGCTCGACAAAGAAGCCGTTCGGGATCTCCTTGAGAACGAGCCAGACTTCCTCGACGCTTGACGCTCTCTAGGGGGTACTGCCCGCCCTACCGCAGCACCACCGGCCGCGCCAGCACCGTTCCCTTCTTCCCCCGCAGCTCGATGACCACCCTCCCTCCCCCTTCGGGCAGGGCATCCCGGTCCAGCGTCAACAGGTAGTGCCCGGCGGTGGCGCGGGCGAGGAAGTCGGTGGCGTGGAGGGGAAAGAGGTACGTCTTGGAGTAGGTGCCGCCCGTGGCGGCGGCGATCGCTTCGAGCCCCACCTCGAGGGAGTGGTACTCGGCGTTCGTGATGTCGAGGACGAACACCGTCGCCCGCGCGGCCTTCAAGGCCCGCACGGCGGGCGCGAAGGCGGGCTTCATCTTCACCCCGTTGCTCCCGAAGGTGCCGAGGCCCCAGCCCACGAAGACCACCACCTTCTCTCCGGGCAGCGGCTCCAGGGCCTTCGCCGTCACCTCCAGGCCCCGCTCGGCCGAGGCCGCCCGCCACGCCGCGTCGAAGTCGAAGGTCCTCGCCAGCGAGATCGTCTCGCCTCCCGAGGTCCCCCTTTCATAGCCGAACAGCATCGCCCAGTCCAGGGCCTCGTGAATCGCCGCGCGGTCGCGGGTGAAGTCCTGCCGGAGCTTCAGATGGGAATCGAAGGAGACCACGGCGACCTGGTCTTCGGGGGAGAGCTTGGCGAGGAAGTCCTTCGTCGCGTGCCTCAGCTCTAGTTGACCGTGGATCCGGCTCGGGTTCAGGTCGGCCTGGACGAAGAACACCATCGTCCGCCCCGGGAGAGGCGCCGGCTCCACGGCAGCCGAATCCGGGGTTGCCTGGGCCGTACCGCCGGAGCCTTCCACCTCTGCCAATCCGATCCAGTCCACGGAGGCGACCGGAACCTCCCTCTTCCCCACCCGCACGCGGAAATCTCCGGGCGTGAGCCCCAGAACCGGGTTCCCCAGGCCATCCACGACCCGGACGGTGAGGGACCGGATTGCGACGGTGATCTCCTCCCCGAAGGACTCCTCGAGCTCAGGCTCCTGGGGCGCAGCGGAAAGGGACGGGACGAGGACGAGGGCGGCGAGGAGAACCAGCAGACGCATTCCTTGATTGTACGGGTCCCTCCGGCTCATCCCAACGGCTCTGCCACCGGTCCCGGCGGAGTGTAGACTTGCCCCATGCACACCTCCGAAACCTCCTCGCGCGCTGCCCTCGACGAGGCGCGCGATCGAGCGTCCCGCGAGAACAAGCGGGTTGCCGTCATTTTCGGTGCCGACTGGTGCGGGGACTCCCGGGCCCTCGATGCCGCCCTGGTTCACCCCCTCGTCGAGCCCATTGTGAACAGGGGCTTCGTGGTCCTCAAGGTCGACGTCGGCCGCCGGGACAGGAACCTCGACCTCATGGCCGAGTACGGCATGGACGTCTGGAAGGGGATTCCCGCCGTGGCGATCCTGGAGCCGGACGGCACTCTCGTCGCCGCCCAGCGGGAGGGCGAGTTTCGCAACGCCCGCTCCATCACCCCGCTGGAGGTGGTGTCGTTCTTCCATCCACACCTCCGCGAGATCTGAGCCGAGGGAGAGTCCACACACGGGTGAGGGGATTGGCTCACCGCGTTCGTTCTTCCCGGCGCAGTTGCAGCACTGGCGGCGCCGATGTTCCGGCAGGGGCTCCGAACCATGGCCCCT
>DASQEB010000254.1:0-10117 GCA_035633875.1 Thermoanaerobaculia bacterium
ACCACCCGGGTGGCCGGACCGGGCTCCGGCAAGACTTTGGCCAGCGACCCATGGGCGAGCAGCACCGGCACCCGGCTGTCCGCCAGCATGAAGGCCAGACGCTCGCGAGGATACGCCGGATCGAACGGCACGTAGGCGCTGCCGGTCTTGAGGACCCCCAGAATCGCCACCAGCATTTCTAGCGACCGCTCCAGGCAAAGGCCCACCAGATCCCCGGGGGAGACCCCCAGGCCGAGCAGGTGCCAGGCGAGCCGGTTCGCCCTCCGGTCGAGCTCGCCGTAGCTCAGCCGCTCCCCTTCGCAGACCACCGCGACCGCCTCCGGCGAGCGTGCTGCCTGGGCGGCGAAGATCTCGTGCAGACAAGGGCCGTCCAGGAGCTCCGCCGGAGTGGCGTTCCACTCCCGGACGAGTTGCTGGCGCTCGGGCTCCGTCAGCAGCGGCAGGCCGAGCACCGGACAGCCCGGCTCCGCCGCCGCGCCGGCCAGCAGCCTGCCGAGGTGGCCGGCCATGCGCTGAATCGTCCCGGCGTCGAACAGGTCCGCCGCGTACTGCAGCGAAAGACCGAGGCGACCGTCCAGCTCGGCGGCCACCAGCGTGAGATCGAATGGGGCGACGCACTGATCGAGGGCGAACGGCTCCAGCGTCAGCCCTCCCAGCGGGAAGCCCGGGCCGTCGACGCCCAGGGCGAGAGCGGCCAGGCTCGCCGATTCGCCGGCGGGCGCCTTCTGCAGCACGAAAGCCGCCTGGAACAGCGGCGAGCGGCTGAGGTCGCGCGACGGCTGCAGCCTCTCGACGAGCAGCGGGAAGGGAAAGTCCTGGTGCGCGAAGGCGCCGAGAGCCGAGGCGCGGACCCGGTCCAGGAAGCTCTCCCAGCTCGGGTCGTCCGCGAGATCCACCCGCAGGGCCACGGGATTGACAAAGTAGCCCACCAGCCCTGCCAGGCCCGCGGCGCTGCGGCCCGCCGTCGGCGCTCCCAGCACGAGCTCGCGCTGTCGGGCGTGGCGGCAGAGCAGAGCCTGGAAGGCGGCGGCCAGGGTCATGAAGAGCGTCGCGCCGCGCGACCGCCCCAGCTCCTTCACCCTCCCGCTCAGCTCCGCATCGAGCCTCCAGGAGACGGAGGCGCCGCGGAACGTCTGGGCCGGCGGACGCGGCCGGTCGAGCGGCAGCTCCAGCGGCTCCGCCGCCGCCCCGGCCAGACGCTCGCGCCAGTACTCCCACAGGCGCTCCCCCTCTCCCGCCGCCAGCCGGGACCGCTGCCAGTGGATGTAATCCGTGTAGGTCAGGGGCAGGGACGGCAGCTCCGCCGCGCTCCCCCCGACTTCCTGGCCATACAGCGCCGCGAGCTCCCGCAGGACGATCCCCAGCGACCAGAAGTCGGCCACGATGTGATGGATCGCCACCAGGAGGACGTGCCCGCCGTCCGGCCGCGAGAAGAGGCTCGCCCGCAGGAGCGGACCGTTCTCCAGGTCGAAGGGGCGCAATGCCTCGCCGAGCAGCCGCGCGCGCAGCCCGCTCTCGTCGAGACCCGAGCCGTCCTCCTGACGGAGCCGGATCTCGCCACGCGGATGCACCCGCTGGAACGGCTGGCCATCCCGGGATTCGAAGGTGGTCCGCAGCGCCTCGTGCCGCCCGGCGAGCGCCTGGAAGGCGCGCTCCAGGGCGCCGGCGTCCAGGCCCGGCGGGATGCGCACCGCCCCGAAGAGGTTGTACGCCGCGCTCTCGGGCGCCAGCCGGTGGAGATACCAGAGCGCCTCCTGGCCGTGGGAGAGCGGGTGCTCGGGACCGGGGACTCCGGACGGTCTCAGAGGCGCCACGTCAGGGGCGGAGCCCATCTCCTCCAGGATCTCCCCGGCGAGTTGCGCGAGACCGGCTCCTTCGAGAAGGCTGCTGAACGACAACGGGGTGCCGAGCCGGGCCTCCACCTCGTTGCGCAGCTCGAGCGCCGCCAACGAGTCGAGCCCAAGGCCGGTCAGCGGCTGTCCCGGCTGGATTTCCGCAGGCGCCACCCGCGCCACCCGGGCGACCACCTCGCGTAGGAAGCGTTCCAGGACGGGCGGGCGCTCGTCGGGCGGCAGGGCCAGGAGAGCGCTCCCGGTGAGGTCCACGACCTCCCGCTCCTCGTCCGCCACCGCGGCGGCGTGCCGGGCGACGACCTTCAGGCGCCCCTCCAGCAGATCCCGACGGCAGGCGCGGCGCTGGATCTTGCCGCTGGTCGTCTTGAGAATCGTGCCGGCGCGGATCAGCACCAGCTCGTGGAGCTGAACCTCGTGCTCCTCGGCCACCGCGCGGCGGGCGGCCTCCGCGATCTCCCCGAGGTCGAGCCCGCCGCGGTGCTCCACCTCGTGCACCACGACCAGCCGCTCCTCCCCCTCCTCCCCCTCCATCGCGAACGCCGCCCCCCCTCCCGGAACCAGGGCACCGTGGCTGCGCTCCACCGTGAGCTCGATGTCCTGGGGATACAGGTTGCGGCCGCGGATGATGAGAAGGTCTTTGAGCCGCCCCGAGACGAACAGCTCCCCGTCGTGGAGGAAGCCGAGGTCGCCGGTGCGCAGGTACGGGCCTTCGCCGCTGTCGGCAAGAAAAGCGCCGAACGCCTGCCGGGTCTCCTCGGGCCGATTCCAGTACCCGTGGGCCACACTGGCGCCGGAGACCCAGATCTCGCCGACCCGGCCGGCCGGGCAGGGGGTTCCCGACTCGGGATCGGCGATCACCACCGACAGGCCTTCGAGGGGACGGCCGCTGCTCACGAGGCTGCGCGCCTCCGGCGTCCCGTCCGGGACGGCCGCCACCTCGTTGCGCTCCAGCTCCGGAGCGGCGAAGCTCCCGAACACCGCCCCCTGCGAGAGCCGGCTCCCGGAAACCATGAGGGTCGATTCGGCCAATCCGTAGCAGGGATAGAGCGCGCCGCGACGCATGCCGCAGGACCCGAAGGCCTCGGCGAACCTCTCCAGCGTCTCCCGCCGCACCGGCTCGGCGCCGTTGAACGCGACCTGCCAGGAGCTCAGGTCGAGACCCTCCCGCTCCTGCGGCGGGATCTTCCGCACGCACAGGTCATAGGCGAAATTGGGTCCGCCGCTGGTGGTGCCGCGGTAGTCGCTCACCGCTTTCAGCCAGCGGTACGGCCGCTGGAGGAAGGCGACCGGGGCCATGAGGACGCAGGTCGCCTGCACATACACTGACTGGAGGACGTTCCCGATCAGACCGAGGTCGTGGTAGAGCGGCAGCCAGCTCACGAACACCGAGTCGGGGCCGTGGCCGCAGGCGCGCTGGATGAGCTGCTCGTTGTGCAGCAGGTTGCCGTGGCTGACCATCACCCCCTTCGGCACCGAAGTGGTCCCGGAGGTGTATTGCAGGAATGCGAGCGTGTCGGCCCCGACCGCCGGCGGCCGCCACTCCTCGGCCAGCCCGGGCTCGATCTCCTCCACGATCCGCCAGCGCAGACCCTCCAGGCCGAAGGTGGCCTGGAATCGCCCTTCCACCCGGGATCGGACGGCCTCCGTCGTGAGCGCTACGGTCGGGCGGGCATCCTCCAGAATGGCCTGGAGCCGCGGGAGCATCCGGCTGGAGCGCGGCGGGAAGACCGGGACGGCGACCGCCCCGGCGTACAGGCAGCCAAAGAAGGAGGCCACGAGATCGAGACCGGGCGGGAGCAGCAGAAGGACCCTCTCGCCCTCCGCCCCGAGTTGGTGAAGGAGCGCACCGATGGCACGGGCCCGGCCGTCGAGCTCCGCATAAGTGCAGACAGCCGACTCCTCCTCGCCTTCGGCCAGGAACGTGAAAGCTCGCTTTTCAGGAGAAGCAATAATAGCAGAGCGCAAGATATCATTAAATATCAAAAAAGGCTCCTCTTCTTCTTTCTCTTATTCCCCTAGTGCCGAATCCACAGGAAGGCGTGACACCCAATTTTTGGGGAATTTCTGGCGGGCGGCGGAGGCGGCTGGCGGGAGCTCGAGACACGATGCCTGTCGCGTCTCGAGCTTTTTTCCAGGGCTTTTCCTACCGCAGGTCCGGGCGGTCGCGAAGTCGCCGAAAATGAGCCCGTTGGGTTAGGGCGACGGAGCCGGAAGCGTCTGCGGCCGCGTCGATGATTTGGGATTGGGCGCTTTGCCCATTCGCAGGGTCAGCCCTTGATTCCGTACCGTTCCATCTTGATGGCCAGGCCGTTGCGCGAGAGGCCCAGGAGGCGGGCGGACTGGGACTTGTTGCCGTGGGTGCGGCGCAGGGCTTCGCGGATGGCGGCCTGCTCGGTGCTGCTGACCAGACGGTCCAGCTCCAGGTCCGAGGCGGCGTCCACCCGGGCCGCGGACGTGAGATTCCCGTTGCGGACCTTGTCCGGCAAGAGGTTCACGTCCACCGGCCGACCGGCCTGGGCCATGTAGACCATGTGCCGGGCGATGTTCTCCAACTCCGCCAGGTTGCCCGGGTAGTCGTAGCTCAACAGGGCCGACATGGCCTTGACCGTGATGCCCTGCATCCGCTTGCCGGTCTCGTGGCAGAACCGGTTGATGTAGGACTGGATCAGCAGGGGGAGGTCCTCGCGGCGGTCCCGCAGGGGAGGGACCTCGATGGTGAACTGCGACAGGCGGTAGGCGAGGTCGACCCGGAAGAGATCCCGGGCCACCACCGATTCCAGAGGCGAGCGGCTTCCCACGATCAGCCGCACGTCCACCCGGTGGGCCTCGTTGCTCCCCGCGGGCTCGACCTCTCCCGAGCGGAGGAAGCGGACGAGCCGCGCCTGGAGGTCCAGGGGGAGCTGCTCGATCTCGTCCAGGAAGAGCGTGCCGCCGTGGGCCAGGAAGAGCTTGCCCTCGCGCCGCACCGGCCCCCCCTTGCCGGCCACCTCGGCCCCGAAGAGATCCGCCTCGATCTGCAGCGGCCTCGCGCCGGCACAGCTCGCCATGATGAACGGGCCGTTGCGGCGCTGCAGCGAGGAGAGGTGGAGGGACCTGGCCAGCATCTCCTTGCCCGTGCCCGGCTCGCCGCAGAGGAGCACATAGACGTCCGGGTCCACCGCCGCCCGGAGCTGCTCGATGACCTGCTTCATGACCTGGGACCCCCCCACGATCAGGTTCGGGTCGAGCGCCAGGTCCTGCTGCCCGGGATGGCCGGGGAGGATCGGCTCGTAGGAGCCCACGTGGTGGACCAGACCGAGAACGAGGAGATGTCCCAGGGTGCGCAGGGAATCCACCGGGGACCAGCCGTCCGGCGAAAAGCGGGGAAAGGCGGCGACCAGCCAGTACGTGCGATCGAGAGCGGTAAAGGAGTGGTGACAGATCCAGGCCGGCTCTCCCGTCAGCGTGCCGTGGAACGAGCCGCTCTTGTGCAGGCTGTGGGCGTCCTCCGGACGCCTCTGGAGCTGATCCATCAACTCCTCGCCGCTGGCCAGCCACATCGGATCGGTGGCCACGACCAGCTTGACGCCGGTCCGGTCCATCTCGCCCACGAGGAGGAAGAACGCGCCGCCGCCGAAATCCGCCAGCATGCCGTTGACCAGGGACTCGGACGTGACGCGGCTCTCGGTGTCGGCGAGCACCCATTCGCTCACCCGGCCGAGGTGCTCCATCATGCGCTCCGGCGTGATCCGCGGAGGTCCGATGGCGGAGGGCGGCTCGGGCGCCGGAGCCTTCTCCGGCCCGGGGACCACGTCCTCCACCAGCAGCGTCACACCGCCGACCCGGATCTCGTCCAGCACGTCCAGGGCGGCCTCCTTGACCTTGCGCCCGCTCACCAGAAGGCCCTTGCGGCTCCCCAGGTCTTCGATCTTGAGCCCATCCCCGTCGTAGGACAGACGCGCGTGCTTCTGCGCCACGCCGGTGTAGGGCAGGTAGATGTCGCATTCCGGCCAGCTCCCGATCAGGAGCTCGCTCCGGTGAATTGGAAATCGCCGAACACCGTCCGGCGCGTAGGCAACCAGTCTCAGCATCGTTTCGGAAGTGTACCCCAGCCCGGGCCGATGCGCCGCCGACGGGGGTGTGCAAGCTTCTTGCAGGAGCCCGGTTCCGCGAGGGTGCGACATAGAGACGCATCTTGGAAGGAGCCACCCATCCCATGAGAGAAAATAAAATAAAATTATATTCTTCGACCATAGGGGCCATTTTTTTGATTTTCTCCCTGCCGGTTCTCGCGCAACGGGTCCGGGAGGACCCCTCCCACTGGCTGCTCCCGCTCACCGCGGCCGCCAAGGCGGGGCGGGCGGCCGACGCCACCAGCTCCATCACCGCCAAGGACCTCCCGAGCTGCAATCACAGCACCATTTCCTGCGGCCAGACGGTCACCGGGGGGCTCGCCACGGACGATTGCCGGTTGGACGACGGCTCCTACATCGACTTCTGGAAGTTCCAGGGCACTGCCGGGCAGGACGTCACGGTGACCCTGCGGTCGACCTCCTTCGATACCTACCTGTTCCTGCTCGATCCCAGCCCGGAGGTCGCGGTCGAGGACGACGACAGCGGGGGTGGCTCGGATTCCCAGCTCAGCTACACCCTCGATGAAAACGGCGAATGGTCCATCGGTGCCAACAGCCTCCTGCCCAGCCAGATAGGGAGCTACACGGTGACCCTGAGCTGCGTGAACGGAGGCGCGCCCGGCACGCCGGCCGCGCCCTCGAACCTGCAGGCCACGGTGATCTCCGAAACCCGAGTCTCCCTCACCTGGGCGGACAACGCGAACGACGAGACGGGCTTCGCCATCGACGTCAAGACCGGCTCGGCGTTCAAAGAGATCGGCTCGGTCCGCGTCGACTCCAGGGACGCCACGATCGACGGCCTCTCCCCGAACACCAACTATGTCTTCCGGGTCCGGGCGCGAAACGCGAACGGCACCTCGGCGCCCTCGAATGAGGCGTCGGTCACCACTCGCGGGGGTGTCTCCCTCATCTCCGAAGACTTCCCCGACTTCCGGTTCCAGGTGCGCATCTTCAACCAGAACGCACCCGAGCCCCTCGTCGGCAGGAAGGAGGCGAGCTGCCTGCCGGAGACCCTCTGCGTGAGCGGCGCCATCCCCGGCCGCTCGGAAGTCATGGTCCGGATCGTCGGCCCGCGGCCCAACGGCCACCTGTGGCCCACCATCGTCCGCCTCACCTCGTCCAAGGTCGAGGTGCAGATCGAACAGGTGAGCACCGGAGCCGTCAAGACCTACGTCCTGGACGCGGCGTCGCCGGAGGCGGACGAGCTCAACGGCCTGCAGGATCGCACCGGGTTCCGGCCGTAGGACCTCACCCCTGTCCCCCTCTCCCACCGACCGGGAGAGGGGGACGTCATTCTGCTATCCTCCCCCGCCGTGAACGACCTCTTCCTGCGAACCTGCCGCGGCGAGCCGACCGAGCGCCGTCCCGTGTGGATCATGCGCCAGGCCGGCCGCTACCTGCCCGAGTACCGCGCCGTTCGCCAGAAGGTGGACTTCCTGACCCTCTGCAAAACCCCGGAGCTGGCGGCGGAGGTGACGATCCAGCCCGTGGACATCCTCGGGGTGGATGCCGCCATCCTCTTCGCCGACATCCTTCTGCCGCTGGA
This sequence comes from Thermoanaerobaculia bacterium, assembly GCA_035633875.1. GTDB lineage: Bacteria > Acidobacteriota > Thermoanaerobaculia > Multivoradales > UBA5704 > DATARR01. The sequence goes on from DASQEB010000254.1 coordinate 7,512, forward strand.
GGCAATGGGCGCCGAGCTGGTCTTCGTCAAGGGGGACGGCCCCACCTTCCCCAACCCGGTGCGCACCCGGGAAGACGTGGCCCGGCTGCGCGAGCCGGACGTCCACGAAACCCTGGGCTACGTCTTCGACGCCCTGCGCCTCGTGCGCCGCACGCTCGACGGCCGCGTGCCCGTCCTCGGCTTCGGCGGCACCCCGTGGACCCTCGCCGCCTATCTCGTCGAAGGGGGCGGCTCCAAGCACTTCGAGCACCTCCTGGCCTGGAGCTACGCCGACCCGGATGGGCTCGGGGTGCTCCTGGACAAGATCGCCGACGTCTCGATCGCCTATCTGGAAGGCCAGGTCGAAGCCGGTGCCCAGGCCCTCCAGCTCTTCGACACCTGGGGCGGCCTTCTCGACCTGGAACGGTGGAGCTCGATCGCCCTGCCGCCGCTCCAGAAAGTGGCGCAGGCGCTCCAGGGCCGGGTCCCCCTCACCTACTACATCAACGGCGGCGGACACCTGCTGGGTGTTTTGAAAGATTTACCGGTGAACGTCCTCTCCGTGGACTGGCGCCAGCCCCTGGATCAGGTGCGCAAGCTGGTGGGTCCCAAAGTGCTCCAGGGAAACCTGGACCCCGCGGCGCTGCTCGGGCCCATCCCGGAGATCGAACGGAGGACCGAAAACCTCCTGGCGCGGGGGAGCGGCGGCGGGCACATCGTCAACCTCGGCCACGGCATCCTCCCCATGACGCCGGTGGAGAACGCCAAGGCGTTCGTGGAGGCGGTCAAGCGGCTGTCGGCGGTCCCTCAGTCCACGCAGACCTTTCCGAAGTAGATCCCCCGCTGGGGATCCACCCAGAACAGGCTCTCCTCGTCCAAGCGATAGAGGGGCATCGGGTTCGCCGCTTCCGCCAGCTCCGGCGCGTGGGGACTCGGGACGTATTCGATCCCAGGGAACCGCGCCTGAAGGGCGCGCGTGAGGTCGTCCCGCGTCGGCGGCGCGCCGCGCACCCCGAGGAGGAGCCAGATCGCCCGGAGCCGGGCCTCCTCGCCCGTCCCCTCGAACTCCAGACGGAGCGGCTGTCCCAGGATCTCGACTCCGGCAGCCCGATAACCGCACAGCGCGTCGGGCTCGGCCGTGGCGAGCTCGGCCAAACGCCGGCCGAGGGCCCGTTCCACCTCCCCGGCGGTCATGCCGATCCAGACGCCGCCCCACCCGAGGCTCCCGCCGCGCAGCCGGGCGATCTGCTTGACCGGCTCCACGGAACGCGGAAACCGGCCCGCGACCGGCCCGGCCGTGGCGCAGCCAGCCAGGGCGAGCGCCACGGCGAGGACGAGGAGCCTAGTGGTGGTGATGCGCGCCCTGGCCATGGGAGTGGCCCCCGCCCTGGGAGTAGCTCGCATGGATCGTGGCGATCCAGGTCTTGGTGTCGATGAAGCCGCTCCCCCACTCCTTCCACTGCTCGGGCAACCCCTCGGCCTGGATCTGCTCCAGGGTCCTGCCCGCCTCCATCCGCTTGCGGACGATGTCCGTCGTCTCCAGGAGCATGCGGTGATACCCCTTGAGGTCCTCCACCGTCGAGAGCGGTCCATGGCCGGGGATGACCTTCGTATCCGCCGGAATCTGACCCAGGACCTTGCCAATGTTCTCGATCAGCCCCTGGACGGAGCCACCGCTGCCCAGGTCCACGAACGGGAAGCGGCCGGCGAACATGTCGTCTCCCATGTGGACCACACCAGAGCCGGTGAAGAAGATCACGCTATCGCCGTCCGTGTGCCCGTGGGGGAAGTGGACGGCCTTGATCTCCTCGCCGTTGAAGTGGATCGACACGGCGTCCCCGAAGGTGAGGACCGGCAGCGCCCCCTCCGGCGCTGGAGGGTACTTCGTTCCGAAAACGGTCTGCTCGGTCATCAGGCGCTTGCGCACGTTGTGGTGGGCGATGATCGCCCCCTCCTTGCCGAACGTCTCGTTACCCCCGGTGTGGTCGCTGTGCCAGTGGGTGTTGAGGACGAACTCGAGCTTGCCGTTGCCGCCGAGCCCCTTCAAAGCGGCGCGGATCTTGTCGGCGAGTGGGGCGAACTGGTCGTCCACGATCAGGATGCCGTCCTTCCCCACCGACACGCCGATGTTCCCCCCCGCGCCCTGGAGCATGTGGATGTTCCCGGCCACGGGGATCGCCTTGATCTCCACCTGCGAGAAGTCCGGTTGCTGCCCGATCAGCGGCAGGGCGGCCAGGGCGAGGACGAGTCCGACGAGAGACGCCTTGCGCATGGTTCTTCCTCCTCGAAAAATCGACGGGCCGGGACTGTAGCACAGGGCGGCCGCTACTCTGCCCCGGCCAGCCGCATCAGCGGATTAAACCACTGCGCGAAAAGCCGTCCGAAGTAGGGGAACTGCGTGGTGATGACCCCGACCAGGGGGATGACCCCGTAGGTGAAGACGTTCACGAAGAAGGAGCGGTCGAAGCTGACCTTCCCGGGAGTCGAGCCGCCGATCACGCTCAGGGAGGTGTTGCGGTCGATCGCGACGAAGGTCCAGAGGGTCAGCGCCGCGGCACCTAACACGGCGGCCCAGATCCCGAAGGAGACGAGCTGCTTCGGCTCGAAGGCCCAGGTCGTCACCGCGA
>DASQEB010000255.1:0-10739 GCA_035633875.1 Thermoanaerobaculia bacterium
CGCCTGAAGGGGCCGATCTCCCGCCTCCGGAGGCCAGGTTCCCACCCCGGATGCAAGAGATCCCCACCGACAGGCGGGAGAGCCGCCCGGCGAGGCGAAAGACCGGCCACCCGAGGCGGAAGGCCGGCTTCAAGGCCACCCGGCCTCCTTCATGGAGGCATACGATACCACGAAAAGAGTAGCTCAGCGACTTATTTGGTAGAATGCGAGGAGGGACGCACAGCGGTATCAGCAGACGAGAGGCACATCGCGTCCGTAGCTCTTTGCCAATCGAAGGACCTCCCGGCGGGGCCCCAGCCCTCTCCCTGCCGGAGGCCTGCCAACACACGCGCCCCGTCGACCGGCGGGCGGGGCGCGCCCCGCCATTCAGTAGAATCCCCCGCCATGAACAAACATGTGGCCGTGATCGGCGCCGGCGCCTTCGGCGGATGGACCGCCCTCTGGCTCCTCCGCAAGGGAGCGCGGGTGACGCTCCTCGATGCCTGGGGGCCGGGAAATTCCCGGTCCAGCTCGGGCGGCGAGACGCGGGCCATTCGGGTGGCCTACGGCTCCGACCGCCTCTACGCCGAGTGGGTGGCCCGCTCTCTGCTTCTGTGGAAGGAGGCGGAGGAGCGTTGGGGCGTCCGGCTCTACCACCGCACCGGAGTCCTCTGGATGGCGACCGGGGACGACGCCTACCTGCGCGCCTCGCTCCGGCCGGCCCGGAAAGTGGGGCTCCCTCTCGAGGAGCTCCCGCTCGCCGAAGGACGCCGCCGCTTCCCCCAGATCGATTTCGCAGGAGTCCACCGCCTGTATCTGGAAGGAGAGGCCGGCTACCTCATGGCCCGGCGGGCCTGTCGGGCGGTGGCCGCGGCGGTCGCGGCCGAGGGGGGCGATCACCGGCAGCTCGCCGTCCGTCCCGGTCCGATCCGGGGGAACAGGATGGAGGAGATCGCCCTCTCGGACGGCACCTCTCTCCGGGCGGACTCCTTTGTCTTCGCCTGCGGCCCCTGGCTGAGCGAGCTTTTCCCCGAGGCTGCCGGGGACAAGATCCGCAACACCCGCCAGGAGGTCTTCTTCTTCGGCACACCGCCGGGGGACCCGCGGTATTCAGAAGGAAGAATGCCGGTCTGGATGGAACTCGGCGAGCGCGTCTTCTACGGCATGCCGGGGAATGACCACCGCGGTTTCAAGATCGCCGACGATACCCGGGGGGGACCGATCGACCCGACCCGGGACGAGCGGCTCCCCGGGCCGGAGCGGCTGCGGCAGGCCCGCGATTATCTCGCCCGCCGCTTCCCCGGCCTCGCCGGGGCGCCCCTCGTCGAAACCCGGGTCTGCCAGTATGAGAACAGCCCGGACGGCCATCTCCTCCTCGACCGTCTCCCGGGGGCGGCGAACGCCTGGCTTGTCGGTGCCGGCTCGGGTCACGGCTTCAAGCTCGGACCCGCGCTGGGAGAGTACGCCTCCGACCTGGTCCTCCACGGCGGCCAGCCCCTCCCCCAATTCCGCCTCGATCGCCCCGGCCACCCTCCCGACGGGCCGATCCGGACCCAGTTCTCCCGGACGTGACATTTCCCTCTCCGGGTTCGCTCTCCCGCTCTTGGCGGAGACCTGCGGTCGGACAGCCGGAGCGGCGCGCCGATGGGTCAAGGCAGGCTGGCGTGCCGCCACAGGACGTCCTGCCATTGCCATTAAGATCGCGAAAGCAACAGCGCGCCAATACTACTGGAGCATCAATCATTCCAAGACGCTTTCCAGGCACCACGTGCTTCGCCGGGTGTGCTGGCAGACGGCGAAGCACATGGTATTCCTGGCCGGGATCAGAAGCAGGCGAATCCGTTGCAGGGCGGGCAGGTCTGCTCGTTGAAATCGCAGGTCACCGAGCAACTGGGCACGCTCTGGCAATTGCCGGACGCGCTGGTGCAGGACAGCCTCTGCCCGCACCGGCAGAGGACCCTGACGGTGCACGAGGCGGTGAGCTGAGGCTCCGGCAGCAGAAGCTCCGCCGACAGAGCTTCCTGGTCTTCCACCGCCGGCTGCGCCGGGCTCATGGAGCTGCAGCTCGGAGCCAGGAACGGGAGCGGAGCGGCGGATGGAGCCTCCTCCGCCAAGCCAATGGACAGACCGCAACAAAGAAGACCGAAGAGGGCCAGACACAGAGCACGTTTCATTGCTTACCTCCTGTAACGAGCGAAGGAGAGGAACTCTCCTTCTTCTTCTAAAGGTGCTGAGAGCCCCGAACGGCAAGCCTCGGAGAGGGCGTCCGAGAGGCCGGTGCGGTTGGCGAGGAGCCCCGGTTTCGGGTACCCTCCGCGCTCCGGGCCCGGATTTTCTCCGGACTCCGGGTCGTTCTGTCTCCTGAGCCATGGCACCGCACGAACGCATCCGCAACTTCTCGATCATCGCCCACATCGACCACGGGAAATCCACCCTGGCCGACCGGATCCTGGAGACCACGCACGCGGTCTCCGAGCGGGAGATGATGGACCAGCTCCTGGACGACATGGACCTGGAGCGGGAGCGGGGCATCACGATCAAGGCCCGGGCCGTGCGCCTGTTCTATCCGGCGAAGGACGGCGAGACCTATCAGCTCAACCTGATCGACACGCCGGGGCACGTGGACTTCGCCTACGAGGTTTCGCGCAGCCTCGCCGCCTGCGAGGGGGCCCTCCTCGTGGTGGACGCCGCCCAGGGGGTCGAGGCCCAGACCCTGGCGAACGCCTACCTCGCGGTCAACGGCAATCTCCATCTCGTGCCGGTGATCAACAAGATCGACCTCCCCGCGGCCGACCCGGACCGGGTCAAGGAGCAGATCGAGAACGTCATCGGCATCGACGCCCACGACGCCGTGCTCGCCTCAGCCAAGGCGGGAATCGGGATCGAGGACGTGCTGGAGCGGGTGGTCCGCGAGGTCCCGGCTCCCCAGGGGGACCCCGCGTCGCCGCTCAAGGCCCTCCTCTTCGACTCCTGGTACGACCCCTACCGGGGCGTCGTCTGCATGGTGCGGGTGGTCGACGGGACGATCCGCACGGGGGACAAGATCCGCTTCATGGCCTCCGGCCGGACGTACGAGGTGGCCGAGATCGGGATCTTCAACCCCAAGCCCGCCGAGGTCGAGCAGCTCTCGGTGGGCGAGGTGGGCTTCCTCTACGCCGGCATCAAGGACCTGATCCAGGCCCAGATCGGCGACACGGTCACCCACGCGGACCGCCCGACGGCCGAGGCCTACCCCGGCTTCCAGGAGGTCAAGCCCGTGGTCTTCGCCGGCCTCTACCCGGTTACGGCGGACGACTACGAGGACCTCCGGGACGCGGTGGAGAAGCTGCGGTTGAACGACGCCTCCTTCTCCTTCGAGCCGGAGAGCTCCGGGGCCCTGGGGTTCGGCTTCCGGTGCGGCTTCCTGGGGCTCCTCCACATGGAGATCATCCAGGCGCGGCTGGAGCGGGAGTTCGACCTGGACCTCATCACCACCGCTCCGGGCGTGCGCTACATCGCCCACACCACGGACGGGGAGGCGCGCGAGATCGACAGCCCCTCGAAGCTCCCCGACCCGGGGCGGCTCGAGTTCCTGGAGGAACCGTACATCACGTCGACGATCATCAGCCGGTCCGAGTACGTGGGCGGCCTGCTGGCCCTGGCCGAGGAGCGCCGGGGCGAGCAGCGGAGCCTTCAGTTCCTCACCACGGACCGGGTGCTCATCGAGTACGACTTCCCCCTGGCCGAGGTGATCCACGACTTCTATGACCGGCTGAAGTCGATCTCCCGGGGCTACGCCTCGTTCGACTACCAGATGAGCGGCTACCGGCGGAGCGATCTGGTCAAACTGGACATCCTGGTCAACGGCGAGCCGGTGGATGCGCTGTCGCTCATCGTCCATCGCGAGAAGGCCTACCAGCGGGGCAAGGTGCTGGTCGAGAAGATGAAGGACCTGATCCCCCGGCAGCTCTTCGAGATCGCCCTCCAGGCGGCGATCGGCACGCGGATCATCGCCCGCGAGACCATCCGGCCGATCAGCAAGAACGTCCTCGCCAAGTGCTACGGCGGCGACATCACCCGCAAGCGCAAGCTCATCGAGAAGCAGAAGGAAGGCAAGAAGCGCATGAAGCGGGTGGGCCGGGTGGACATCCCCCAGGAGGCGTTCCTGGCGGTGCTGCGGGTGGATTAGCCCGGATTAGCCCTCCACCTCCATCTCACCACCCACCCCACCGCAACGCTCGCAGGGACAGATCTGCCGCAGGAAGTCGTAGCGGTAGATGCCGGTGCCGTGGCCGTCGGAGAAGGCGATCGAGATGGCGTAGTTGCCCACAGGCTTGATGGACTCGGCGGTGACCGGCCGGGCCGGGGGGTGGTAGTGCATCTTGAGGTTGGAGTGCCCCTGGCAGCCGGCGCAGGGGCACCAGCCGCGCAGATAGTCATAGTCGTACTCGGCCACGTGGCCGTCGTGCCAGGTCAGGCGCAGGCGGCGCTCCTCGGGCAGGCGCCGGGCTTCGGTGAGAACGGGGTGCATCGTCGGTTTCATCGCGGGAGAGATCGTAGCACCGGAGCGGGAGCCCGCCTCATGATACAACCGGGGCACGGCTCTTGCTGCTTTGGCCGGTGAACGCATCGAGGAGACACCCATGCGCAAAGCGCTTTTCACCCTCGCCCTGCTTCTGATCCCGGCCCTCGCCGCAGCGCAGCCAGCGAATTTCGAAATCACCCCGCTCGCCGGCTACCGCCTGGGCGGCGAGTTCGACGCCTCCAACGAGGACTTCTTCGAGGACGACGACCTGGAGGCCGAGATCGAGGAGAACGGGATCTACGGCGTCATCTTCGCTATCCCCCTCACCCCGGGCTGGAAGCTGGAGCTCCTGGCCAACCGCCAGGAGAGCACGTTCATCATCGACGAGGGGCTCCTCTCGCCCACCATCGAGCTCGGGGACGTGACCGTGAGCATGTACCACGCCGGCTTCGCGTTCGACTGGGGGCTCGGGCAGGTCAGGCCGTTCATCGTGGGCACTCTCGGCCTCGCCCGCATCGAGCCGGACTTCCCGGAGCTGAACGCCGAGAACCGCTTCTCCGCCAGCCTCGGCGGTGGCGCCAAGATCTTCTTCAGCCCGAACGTGGGTCTCCGCCTGGAGGGCCGGGGCTACTGGACCGACCTCGGCACCGACTGGGAGGACCGCTACGACCGCTACGACTCGGACGCTGGCGGGCTCTTCCAGGCCGAGGCGAGCGCGGGCCTGATCTTCGCGTTCTGACCCCTTACGCCACCGCCACCAGCGGGTGAACGCGGTTGCGGCCGCCGTTCTTGGCCTCGTAGAGCGACCGGTCCGCGGCAGCGATGAGGTCGCGCGGGGAGAGCTTGCTTCCCTCCCGGGGGACGACCTCCTCCCGGGAGGCGAGACCGATCGAGATCGTCACCCGCGCGATCGCTCCATCCTCGATCGGCACGACCGTCCTTTGCACCAGAGACCGGATCTTCTCGGCCACGTGGACGGCTCCCTGGATGTCCGTTTCCGGCAGGATGAGGAGGAACTCCTCGCCGCCGTAGCGGCCGATCCAGTCCGTTCCGCGCAGACCTCCGGCCACGACTTGGGAGATCTTCCGGAGCAGGGTGTCGCCCGCCAGATGGCCGTGGCGGTCGTTGATCTCCTTGAAATGGTCGAGATCGGCCATGGCGATGGTCAGGGGCCGGTCATAGCGCTGCGCCCGTTCGATCTCCCGGTCGAGCTGCTCCAGGATGGCCTCCCTCCGCAGCAGGCCGGTCAGGCTCTCGTACGTGGCAGACTCGAACAGGCGGGCGTTCTCGAACACGGTGGCCACGTGGTGGGCGAGGAGGTTGAGGAGGTCCAGTTCCTCCGCGGGATAGGGGCGCCGCCCTTCTTTGGGTCCCACGATCAGGATACCGATGAGCTTCTCCTGATTGAGCAGGGGGACCATCAGACTGGCGGGGTCGAGCTCGCGCAGCCGGTGGGCGAACGCCAGACTCCGGGATGCGAGCTGCACCGCGGGGAGGGGACGCCGGGCTCGCCGCAGGTGGTCGATGGCGGGGTCCTCCATCGTGATCAGGTGGGGAGGCTCCGCGCCGCTGCTCCGCGCCTTCCCGTTCGTCGTGGCGAGGATCCCGAGGAGCCCCGTCTCCGGATCGGCGATCAGCAGGGTGGCCGACCGGGCATGGAAGATCTCCCGCAGGCTGGTCACCAGGTGCTCGCCCATCCGGGGCAGCTTGCCGAGGGCGGGCAGCTCCCCGGCCAGGGCCACGAGCCTCTGCCGGAGAGCGTAACGCTCGGGGAAGAAGCGCCGATCGATGAGCCGGTGCAGGGACCGGCGGAGCGGGGCGAAGAGAAGCCCGAGGAGCAGGGTGGCGAGGGAGACGGCCCAGACCGATTCCTTCCCGTCCAGCAGGTAGGAGAACAAGGCCCCGCCCGCTCCAAGAGCAGCATAGAACACCAGCACCAGCGCGCTGGTCAGGGTGGTGTAGATCAGCCCGCGCCGGACCACCATCTCGATGTCGAACAGGTGGTAGCGGAAGATGGCCGCGAAGAAGGCCACAGGATATCCGAGGACGACCAGGGATTGCAGGGGTGTGATCCAGGAGGGCAGGGGCAGGCCGAGGCGCTCGACCACCGTCACCGTTACCGTGAACAGCAGCCAGGGAATGGTCGCGGCGAGGACCAGCCCGGCCTGATGGCGCCCCCGGGGCTCCGGATGGCGCAGGGCCTGATGGGCGAGCAGGATGGCGACGGCCAGGGCCCAGACCGGGATCCCGAGCTCCAGCAGCAGGGAGTTGACCTGCCCCAGCGTCCAGGGGAAGAGATCCGCGCCAAAGACCTCCTCCGCCAGGAGCGTGGCGCAGGTCGTCAGGCCAAGCCCCAGGCCGATGACATAGTAGAGGGGAACGACCCAGCGGCGGCGCAGCAGCCAGCCCGGCCGCTCGGGGATCAGCGAGGCCAGGTGGAGCTCGAAGCCGATCTGCAGACCGGTGAGCAGGTAGTAGGCCGACATCGAAGCGGTGCTCAGCCAGGGCCGGCCGCTGACGGGCAGGGCGACCTCGAAGGCCACCGCAGCCGTGAAGCCGAGCAACAGGAGCGCGCGCAGGTCGCCGCCGAGCCCCGGAGAGAGGGCCAGGAGGGCCACCGCCAGGAAGCAGAGAGCCGTCAGCGCGTTGAGGAGGAACGATCCCCAGCGGGGCGGCACGCCGGGGACGACCCGAAGGTCGAGCCCCCTTCCTGCCCTGCGGATGCGGAGCATCACCGGGCGACCCCTCTCGTGGCTCCGGGAGGCCGCCTCGTACTCGACCGCGCTCCTCACCGGCACCCCACCGACGGCCAGGATCTGATCCTCCGGACGGAGCCCGGCCCGGTCGGCCGGGAAGCCGGGAGTCACCGCCACGACCAGGATGCCCTCCGAGCCCTGGCCCGGCACGAAACCGAGCCGCTTGCCGGCGGCGCGAGACACCTCCATTCCCTGGAAGGCGAGAAGCCCTCCAACGGCCAGGAGGAAGGCAACGGAAAGTGCCGCACGGGTCACTGAAGTAGTGCGCAACGCAGATCTCACGACAGTTGGGACAACAAATTTTACTCCAATTCGAGTCTCGTTGCCACAGAGCGTACGAAAATTAGACGCTCTCGGCCGGACGCCTCCGAAACGGCGCTTCTGCTATGATCGCAAGCCGCCATGCCGCGCCATCCCTGCTTTTCACCCTCCGTCGACGGCATCGCCGGATCCGTCTACTCGGCCCTCGCCCACCGCCTCGCCACCCACCAGGGCGAGATCTACCCGCTCCATGTGGGAGACACCTGGATGGAGCCGCCGGGGGGGTGCCGCATGGAGGATCTGCGAACTTCCGAGAACCCGGGGATGCACCGCTACGCCGCTCCCCAGGGCATGCCCGCCCTCCTCGACGCTCTCGCCGAGCGGGTGACCGCCCGCAGCGGCGTCCCCACCGGGCGGGAGAACATCCTGGTGGCCACCGGGGCGACCGGCGCTCTCGGAGCCGTGGCAGGGGCCATCGTCGAGCCCGGGGACGAGGTGCTGCTCCTCGCGCCCCACTGGCCCCTGATCACGGGGATCGTGCAGTCGTTCCATGGCGTGCCGGTGGACGTCCCCTTCTTCGGCGCAGCCGACTCCCCCGAGACGGCCGTGGAGGTGGTCCGGGAGCGGCGCACGGACCGCACCATCGCCCTTTACCTCAACACCCCCAGCAACCCGACCGGCCGGGTCATCCCGCGCTCCTGGATCGAGGCGCTGGCGGAGTGGGCGCGGAGCGAGGGCCTGTGGGTGATCGCCGACGAGGTCTACGAGGACTACATCTACGAGGGCGAGCACGCCTACACCCGGCCCTTCGCGCCGGAGCGCACCTTTGCCGCCCACTCCTTCTCCAAGGCCTACGGGATGGCGGGGAACCGCTGTGGATACGTGATCGGCCCGGCACAAGCCATCACCGAGCTGCGCAAGGTCGGCATGCACAGCTTCTACAGCACGCCCACCGCTTCCCAGATCGCCGCCCTGCGGGTCCTCGCCGGTCCCGGGGATGCCTGGGTCGCCAACGCCCGGGAGATCTACAAGACCGTGGGCGACCGGGTGGCGGCACGCCTGGGCCTCGAGGGGCCCGCGGGGAGCACCTTCCTCTTCTTCGACGTGGCGGAGCACCTGGACGAGACCGGCCTCGGAGGGTTCCTGGAGCGCTGCGTGGACCGTGGGCTCTTCCTCGCGCCCGGTCCCAGCTTCGGCCCCTACCCCACCCACGTCCGCCTCTGCTTCACCGCCGCTCCGCCGGACGTGGTCGAGCGCGGGGCCGAGGCCCTGGCGGAATTGCTGGGGAAGTAAAGCCCGCCTGTCGTAGGATGGTGGCCTCCCATGGCCGCCGTGGACGACCCGACCCTCTTGGGGGACCTGGAGCTGTTCCAGGGTCTCTCCCATGAGCAGCTCGCCGAGCTGAACGGTTTTCTGCGCTCCTCCAGCATTCCGGCGGGCGCCCATTTCATCACCGCCGAGCAGCCGGGCGAGGTCGTCTACGTGCTCCTCGAGGGGACGGTGAAGATCTACGTCACCCACGCGGACGGCCGGGAGGTCATCCTCGCCTTCCTCGGCCGGGGGGACACCGTGGGGGAGATGAGCCTGGTGGACAGCGCCGGCCGCTCGGCCAACGTGGTCACGACCGAGCCCTCCCGCGTCCTGTGGATGGACCGCGCTACGTTCCGGTCCTGCCTGCGGACCCTCGCCCCCCTGGCCAGCAACCTGGTACGCCTCCTCTCGCATCGGCTCCGCTTCGCCAATGAGCAGATCCAGGCTCTCTGCACCCTGGACGTACCCGGCCGGGTGGCCCGGCAGATCCTGGCCATGGCCGACCGCTACGGCACCCCGGGAGCGGACGGCGACGTGCGCATTGCCCTGCGGCTCACCCAGAGCGACCTCGCCGAGCTCGTCGGCGCCTCCCGCGAACGGGTGAACCAGGTGATCGTGGACTTCAAGCAGCGGGGGCTGCTCTCGGTCGATCCCGACCACCGGATCCGGATCCACCGGCGGCACGGGCTCGCCCGCTACTGCGGCTGACAGTCAGGGCGAGCGCCGCCAGGGCGGACACAACGGACGCCGCGCAGCCGGCCAGGAACCCGGGCGGCAGGAAACGGAGCTCCACCCGGGAGATCGCCTCCGGGAGCCTTGCTCCCAGGAACGCCCCGTTGACGGCGAGCGTCGGCAGGGCCCGGCCGTCCGCCCGGGCGCTCCAGCCCGTGGACCAGGGAATCGAGGTCGCGAGGAGCGTCTCCCCTCCCGCCGGCACATCGAGGACGATCCGGCCGGGCGACGCGGACAGGGCTCGCAGGGGGACCGGCCCCCGGGTGGCGGGGCGCCAGGAGCCGATCTCACTCCGCAGCACCGCTACGCGATCTGGGTCCCGCATCCCGGCGATCCACGATCCCATTTTCCCGGGGTCTACGACATCTACCGCCGCGGGGAGGAACCAGCGCGGCAGGGCGCCGGGGTTGCGGAAGAGGAAATGGGGGGCGAACCGGCCGCCGTCCAGGGGCTCCAGGGTCCGCGGGAGCACGGCGACGCTCGTGGCCGCGACTCGGACGCCGAGGAAATCGAGGAGCGGGTGGTCCAGATTGCGCAGCGGGGAGAAGTACTCCCCCATCGACGGGTTGAATCCGGTCCCCGCCGCGAGCGCTTCGAGGTACCGCATCGGCGCGAGGGGGTTGTGCACGCGCGCCTCGGCCACGCCGTAGACCGGGAGCAGGGAAGGATAGGCCACGAAGTGCCCGCCGGTCGCCCGCCAGACTCCGGGGTCTCCGGTCTCGCGAGCGAGGATCTCGATGAATTCCGTCCGCGGGAAGAAGAGCTCCGGCTCGCCGGACGGGAGGAAGCTCCGGGCCCAGGGAACGAGGTCGGCAAGGAGGACGGCCGCCAGCGCCACGGCCCCCCAACGGGGCCGCCACCGCCCGAGGAAGAGCCCTCCCGCCAGGGCTGCCCAGAGCCCCAGGACCCAGGTGTCCGCCGTGACCATCAGGCTCGCCGCTGCAGCCACCGCGACCGCCACCCAGGCCGCCCATTCCCGCCGCCGGGATCGCCGGAAGAGGAGCCGGTCGAGGCCGAACGCCCCGGCCACGCAGAAGGCGAGGGAGACCACCGGCAGGAACCGCGGGTAGGCCAGCATGCGCAGACCCGGCACGGCGTGGACGAGATGGGCGAGCGGAATGAGCTTCGCCACGAGGACGAGGCTCAGGATCGCGAACCCGAGGAACGGCCGGGAGCGTCGGTGGCGGGCGCCCGCC
>DASQEB010000256.1:0-19059 GCA_035633875.1 Thermoanaerobaculia bacterium
GATCGAGGTGCGCGAGCACCAACTCGCCAACGGCCTCAGGGTTCTCCTGCACGAGGACCACTCGGTGCCCGTGGTCAACGTCCAGGTGATCTACTCCGTCGGCTCCAAGAACGAGCGGCAGGGGCGGAGCGGCTTCGCCCACCTCTTCGAGCACATCATGTTCAAGGGGTCGGAGAACCTGGGTCCCCAGGAGCACAGCGACTTCATCACCTCGATCGGCGGGGCGGTCAACGCCGGCACCGACTTCGACCGCACGGTCTACTACCAGACGATCCCCAGCAACTATCTGGAGCGCATCCTCTGGATGGAGGCGGACCGCCTGCGGTCGCTCAATGTAACGGAGGAGAACTTCAAGTCCGAGCGCGACGTGGTCAAGGAGGAGCGCCGCCTGCGGGTGGAGAACCCGCCCTTCGGCCGGCTCCTCGACGTGGTCCTCGGCAACACCTATACGAAGCACCCCTACCGCATCCTGCCCATCGGCAGCATGGAGGACCTGAACGCCGCCACCCTCCAGGATGTGCGGGATTTCCACGCCACCTGGTACGTGCCGAACAACGCCACGATGGTGATTTCTGGCGACTTCGAGCCCGCCGAGACCGTGGGGTGGATCGAGAAGTACTTCGGGAACATTCCCAAGGGCAAGCCGCTCGTCCGGGAGATCCCGCAGGAGCCGGCCCAGACGGCCGAGCGGCGGGTGACCGACTACCACGCCAACACGCCGCTGCCGGCGGTGCTGTTCACCTACCACATCCCTGAAGCCGGCCATCCGGACCTCTATCCGCTGGAGGTGGCGGGCGGCATCCTCTCCCAGGGCGAGAGCTCCCGGCTCTACCGCAAGCTCGTCTACGAGGAGCAGATGGCGCTCGCGGCCGGAGGCCAGGTGCTGGCGCTGGACGATCCGGGCGTGTTCTTCTTTTTCGCTTTCCTCCAGGCCGGGCAGACCACGCCGGAAGCGGCGGAGAAGATTCTGGTGGCGGAGGCCGATCGTCTGAAGACCCAACCCGTCCCCCCCGAGGAGCTGGCCAAGGCCAAGAACCAGCTCATCGCCGGCATGGTCTTCGGCCGGGAGACCGTGACGGAGAAGGGCGACGCCATCGGCTATGCCGCGACCGTCCTGGGGGACGTCTCGCTGGTCAACCGCCAGCTCGCGGAGTACCAGAAGGTGACGGCGGAGGACATCCAGCGCGTCGCGAAGAAGTACTTCACCCCGGAGAACCGCACCGTCATCCACATGCTCCCCGAGGCCATGCGTCCCCAGGGCGAGAGCAAACCCGCCGCCGAGAGCGAGGTGAAGCCATGAGAACGACACACATCCAGAGCACGCTCTTCGGTCTGGCGCTGCTGCTGACCGCGGCCTCTGCCGCGCCGGCTCAAACGCCGGCAAAGAAGGCTGCGCCTCCCGCGCCCAAACCGATCGAAGACGTCAAGTTCCCCGCCTTCCAGCAGAAGGCGCTGCCCAACGGGCTGCGGGTCGTGGTCATCGAGCACCACGAGCAGCCGGCGGTGACCCTGCGGCTGGTGCTGGACGCGGGCAAGTCCTTCGAGCCTGCCGGCAAGGCCGGCCTCTCCGCGGCCACCGCCGCCCTCCTCAACCAGGGTACCGAGAGCCGCTCGGCGCAGCAGATCGCCGAGGCCATCGACTTCATCGGCGGCAGCCTCGGGGCGAGCGCCTCGATCGAGTCCGGTTTCGCCACCGCGCAGGTCACCTCGGACCAGATCGATCGCGGCCTGGAGCTGCTGGCGGACATCATTCTCCGTCCCACCTTTCCCGACGAGGAGATCGAACGCTGGCGCCGGCAGGCCCTGAGCGGCCTTCAGATCAGCCAGGAGGATCCCAGCTATCTCGCCAGCGCCGCCCTCGCGCGGCGGGTGTACGGTGAATACCCCTACGGACGCCCGGGCGAGGGCACTCCGGAGTCTCTCCGCTCCCTGACCCGGGACGACCTCGTGTCGTTCCACAAGCGGTACTGGGTGCCGAACGAGGCGATCCTCGCCGTCGTGGGCGACGTCAGGGCGGCCGAGGCCTTCACCCGGGTCGAGAAGCACTTCGGCGGCTGGGCGAAGGGAAGCGAGGCGAAGCTCCCGCCCTTCGAGGTGCCGAAGCGGACGAAGCCCGAGATCATCGTGATCGACAAGCCGGACGCCGTGCAGACCGAGATCCGCATCGGCCAGGTCGCCATCCCCTATCGCGATCCCGACTACTTCAAGGCCCAGGTCTACAACGCCGTGCTCGGCGCCAACTCGAGCGCCCGGCTGTTCAACGAGATCCGCAACAAGCGGGGCCTCTCCTACGGCGCCGGAAGCTGGTTCCGCGAGGCGACCAACCCGGGCTGGTTCCAGGCGTCGACCTTCTCCAAGACCGAATCCACGGTGGAGGCCCTGAAGGTGGCCCTGGAGGTGATCCGCAGCCTGGAGCAGACCCCCGTGCCGGACCTCGAGCTCACGGCGGCCAAGCGGTTCATCACCGGCTCCTTCCCTCTGGAGATCGAGACCCCGAACGGCATCGCCACCCGGATCCTGGAGGCCATGCAGTTCGGTCTGGGCAAGGAATTCCTGGAGACCTACAACGAGAAGATCCAGGCCGTCACCGCCGCGGACGTGAAGAGCTTCGCCGAGGCGCGGATCCAGCCCGAGACCATGGTCATCGTGCTGGCCGGCAACGCCTCGGCCTTCTCCGACGCCCTGAAAAAAGAGGTCGGCGAGTTCCAGACCATCCCCTACCGGGAGGTAGACCTCCTCGCCGCCGACCTGCGGAAGCCCAAGCAGGAGAAGACGGCCGCAGCTCCCGTTTCCGCGGCAGACAGCGTCCGGGCCCTGGAGCTCGCGAAGAAGGCACAGAATGCGATGGGCGGCAAAGCGTTCGTGGACCAGCGCACCCAGATCACCCGTGGCACCGGGAGCATCACCCCGCCCGGCGCGCCGCAGGCCCTGCCGATCCAGTCCATCGTCTCCTACCGCATCCTGCCGGACAAGGAACGGACCGAGATCACCCTGCCCATGGGCCAGATGGTCCAGGTCTTCGACGGCACGGCCGGCTGGGTCAGCATGGCGGGCCAGACCCAGGACCAGACGGCGCAGATGAAGGACGAGCAGTTCTATGGACTGGACGTGCTGCGCCGGATCGATCAGCCGGGCTACACCGTCCGTCCGCTGCCGGAGGCCGACGTAAACGGAAAGAAGGCGCCCGTGATCGAGATCGCCGACTCCGAAGGGCACGCCACCGTCTTCACCCTCGACCCCGAAACCAGCCTGGTGCTGAAGGCATCCTATGAGAGAGGCGGCCAGGAGACCGAAGCGGCCTACACCGATTACCGCGACGTGAACGGCATCAAGGTCGCCCACCAGACCAACGCCTCGCAGAACGGCCAGCCGCTCCTGGAGATCAAGCTCAGCGAGGTGCAGATCAACCCGGAGATCGATCCGGGGTTGTTCAAGAAGCCGGAGGGGTGAGGCGAGTCAGGGGGGCGGGGGGAGAGTCCGCCGGAGCACCACCGGCACCTCCACCGTCCCCTCCCCCCGCTGCACCTTGAACACCGCGCCGTCCCCCCATTCCTTGCCCGCCATGAGGCGGTTCAGCGTCTCCTTGTCCGGCAGCGGCGTGCCGTCCATCGTGAGGAGCACGTCCCCCGTCTTGAAGCCCGCTCGCGCCGCCGGGCTTTTTTCGGTCACGAAGATCACGCGCAGGGCCTTCTCCCCCACCACCGTCGAGAGGCCGAGACTCGGGTGCAGCGGGTCCGTCGCCGGCGGCAGTCCCCAGAGGAAATCGGCGTAGGAGGCCTGGGCGGTCTCGACGGGATCTCCGTCTCCGTCCTTTACGTTGATGGGGATGATCGAGGCAATCCGGCCGTCGAGCCAGCGGGCGGCCTGGCGCTGGATGCCGAGACCGTAGGCGACGTGGCCGGAGCCGACGAGGACCACCATCACGCCGTCCTTGCCGCCGTGCTCCCGCAGGGCCTTGACGGCGTTGTGGGCCATGGTTGCGTCCCAGGTGGCCTGGGCGGCGACCATGGAATCCCATTGCTCGTCGGTCATGCCGGCGTGGATGGGATCGTCCGTTTCGAAGAAGGACTTGAAGAGGGTGCGATGCTCGGCGCTCCCGGTCTCGATGTCCCGCGGGATGTGGGCGGCTTCCTCGGGGGTAAGCCCCTCGAAGCCCTTCTGGCGGACCCGGTTGACCACCTCCCGGGGGGCGTTGAGCGCGAACATTGGGATTTTGTGATCGCGGGCGAAAAGGAAGATGTCGCGGTAGTAGTCCCAGTGATAACCCCAGTGTTCGTACCAGCGGGAAGTGCGCAGGAATGCTTCTTCGGAACGCCGCCCCTCCACCCAGCGATTCAGGTGCTCCTGCGCGGTGTAGGGGTACATCTCCAAACCGATCAGGACCTTGCGGCCGGAGCGGGCCAGCTCTTCGATCACCCGGAGCTGAGCGCGATGGAAGTCCATGTCCGTGTGGCTCTCCCCCACCAGGAGCAGGCGCACGTCGCCGAGACGCCTGCCCAGATCGGCCGGCGTGAGGACGTCGCCGGTGCGGGTGTCGGTGACGCCGTCCAGGACCAGAGGCGCCCGGCGGTCCTTGCGGGCGGGGTCGCCGAGGGGGAGGTGAAGAGTTTTGTCGGCGGCGGGGAGGAGCGGCGCCAGGAAGAGCAGGCCGAGGAATACGGAGAGGGCGGATCTCATGAAGCCGGAGCCGACACACTGCCTACCGTCTCCCCCGCCACAGCCTCGATGGCGTCGCGGAGCATCTGGGGGGTGACGGGCTTGGTCAGGTGGGACGAGAAGCCGGCTTCCAGGCTCTTGCGGACATCGTCCTCCATGCCGTAGCCGGAGAGAGCGATCCCCTTGAGACCGTAGCGGCGGGCCAGCTCGCGCATCAGGTCCTGGCCCGAGCCGTCCGGCAGCCCGAGATCGCTCACCAGGAGGTCGTGATCCCCCCGGGCGGCCGCGTCGAGCGCCGCGGCCACGCTCCCCGTCGTGGTCACCTGGTGCCCCATGAGGCCGAGCACCTCTCCCATGGCGGCCGCGGTGTCGGGATGGTCCTCCACGAGGAGGATGCGCAGGGGGCGGTCCGCCGTCGGAGGCCGGAGGGGGCGCGCGCGGGAGAAGACCCCGGTTTCGTCCAGGTCGATCTGCACGTAGCTGACCGGGAGGCGGATCTGGAAGGTCGCCCCCTGATCCTTCCCGTCGCTGGCCGCGATGAGCCGGCCGCCGTGCAGCTCGACGATCGCCCGGCTGACGGCGAGCCCCAGGCCGAGGCCGCCGAACTGGCGGGTGATGCGCCGGCCGGCCTGCTCGAAGGCCCCGAAGATGCGGGGCAGGACCTCGGGCTCGATGCCGATGCCGGTGTCGGCGACCTCGATCACCAGCTCCCGCTCGTTGCTTCCGGTCGTCTCGATCCGCGAGCGCACGTCGAGCGTGCCGCCGGGCGGCGTGAACTTGATGGCGTTGCTCAGGAGGTTCCAGAGGACCTGGGTGAGCCGGGGGGCGTCGGCCCAGACGTGATGGTCCGCGGGATCGAGGCAGGCCGTGAGCTGGAGCTCCTTGGCGGCCAGCTCGGGCGACGCGGTGTCGAGGGCGTGCTCGATCACCTTGCGGACGTCGGTGGAGCGACGGTGGATCACGAGCTTGCCCCGGGCGATGCGAGTCAGGTCCAGAAGGTCGTCGATCAGCCGCGCTTCCAGCTCGACGTTGCGGCGGATCATGGCCAGGTCCCCCCGGACTTCGGGGGGGACCCGCTGGTCCTCTTCCAGGTTGGCGACCACGGCGAGCACCGGCGTCAGAGGTGTGCGCAGCTCGTGGCTCAGGGTGGCCAGGAACTGGTCCTTGGCCTCGTTCGCCGCCTCGGCGGCCTCCTTGGCGGCTTGGAGCTCGCGCTCGGCGCGCCGCAGCTCCTCGGCCACAGAAACGAGCTCCTGATTGGCCTCCCGCAGACGGCGGTTCTCCTCCCGCAGCTCGCGGACCTCCCTTTCGAGGTCCCCGGGCGGTGGCTGGCCGCGTCCGTTGGTGGTCTCGTCCGAATCCATCCCTGCTACTCGAGCGGCAGGCTTGCGCCGCTCTGCCTCAGGGTCAAGTCTATCCTACCCGTCACCGGCCCCGGGCCGGGAGGCTCGCGGCCTGACAGATGGCGTCCCGGAGGATCTGGGGGGTGACGGGCTTGATGAGATGGGCGGAGAAGCCGGCCTCGCGGCTCTTGAGGACGTCCTCCTCCATCCCATAGCCGGACAAGGCGATGCCTCGCAGCCCGTGGCGGCTCACGAGCTGCCGCATGAGATCCTGCCCCGAGCCGTCGGGCAGTCCGATGTCGCTCACCACCAAGTCGAAGCCCCTCGGCCCTGGAGCCCCGTCGCCGCACACGGATTCGGCTATTTCCAGGGCGGAGGCCACGGTGCCGACCACCGTGACCTGGTGGCCCATGAGACGGAGGAGGTCCGCCATGGCCTCGGCGGTGTCGGGATGGTCTTCCACGAGGAGGATGCGGAGCGGGCGCTCCGCGGGAGCGGGGCCGCTCGGCTGCAGCCGGGTGAAGCTCACCCCCGAGTCGTCCAGGTCGACCTGCACGGGGCCGAGGGGCAGCCGGACCTGGAACACCGCTCCCCGACCAACGCCCTCGCTCGCCGCCAGAAGCCGGCCGCCGTGCAGCTCCACGATCGCCCGGCTGACGGCGAGGCCCAGGCCGAGGCCTCCGAAGCGGCGAGTGATCTGGCGGTCGGCCTGTTCGAACGCGTCGAAGATGCGGGGCAACACCTCCGGATCGATCCCGATGCCGGTGTCGGCGACCTCGACCACGACGTCCTCCCCTCCTCCGCCGTTCGACTCGATCCAGGAGCGCACCGCGACCTCCCCGCCAGGCGGGGTGAACTTGATGGCGTTGCTCAGGAGGTTCCAGAAGACCTGGGTCAGGCGCGGAGCGTCGGCCCAGAGGGTGTGGTCTTCCATGGCAACGAGGTCGGTGGTCAGCCGCAGCCGCCGGGACGCGAGATCCGAGGCGGCGGTCTCGAGGGCATGCTCCAAGACCCGCCGGATGTCGGCCGAGCGGCAATGCAGCTCGAGCTTGCCGCGTGCGATGCGGGTCAGGTCGAGCAGGTCGTCGATGAGCCGCGCCTCCAGCTCCACGTTGCGGCGGATCATCTCCAGCTCGCTCCGGAGCCTCTCCCGGAGCTCGGGGTCGCTCTCCAGGCTGGAGACCACCGCCAGCACCGGGGTCAGCGGCGTGCGCAGCTCGTGACTCAGGGTTGCCAGGAAGCGGTCCTTGGCCTCGTTGGCGGCGCGGGCTTCCTCATGGGCCCGCCGCAGCTCGGCTTCCGCCCGTTTGCTGTCGCTGATGTCGATGGTGCTGCCGACCACGCGGCGCGCCTTGCCCTGGGTGTCGCGCACGATCCGTCCCTTGTCCCAGACGTGGACCCAGCGGCCGTCCCGATGGCGGACGCGGTACTCGACGTTGAACGAGGAAGCGTCGGCCTCCACCGCCGGGATGATGTGGCCGTAGACGTGGTGATAGTCCTCCGGGTGGATCTGCCGCTTCCACCAATCCAGCTCGGACTCCACCTCCTCCGGCCAGTAGCCCAGCAGAGTCAGCAGCCCCTGCGACCTCTGAACGCGGCCGGTCTCCACGTCCCAGTCGTACACCAGACCGCTGATCGCCTCGGTGGCAAGCCGGAATCGTTCCTCACTCTGCCGCAGGAGCTCCTCACCCTTTTTTCGGTGTGTGATGTCCCGGGCGATCTTCGAAATGCCCACGATCCTGCCGGTCGCGTCCTTGATGGGCGAAACCGAGAGGGAGACGTAGATCCGTTGGCCGTCCTTGCGGACGCGCTCGGTCTCGATGTGGCGCACCCGCTCCCCGTGGCGAACGGCTTCCAGGATGCGGCTGGTTTCATCCGGGCGGTCGGGTGGGGCCAGCACGGAGATGGACCGGCCGAGCATCTCCTCCCGGGTGTAGCCGAAGATCCTCTCCGCGCCCTGGTTCCAGCTCGTGATGGTGCCGTCCAGCGTCTCGCTCAGGATGGCGTCGTCCGAGGACTCGACGATGGCCGCGAGGCTCGCTTCTGCCAGCAGCGTCTGCTCGCGGCGAACCGCTTCCAGACGGACGCGGGCGGACTTCAGACGGAGCTGGATGCGGGACCGAAGCGACCGCGGGTGGAACGGCTCGAGCAGGTAGTCATTGGCACCGAACTCCAGGCCCACCAGGCAGACCTCTTCTCCCGCAGTGGCGGCGAGCAGAACGATGGGCACCTCCCGCGTCCGTGGCGCAGCCCGCAGCTCCGAGAGCAGCGAGAGCCCGTCCAGGTCCTCGCGACCGATCCGGAGCAGAACCAGGTCCGGCCGGTACAGGCGGACCATGGCGAGGGCTACCTCGGCGGAGGCCGCCTCCTGCACCTCGTGCTCGTCCTCGAGGAGGCGGCAGATGCGATCGCATGCCTCGGCGTCCGGCTCGACGAGCAGGATTCTTTCACGGACGGCGGACTGCAGGCTCTTGGCGAACAACAGCGCGACCCAACCGAGGGAAGCGGCCCACCGGCGGCGGCGGCCGCAGCGGCGACTCTGCTCGGTACCCTTGTCAAGAAGATAGCAAAAAAGCTCCTTCCCGGAACACCTGGAATGTGATCAGGGTGACCTTTCCAGCTCTGGCAGGCTGCTCGGTTGGCAGGACCGGTCGAGGAGCATAATCTTCCGGCCGTGATCATCCTCCTCATGGGGGTCTCCGGCTCGGGGAAGACCACCATCGGCCGCCTCCTCTCCCGCGAATTGGGCTGGAGCTTTTACGAAGGGGACGAGCTCCATGCGCCAGCCAACGTGGAGAAAATGAGCCGCGGCCTCCCCCTCACCGACGCCGACCGCCTCTCCTGGCTGGAGTCCCTCCGGGACCTGATCGACCGGTGCGTCCGGCGGGGGGAGAGCGCGGTGATCGCCTGCTCCGCGTTGAAAAAGGCGTACCGCCGGATCCTGCAAGGCGGCCATCCGGAGGTGGTCTTCGTCCACCTGAAGGCCGATCCCCGGCTGATCGCGGACCGCCTGAAGCGCCGCGTCGGCCACTTCGCCGGTCCGGTCCTCCTCGCGAGCCAACTCGCCACGCTCGAAGAGCCGGAGCACGCCCTGGCCGTAGACGTCTCGGGCGATCCCGAACAGATCGTCGCGACGATCCGCCGCGGGCTGGGGATCTGACTTGACCGGAAAGCCGGTCCTCCATATCCTGAGGATATGCGTACACCTGCGCCTGAGCGCCCTCGGAACCTCACCGGCCTCCTGATCCTCGCCTTCGTGATCCTCCTCGGTGCCTCGATCGGCACCGCCCGTTCCCAGTCCATCCTCAAGGAGGGATGGCACGAAGGGGCGCAGGGGTACAAGCGTGCCCTCGAAGAGGCGAAGGGGAGCCAGCGTCCCATCGCCTTGTACTTCTATACGGACTGGTGCGGATACTGCCGGAAGCTGGAGCGGGACGTCTTGACGCAGCCGGCCATGAAGCCGTGCCTCTCCTCCGTGATCGCGGTCAAGGTGAACCCCGAGAACGGTCCGCAGGAGAGCCTTCTCGCCCGGAAATTCGGGGTGTCGAGCTTCCCCCGCTTCTTCATCACCGAGCCCAAGGGGAACGGGAAGACTCCCATCTCGAACGCGACGGCAGCTCCGGGCGGGGGGTCCCGACTGAAGAACGCCGACGAGTTCGCCGCCGATTGCCAGAAGGCCGTGGGGAGCTGAGCGGGCTCAGCGCCTCCGCTCGACGATCCGTAACAGCGCCCTCCGGTCGAGCCGGATCTTGGCCACCGGCTGGCCATCCCGCAGCAGGACCGGAACTACATCCGTATAGCGCGCCCGCAGCTCCGGCTCGGCGTCCACGTCCCGCAGGGCATACGTCAAACCATACGAAGGCAGCACGTCGTCGAGGAGGACCGCCATCTCGTCGCAGAGGTGGCACCCCTCGCGGGTGACGAGCTCGTAGATCGCCATTCTCCTACTCCCACTCGATCGTCGCCGGCGGCTTGCTGGTCACATCGTAGACGACCCGGTTCACCCCCTTGACCTCGTTGACGATGCGGTTCGCCACCCGGGCGAGGAGCTCGTAGGGCAGCGTGCTCCAGTCGGCGGTCATGAAGTCGTGGGTGTCGACGCTCCGCAGGGCCACGACGTTCTCGTAGGTGCGGTAGTCGCCCATCACGCCGACGCTCTTGACGGGGAGGAGGACGGCGAAGGCCTGGCTCACCTTCTCGTACCAGCCGCTCTCGCGCAGCTCCTGGAGAAAGACGGCGTCCGCCTCCTGCAGGAGAGCCACGCGCTCGGCCGTGACCTCGCCCAGGATGCGCACGGCGAGACCCGGACCGGGGAACGGATGCCGGGTGAGGATCTGCTCGGGGAGGCCCAGCTCGCGGCCGAGCTGGCGGACCTCGTCCTTGAACAGGAAGCGGAGGGGCTCGACCAGATCGAAGCCCAGCTCGGCGGGGAGCCCGCCCACGTTGTGGTGGGTCTTGATGACGGCCGAGGGACCCTTCACCGAGACGGACTCGATGACGTCCGGGTAGAGTGTGCCCTGGGCAAGGAACCGGACCCCTTCGAGCCGCTTCGCCTCGTCCTTGAAGATGTCGATGAAGACGCGGCCGATGATCTTCCTCTTCGTCTCCGGGTCCTCGACGCCGGCAAGCTCGGAGAGGAAACGCTCGCGGGCGTCTACGGCGAGGACGGGGAGGCCGAGGCCGTCCCCCAGGCTGTGAACCACCTGGGTGCGCTCGTCCTTGCGGAGGACACCGTTGTCCACGAAGATCGCCGTGGAACGGTCTCCCACCGCCCGCTTGAGGAGGGCCGCGACCACTGACGAGTCGACGCCTCCGGACAGCGCGCAGATCACCCTCCCCTGCCCGACCCGCTCACGGACCAGCCGCACCGCCTCTTCGAGGTAGGAGGCCATGCGCCAGTCGCCCCGGGCGCCGCAGATGCCGTAGAGGAAGTTGCGCAGGATCTCGCCGCCCGAGACCGTGTGGGAGACCTCCGGGTGGAACTGGATGCCGTAGCAGTGCCGCTCCGGGTCCTCGAAGGCCACGACCGGCGCGTTGCGGGTGCCGGCGGTGATGTTGAACCCCGGCGGCAGGTCGCGCACGCGGTCCCCGTGGCTCATCCAGACGGTCTCCCGCGGCGAGAGGCCTTCGAAGAGCCGGCCGGGCTCGAGGATCGCGATCTCGGCCCGGCCGTACTCCCGGCGCTCCGAGCCCTCGACGCCGCCTCCCAGCTCGTGCGCCATCACCTGCATGCCGTAGCAGATCCCCAGGACGGGCAGGCCGAGGCGGAACAGCTCGGGATCGGCGCTCGGCGCCCCCGCCTCGTAGACGCTCTGCGGTCCGCCGGAGAGGATGAGCCCGAGGGGGCGCCGCCGCCGGATCTCCTCGACGGGATAGTCGAACGGGTGGACCTCGCAGTAGACGCGGTTCTCCCGCACCCGGCGGGCGATGAGCTGCGTGTACTGGCCGCCGAAGTCGAGGATCAGGACGGTCTGGTGCTGGGATTCCGGGGTGTTGTTGTTGGATGCGTCGGACATGGGATCGGAGACACCTCCTCAGAGCTCGGTTTCGGACTTCAGCTCCCGCGTCATCAGCTCCTCGACAGCCCTGCGGGGGTCCTTGCCCTCGTACAGGACCGCGACCATCTGCTGGGTGATGGGCATCTCGACGCCGCGCTGGGCCGCGAGGCGGGACACGGCCACGGAGTTGCGAATGCCCTCGGCCACCATGTGGGTGCCGCCGGTGATCTCGTCGAGGGTCTTGCCCGCGGCGAGCTCCAGGCCGGTCTGGCGGTTCCGCGAGAGGGCGCCCGTACAGGTGAGCACCAGGTCGCCCAGCCCGGCGAGGCCGGCGAAGGTGCGGGGCTGGCCGCCGTAGGCGATCCCCAGCCGGGTGATCTCGTGCAGGCCGCGGGTGATCAGCGCCGCCAGGGTGTTGTGGCCGAGGCCGAGACCCGAGAGCGTGCCGGCGGCGATCGCGATGACGTTCTTGGTGGTCCCCCCGATCTCGATCCCCACCACATCGGAGGACGAGTAGAGCCGGAGCTGCGGCGTCGCGAAGCACTCCCGGACCTGGGTGGCGAAGCGCGCGTCCTCGGAGGCGATCACCGCGGCGCTCGGGACGTTGCGCGCCAGCTCGGCGGCGAAGGTGGGACCGGAGAAGACGGCGAAGCGTACCTCCCGGTCCGCGGCGGTCCCCTCCTCGAACGCCACGTGGCTCATCCGGGCCAGGGTCTCGGTCTCGATCCCCTTGGTGCCGGAGATCACCGGCACCGGCCGATCCGCGGGCCAGAGCCGCAGAAGCTGCCGCAGGGCCGCCCGGAAGCCGTGCGACGGGACGACGACGAGGACGAAGTCGCTGTCGAGGAGGGCCTCCATCTCGGAGGTGGGCTCCAGGCGCTCGTGCAGCGTCACGCCGGGGAGATACTCCGGGTTTTCCCGCTCGGAGGCCATGCGCCGGGCCAGCTCCTCGTTGCGGGCCCAGAGCCGGACCCGGTGCCCTCCGGCCCCGGCGAGGTGGGCGGCCACAGCGGTCCCGAAGGAGCCCGCGCCCAGGATGCCGATCCGCTGCGAAGCTCCGTTCACCGTCCTGCCTCGCCGGCCGGCTCGGCCCTGCGCTCCCCCAGCCGGGGCTCGGTGCCCTGCCGGATCCGCCGGAGGTTCGCGGAGTGCTTGAGGAGGACGAGCAGGGCGATCGCCGAGGATGCCAGGAGCATCCAGATGCCTCCGTATTCCATCCAGCCCAGCCGGTGGCCGAGCCAGGCGAGAAGCGGGAAGAGGGCGGCCGTGACCACAGACCCCAGGGACACGTAGCGCTTCCAGAGCACGACCCCGAGGAAGACGAGGATCCCCAAAGCCATGGCAGCGGGAGCGAGGGCGCCCAGCGCACCCGCCGAGGTGGCCACTCCCTTGCCGCCCCGGAATCCAAAGAAGGCCGGGAACACGTGCCCGAGGACGACGGCCACCGCCGCCGCCCCCACCACGGAGGGAGGCGCATCGAGCGAGCGCGGGACCACCACCGCGGCGATCCCCTTGCCGAGGTCGAGGAGCAACACCGCCGCTCCCACGCCCTTGCCCGCGGCCCGCATGGCGTTGGTCGCCCCGGCGTTGCCGCTCCCCACCGTGCGGACGTCCGTCCCCCGGAGGAGACGGACCACCACGATGCTGAACGAGATCGAGCCGAGCAGATAGGCGCCGATCACGAGGGCGGCGGCCTGGGGCACGCTCATTCCACGTTCCCTCCGCTCCCCTCCATGGGGAAGACCTCCACCGCCTGGTAACGCGCCCCCTTGGGCGAGAGCCTGCTTTCGAGCAGGATGCCGTGGTCCGCCACGAACGGCTGGCCGATGGGACCGGTGAAGGCGTTGGTGAACTTCTCGACCGAGTCCCGGCGCCAGGGCGAGGGGCATCGCGCCAGGGTCACGTGGGGGTGGTAGGGGCGCTCTTCCGGTTCGAAGCCGAAGGCCTCCACCGCCGCCCGCGTGACGTCCGTCTGGAGGGTCATCAACTCGTCGGGGGCCTCCACGCCCACCCAGGCCACCCGGGCCGGCCGCCCCGGCGGGAAGGTGCCGCCGCCCACGAGGCGCATCTCCAGGGGTGGGCAGCGGGCAAAGGCCTCGCGGAGTCCCGCGGCGAGGGCGGGAACGTCGGCCTCGGCCATCTCGCCGAGGAAGAGCAGGGTGAGATGGATGTTGTCCGGGTCCACCCAGCGGGCCCGCGGCAGCCGGTCGCGGACGCCGTCCATCCGGCGCCGGACATCGCGGCGCGGGGGATCGGGAACCTCCAGAGCGACGAACAGCCTCATGCCGCCCTCCCCCCTGCCGCAACGGCCAGGAGACGCCGCCGGAGCATCTCCAGGGCGAGCTGGGCCGTGTGTCGGCGCACCCGGTCGCGGTCGCCCGGGAACCGGACCTTGCGGTGCTCGACCTCGCCCTCTCCCGGGCCGGCCACGGCCACGTGGACCGTCCCCACCGGCTTCGCCTCGCTGCCGCCGCCGGGTCCGGCCACGCCGGTGATGCCGATCCCCCAGTCGCTCTGCAGCGAGCGACGAACCCCCTCGGCCATGGCGCGGGCCACGGGCTCCGAGACCGCGCCGTGCTTGGCCAGCAGGGTTGCCGGGACCCCCACCATCTCGGTCTTCAGCCGGTTCGTGTAGACGACCGCGCCGCCCAGAAACCAGTCGCTGCTCCCGGGCACGTCCGTGATCCTTTTGGCGACGAGACCTCCCGTGCACGATTCGGCCACGGTGAGGGTGGCGCCCGCGGCGCGCAGCAGCTCACCCACCACGGATTCCAGGGTGTCCTCCTCCCGGGTGGCGAAGACCACGTCCCCGGCGAGCTCGGAAAGGCGCGCCACCATGGCCGCGAGGCGGGCGCGGCGCTCGGGCTCCGGGCCCGACGCCGTGGCCTGGAGGCGGATCTCCCCCGGGCTCGCCAGGATGGTGATCGCCTCCCGGCCGAACTCCTCGTAGGCAGGGAGGATCCGCTCCTCCACCTCGGACTCGGGGAGGCTCGCGATCTTGAGCACCGCCATCTCCCGCCCCACTCCGCCGGAGCGACCCGCGAGCCAGGGCTCGAGAAAGCCCGAGAGCATGCCGTCCAGCTCGTGGGGAACGCCGGGGAAGAGGAAGAGGTGGACGCCCTCCTTCTCCAGGTGCATGCCGGGCGCGGTGCCGCGGTCGTTGGGGACCAGCTCCGCCCCATCGATCACCTCCGCCTGCTGGCGGGCGACCTCGGGCATGCGGCGGCCGAAGGACCGGAACCGCGCCTCGATCCGGGCAAGGACACTTTCGTCGAAATGCATCCCGCGCCCCAGCGCCACGGCTGCGGCCTCGCGCGTCACGTCGTCCGCCGTGGGCCCCAGCCCGCCGGTGACCAGGATGAGATCCACCTTCGCCATGAGCGTCCGCAGCTCGGAGGCGATCTCATCGACCGAATCCCCCACCACGGCCTTGCGCCGCAGCTCGACACCCTGGCGATCCAGGAGCGCGGTGAGCCGGAGGGAGTTGGTGTCCAGCCGATCGGTGCCGAGCAGCTCCGAACCGACGGCGAGGATGGCGGCCTTCATGGAGCGGGATGATATCGCGGACGATTGCCTAACCGACCCGGGCGGGAATCAAGGACGGCGCCTCCCCGCGCTCCGCCACCGTGTAACAACCTTCGAACAGCTCCACCAGACGGTCGTCGTCCCTGCGGAGATAGACCTGCGCCAGCTCGCCCCCCTCCTCCACCTCGTCGCCAAGCCGGACCTTCGTTTCCAGGGAGACGCCGAAGTCGACGGCGTCCCCCGGCCGCATGCGCCCGCCGCCGGCCTCGACGAGGAGGAGGCCGAGTTGGCGGACGTCGACCGCGGCGAGCATCCCGGCACGGCGGGCACGGAGCGGACGGGCCACCGGGGCCAGGGGCTGCACGGGGTTGCGGAGCCAGGCGGGGTCCGCGCCCTGGAGCTCGGCCCACTCGAGGAAACGCTCCCGGGCCCGACCGCTCGCCAGGGCGTCCTCCATCGCGGCCCGGGTGAGGGGCTGGCCGACCAGACGGGAGACCTCTTCCGCGAGGGCGAGGGTGATCTCCACGAGATCCTCCGGCCCCTCCCCCGCCAGAGCCTCCAGGGACTCGCGGACCTCCGCGGCGTGCCCCGACCAGCGGCCGAGGGGCTGGCTCATGTCGGTGACCAGGGCGCTCGCCGGAGTGCCCAGGGTACGGGCGGTCTCGACCAGGCCGCGGGCCAGCTCGGTCGAGAGCTCCAGGTCGGGAAGGAAGGCCCCGTTGCCGGTCTTCACGTCCAGGACCACGGCGGCAGCCCCGGCGGCGAGCTTCTTCGAGAGGATGCTGGCGGTGATGAGGGGAATGGAGTCGACCGTGGCGGTCGCGTCCCGGATCGCGTAGAGCCGGCGGTCGGCGGGGGCGATGTCGGCGGTGGCGCCGCCGATGGCCATGCCGCAGCGGGCCACGAGGTCGAGACAGCGGCGGCGGTCGAGCTGGAGGTCCATCCCCGGAATGCTCTCCAGCTTGTCGATCGTCCCGGCGGTGTGGCCGAGGCCGCGGCCGGCGAGCATGGCCACCGGCAGGCCGCAGCTTGCGAGGAGCGGCGCCATCACCAGGGAGACCTTGTCACCGACGCCGCCGGTGGAGTGCTTGTCGCAGAGGCGCGGGACCTCCCGGGCCAGCTCCCAGCGCTCGCCCGATTCGAGCATGGCGAGGGTGAGAGCCCGGGTCTCCTCCGGGTCGAGCCCGCGGATGGCCGCCGCCATCAGGAAGGCGGCGAGCTGCCCCTCAGTCCAGGAGCCGTCCGCAGCACCGTTGGCGACCGCGCGGATCTCACCTTCCGAGAGCCGCATCCCGGCGCGCTTCCGCTCCAGGATGCGGTACGGGAGGATCATGGACGCGAGAGGGGGAGATCAGCCGGGAAATCCGGGGAGGCCGCCCGGGAGGCCGCCCTGGAAGCCGCCGGGCTCGCCGCTCCGGGTCGGATCGAGGGCGCTCAGCCTCTGCTGTGCCTCCTGCCGGTAGGGCGACTGGGGATAGTCGTCGAGGATCTGCTGGTAGCTCTGGATCGCCTCCTGCGCGCGATTGAGCTGCTCCAGGGTCACCCCCAGCTCGTGGAGGAGGACATCCTTGGGCAGCGGCGGCTCGGACTCCTCCAGCATTCCCCGGAGGCGGGTCGCGAGCTCCTCCCCCTTGCCCTGCTGGCGGTCCAGGCCGATCAGGTTGAGGCGCGCCTCGCCCGCCAGCGCGTGGTCCCCGTGCTCGTCGACGAAGCCGGTCCATAGCTCGCGGGCGCGATCGAGCTGCCCCTCCTGGGCGGCGATCTGCGCCAGATAGAGGCCGGCGACGTCGCCCGCGTCGGTCCCGCCGAAGTCGTCATGGACCTCCTGGAAAAGCTCCTTGGCCCTGGCCTGCCGGGCGGTCTCGGTGGCGAAGCTCGGGGCCAGGCGGTCCTGCGGCTTGGGCGCCGTCGCCTCGATCGGGGCCTGCTGCACCCGGATGGCGTACGCCAGCGCCTCGTTGGCGTTCTCCGAGCGGGAGCCGAGCCAGAAATAGACGCCGAGCCCGATCACCAGCAGGGCCAGCGCGCCGCCCAGGGCGTAGAGGATGGTCCTGGCGTGGGACTCCGCATACTCGACGCTCCGCCCTACGGCCGAGGCGAATTCGTCGCGCTTGATCTCTTTGCGAGTCAGACGTTGATTCATCGAAAGCTCCGGAAAAAGACTCTGTCCTGGGAAAAACTCCGGTCGAACATGGATGGTGCGGCTAGGAGGACTCGAACCCCCGACCAAGAGTTTAGGAAACTCCTGCTCTGTCCACCTGAGCTATAGCCGCACAGGCACGCGAAGTATACGCCATCCGTTTTCAACCTCAGTACTGGATCAAGGATTCCACCTCGTAGCCGGCGAGCTTCTTGCGTCCGTCGAGGAACGTCAGCTCGATGATGAAACCGAACCCGGCGACGACGCCGCCGAGGGACTCCACCAGCTTCGCCGCGGCGAGGGCGGTGCCGCCGGTCGCCACCAGGTCGTCCACGATCAGGACGTGCTCGCCGGGCTGGATGGCGTCCCGGTGCATCTCGATCGAGTCGGTGCCGTACTCCAGGTCGTAGCTCTCCCGGATCGTCTCGTACGGGAGCTTGCCCGGCTTGCGCACCGGCACGAAGCCCGCGTTCAGGTCGTAGGCCACGATGGGGCCGAACATGAAGCCGCGGGACTCGATGCCCACCACCTTGTCGATGCGCTTGCTGGCAAAGAACCAGACGAAGCGGTCCACGGTCTTGCGCAGGGCCAGCGGGTGCTGCAGCAGGGTCGTGATGTCGTAGAACAGGATCCCCTTCTTCGGGAAATCCGGAACCTCGCGGATGTGTGCCTTCAGATCGTCCATGGGTCTCTCTCCTTAGCGATCGATCTCGAATCCGTCCCATGCCGGGACGCCGGAAAGCTCGAGCTCCTCCAGCCGGGTGACCCGGGAGCCGGGCGGCCCCTCCCGGAGCTGCTGGCGGAACGTCTCCAGCCGCTCCGGCGGACCGGTGACCTCGACCTCCACGCGGCCGTCCGGGAGATTGCGCACCTGGCCGGTCAAGCCCAGGCCGAGCGCCGCCCGCCGCACGAACCAGCGGAACCCCACGCCCTGCACCCGGCCGCTCACCCACATCCGGTACGCCCGCGCCCCCGCGGCGGTCATCGCCGGCCCTCCTTCCAGCCGTGCCGGCCGAGGAGCGGCACGAAGGCGACCTCCTCCCCCTCCCGGCGCCGGATCTCCCCCCGGGCCGACTTCTTGTAGAGCACGAGCCTCTGGGCCTGCATGGGTCCTTCCGGGACGAGCAGCATACCCCCCGGGGCGAGCTGCTCCAGGAGCGGCTCGGGGACCTTGGGGGCGCCGGCGGTGACCATAATGCGGTCATAGGGGGCCCACTCGCTCCAGCCCACCGTGCCGTCGAAGACCTGGATTTTTACATTGTCGAGCCCGAGCTGGCGCATGCGCGGGATGGCCTGCTGCGCGAGCTCCGCGATCCGCTCCAGGCTGTAGACGCGCCGGGCCAGCAGGGCGAGGATCGCCGTCTGGTAGCCCGAGCCGGTGCCGATCTCCAGCACTGAGTGCTCGGCCCCCACCTCCAGCAGCTCGGTCATCCGCGCCACGATGTACGGCTGGGAGATCGTCTGCGAGGCGCCGATCGGCAGGGCGTGGTCGCCGTAGGCTTGGTTGCGCAGGTGGTCCTTCACGAAGAGGTGCCGGTGCAGCTTGCGCATCGCTGCCAGGACGCGCTCGTCCTTGACGCCGCGGGCGGCGATCAGGTCGCGGACCATCCGCTCGCGCTGAGGGGCGAAGTCGTTCATTCCGCGTTCGCGGGAGGCGACGGGAACGGCAGCGTCGAGAGCTTCTCCCACAGGGAGGAATAGCTCTCGAGGCCCGGGAAGTAGGTGAGGTCGAGGTGGAGCGGCGTCACCGAGATGCGGCCGGTCGAGATGGCCTCGAAGTCGGTGCCGCTCGCCTTCTCCCACTGGGGCGTGCCGGCGATCCAGTAGTACTTGCGCCCCCGGGGGTCCTCCTTCTCGATGACCGACTGCTTGTAGACCCGCCGGCCGAGCTTGGTGA
>DASQEB010000257.1:0-4562 GCA_035633875.1 Thermoanaerobaculia bacterium
GCTGTGGGCCTGCTCCCCCTGCCCGAGGGCATGGAGCCGGTCGGCGTGCTCCTGTTCATCTTCGGCCTCGGCTGGATCGCGGCCCGGCGTCTGTTCGATTCCCAGGAGCGCCTCGCCGCCCTCCGGCAGGAGTTGGACACGGCCCGGCGCATCCAGGCCTCCATCCTTCCCAGCGAGCCGCCGCGGACCGCCGGCCTGGACGTGGCCATGCGCTACGTGCCCGCGGCCGACGTGGCGGGGGACTTCTACGATGTCCTTCCGGGGGAAGGCCGGCGGCTCGGCCTCCTCGTGGCAGACGTCTCCGGCCACGGCGTGCCTGCGGCCCTGATCGCCTCCATGGTCAAGGTGGCCGCGGCGGCCCAGGCTCCCCACGCCGCGAGCCCCGCCCGCGTCCTCACGGAGATGAACCAGATCTTCCAGCTCAAGAGCCAGTTCATCACCGCCGTCTATGTGTGGCTCGACCTCGACGCCGGGCGCCTGACCTGGGCGAGCGCCGGCCATCCGCCACCCCTCCTGTGGAAGAAGCGGGACGGCACCGTCCAGGAGCTCGTCCAGCCCGGCATGGTCCTGGGCCGCCTCCGCCGCGCCGCCTACACCGAGGCGTCGGTCCCCCTGGAGCCCGGCGACCGCCTCCTCCTGTTCACGGACGGGATTCCTGAGGCGCTGAACGCCGCAGGCGAGCCGTTCGGCGACGCCCGCCTGCGGGAGATCCTCACGGAGGCCTCCGACCTCCCGGCGGACGCCCTCGCGGACCGGCTCCTCCAGCGCGTGGCCGCGTGGACGGGGCGGAGCGCGGGGTTCGAGGACGACCTGACGCTGGTCGTCGCGGGGGTGGGAACGGTCTGATCGCCTCGAAGGGGCACTTTCGGCGAGATGGGAACTGGGGACGAGCCCTCTCCCCCCGGGGAACTGTCCCGGAGGGAAAAGGACCACTCAAAGAATTACTTGCCGAGAGTCGAGTCCGGAGCCGGAGCCGCCGCCGGGGCCGCGGCGGACGTCACACCCGCGCCCTCGATCGGGAACTGCACGAAGTCCACGGAGTCGGCGGTGCCACCGGAGCCCGGCACCCGATAGCGCACCACCACCGTCTGGCCGGGGGACACGCCGGCAACCGGGAGCTCGACCGTATCCCCGGGCTCGACGGTGAAGCCCTCGCCGCCCGGAACCGGCACGAACTGGCTGTTCAGCGCGGAGTTTTGCCGGTTCAGCTCCGCAAGAGGAAGGGGGGCAGGAAGGACCGCGACCTGCACGTCCTGAACGTTGAGCAGCGCGCCGGCCTCGAACTGATGCTGGAAGATGTTCTGGAACCGCAGCCGCAGGCCCCCGCAGTAGACCCACCCGGTCGTCAGGTTGAACACGATGCTCCCGGGGATGCGCCGGCCGGCGAGATCCGTCCAATACATATTGAAGATGTTGTGATGCCGGGGCGTGCACCAGCCCACGTGAACGAGCTTGCCGGTCGGGATCGGAGCGTTCACACCATTGCCATTCTGCCAATGGAGCTTGGTGTTGAAGCCGATCGAGGTCCGGGTGAACGAGTGGAAATGGAGGTCCGAATATCCGTCGTAATGCCAGGTGATGGGCTGCCGGCCCCAGAGGATCACCGCCAGATCGTAGGCGGTCGGTCCGAGGTTGATCAGGTCCTTGTTGATGCAATGGTCCGCGAACGCTGCTCCCGGGGCGAACGACAAGAGGGCCAGGGCCAGAATCAGGACAGGCTTGAGCTTCATGACAACTCCTTGCAAATCAGTTCTTGGTACTTCGCGACTCCCTTTGTTCCCCGGGGAGGCAGAGAGTACTTTAGCCTTAGCGACGATGTCAATAGAAAAATTCCGGCCTCGTTCGGAGGCCGGACGCAAAAGGCCCGGCCCGCCGCCGGACGGCATGTCCGGAGCGGCGGGCCGGGCGAAGACGCGGACCGGTTACGGAGTTGCGACCGGCCGTGGCGTGTTCGGCGCCGGAGCGAAGGGGGCGATCTCGGCGTTCACAAAGCCGTCCGCCGGGGCGGCCGCGCGCACGCCCTTGCTCTCGAGCAGCGCGATCAAATCGAGCAGGCGCTCCCGCGCCTCGATGTCCCGGTTCAGGAAGCCGCGCCCTCCATTCTCCTCGAGATCCTCGAACAGAGCGGCGAGACGGCGGGGCTCGGGGGTCGTCAGCAGCCACTTGAGCGTCTCGAGCTGACGCTCCGGCGTCGCGTCGAGCAGGTGGGGCACGAGAGCGGCCACCGGATCCTGAGCGCGGCGGGCGAGCCACCGCTGGATCGTGTCCCGCTTGGCCGGGTCACTGCCCGCCGCCTCGCGAAGCCGGGCGGACGCCTCCGCGGCCAGCCTGCGTCCGCGCTCGACGCGGACCGGGTCGATCTCGACCGGTCCGGCCGCCGCGGCGTCGGTCCCGGCCTCCACCTCCAGCGACTGGGAGGCCGCGGTCAGGGAGGGAGAAGGACCGCTGTCCCTGAAGTCGAAGTAGTCCATCTTGCTGTACAGCGGACCGTCGGCGCACTTGGTCTCGTCGTGCCGGCTGTAGAGGCAGTTGCCGTCGGAGAGCCGGTAGTAGATCGGGCACTCCCAGCCGCAGAACTTCGAGAAAGCCCCGCCCTGGTACGTCCAGTACTCCCGGTTGACGCCGTGGCCGACGTCGAGGTCCGTCCAGGCGCTGCCGTCGCTGCCGATGGTCACGCCACCGGGCAGCCAATATTCGGGGAAGGGACCACCCACGTTGATCACCGGCGCGGGATAGTCGTACGGCGCGCGGCCGTTGAAGTGCTCCCGCCAACTGCCGTCGAAGCAGTCGTGGGTGCCGAAATCACCGTCGTCCATCTCGCCGGCGCAATCCGAGCTGTCGGTCACGCGGCCGGGCCAGGAGCCGTGCGAGTCCTCGTCGGCGGCCACGGACGCGTAGTTCGTGCCGAGCGCACGGGCCTTCTCCTCCAGGAACGCCCCGGAAATGTAATGGGACTCGCCGTGGTGCCAGTACGTGGCGCCGTCGAGATACCAGGTGCTGAGGTCGTAGCTGTAGAGATAGAACCGGATGTGCTCGGAGTCCCCCTGATGGCCGGCGGCGCCGAAGAAGATGGACGCGCAATCATGGGGGTAGAGGAAGAAATACGTCACCGACACCCATTTCGCCTGGCCGTCGACCGAGCTCCAGTTGCGGACGCCCTTTTGGATCGGCCGCACCTGGACGAAGTCGCGGCGGGCGAAGTGCGTGGACGACAGACCGTAGTCGTTCTCCCACTCGTTGCAGCCGTCGTCCTCGTCATAGAAATACCAGGGTCCCGCCGTCGTGGCGAGGTTGTTCTCCTGCACGTTGTCGAGGCAATCGCCGTCGGTGTCGCCTTCACAATAGTTCTTCTTGAGCGGCGAGTACAGGTTGTAGGTAAGAGCCGCGTCGGCGGGAGCCGGAGCGGCGAGAGAGCTGATCGCAACGATCAGCGCTGTAGAAAAAATGACTCCCAACTTCCCAAAGTATCGCAAGGCGGTCTCCTTGTCTCTCAAGTTGAGGCAGATCGACGCGCAGGTCCTCAGCACCTGCGCCGTCCCCTGCCAGTCCCGCAGGAAGAACGAGAGACACAAGGAAACTCCCTCAGTCACCCGATGGAGGAAAGTCGGCCTCCCTCCGGGGGACGGCTCCCCCGGAGGATCTGGCCTAACGCTGGATGGTGAAATGCGCGGTGAGGGTGAAGTAGACCTTGACCGGCCGGCCGTTGAGCATGGCAGGCTTGTACTTCCACTGCTTGACTGCCTCCACGGCCTCCCGGTCCAGCCCCATCGGCAGTCCCCGGAGCACCCGGACGTTGCTCACGTTGCCCCGCTCGTCGATGATCGCTTCCAGGATCACCATGCCCTGCACACCGGCCCGGCGCGCCGCCTCCGTATACCGGGGCTGCACCTGGTGGATCGGCACCGGACGGGTCATTTCGGCCGTCAGGTACGTCGCCTGCGAGCTCGGCGGCGCGGGGGGGGCGCTCCCGCCGGGATCCGTGCCCGTGCCGCCTGGGGTGTCGCCAGTGCCGTCCGGCACGCCCTCCTCCGAGCCTCCGATCACGCCCTCCTCACTGCCGTTCTCCGATCCGCTCGGATCGCCAAAGCCCGAGAAGTCCACCGTCTGTGGAATCACGTTCACCGGTCCGGCCGGCCTCTCCGGAATCCGTTCCAGATCCGGCTGCACCGTCTGCTCGGGCCTCACCTCCACCGGCGTCGTCTCCGGCGTCCGGGGAGCCTGCGGCCGCGGTTCGGGACTGCCCCGCCGGATGATCATGGGCGGCGGAGCCGGCAGGGCAAAGAAGACCGCATTCGTCGGCGGCTCCGCGACGTCCGTCACGTTCCAGTACGACGCGAGCGTCAGGAACCCGAGGACCAGGAAATGGATCGCGATGGCCACGGGAAGCGAGACCCAGCGCCGCCGTGGCTGTATCGTGGTTTCCAGATCGATCAGCGAGCTCTCGAACATCGTTGTCACCTCCAGAGGCCATAAAGGTTCTGTTCGGTTCCGCCCCATCCTCCGGGGCGGGTGTCCGAGAGCGCTCTCTGTCAGATATAGACACCCGAGGGGGGAAAATAGTT
>DASQEB010000258.1:0-4432 GCA_035633875.1 Thermoanaerobaculia bacterium
CTTCTTGCCGAAGAGGGCTGGGAGGATGCCACCGCCGTCCTGGGTGTCCCCCTCGACCCCGCCACCCGCCGGGCCAACCTCCTCCTCGCCGGCATCGGCCTGGAAAACACCCGCGGCCGCATCCTCCGCATCGGCCCGGCGCGCCTCCGCATCTGGAGCGAATGCACCCCCTGCCACCAGATGGACGAAGCCAGCCCCGGCCTCAAGGACGCCCTCCGCCCCCACTGGCGCGGCGGCGCCTGCGCCGAGGTGCTCGACGGCGGGGAGGTCCGGGTGGGGGACCAGGCGACATGGGAAGAGGAGACGGAAGATCAGGCGCCCTCCAGAGCCCCTGGACGGTGAAGCGTCACCTCTCCCCATACGGCCTGTGGGACGAGCACCGCGGCGAAGTCCGAAAGGAGGTCCAGGCAGCTCTATTCGTCGAGGTGGATCAGGGGGCCGGCATCCCAAACTGCGGATGATCCAGGATCAATCGCTGCCACGGAGTCCCCACTCCACATCCTCCCGGATCATTTCCTCCATGAGCTCTCCGCGGTGGGTCTCCACGTAGCGGCGGATGGCATCCAGGACCAACTCGTCGAGATCCCGAAACCACCCTGCTTCCACCAGAGACTTCATCTCTCCGAAGAGCTTCGTTGGGACCTGGGTTTCGATGGTCACTGTCTGGGGCTTGGCCATGAGTCTTGCCCCCTTCGCCGCTCCCAGGCATTCTGAGCGGTGGCTGGCGGGACGTCAACTGCTGGGAGACGTCTCGGCGCCATCCCAATCTCCGCCTTTCGGACCTCGAGGCGAGCCGTCCGGGCTCCAGATTTGCGCCCTCCGCCCCAGAAGGCGGATCACGCCAAGCAGACATGCCGGAGCCGCCCCGATCTCCAAGTTCGATACAATCAATTCCTCAATGACCAGGGATACCGCCGTGGAACGCGACCCGCGCCGCCGGGAAATCTTCGAGAAGGCCAAGCGCTTCGAGGAAGACGTGGCGGACCTCTTCCGTCTCCAGGGGTACAAGGCCACCGTCGGCTACGAATACCAGGCCATGCAGTTCGACGTCCGCTTGGAGCTCGCTGTCGGCCTCCTCAAGATCCGCGCCCTCGTGGAGTGCAAGGACTATACGCGGAAGGTCACTCAGAAGGACATCCGTGAGTTTGCCTCCAAGGTGGAGACGATCAACCGCGATGAAAGAGGCCCCAATCCCTATCAGGGCATCTTCATCGCCCGCTCGGGATTCGACGACAACGCCCACGAGATCGCAAGGATTCACAACGTCCAGCTCCAGACCCTCCACGACCTCCTCCTCTCCCTGGTCGACCTCCACCCCAATCTGGACGCCGCCATCGGAGGCTTCCGCGGCACTCCTCTCGAAACCCTCTACGTCGAGCAGGAGGCCGTCCTCGAAGCGGACATCCGCCCCGGCGAAGTGCTCGAGCCCAAAGGGGCTCACGGAGATCGCCCTCCAGTGGCTCGACCGCCCGGGCTCGACCTCCCTCACCCTCCTGGGAGACTTCGGCTGCGGCAAGACCAGCTTCTGCAAGCGCCTCGCCGCGGAGCTGGCCGTGAAGTCCAAAGAGAACCCCGGGCAGGTCCGCATGCCGATCCTGATCGACCTCCGGGAAGGCGGCTCTACGACCGTCACCCTCGAAAACCTTCTCACCCATCACTTCCAGCGCCTCTCCTCGCAGCCGGTCAACCCCCAGGCCCTCCTCCACCTGAATCGGGAGGGATACTTGCTCCTGATCTTCGACGGCTTCGACGAAACGATCGCCTACAGCGAGCCCAGCCGGTACCTCGAAAACCTCCGGCAGATCCTCCGCGCGGCCGAAGGCAAGGCCAAGGTCCTCCTCACCTGCCGCACCCATTATTTCCGGGACCGTCCCGAAGCGCTCAAGAGGTTAGGCCGCGTTCCGGAGATGACGTCCAGCCCCGGAGCCACCCGCCTGTACGAGGAGCTCCAGGAGCGGGCCGGGACCGAGATCGGGTACGTCCTGGAGTTCCGGGAGCCGCAGATCGAGGAATACCTCAAGAAAGCCCTCCCTCCGCCCGCTGACTGGCAGGACTTCCGCGAACAGATCCGGCGCACCTACAACCTGAACGAGCTCGCCGAGCGCCCCTTCCTCCTGGAGATCATCGTCAAGACGCTCCCGCGCCTCCTGGAAAAGGGAACCGCCATCTCCCTGGCCGATCTCTACGAGACCTACTGCCAAAGTTGGTTCGATCACACGGATTTTCGCCTGAGACTCACCCGGGACAAGAAGATCGTGATCGTCGAGTCTCTCGCTCGACTGATCTGGGACTCCCCGGAGAACCGGGTCCACTACACGGTGCTGGCGGACCGAGTTGTCGACCTGTTCAAGGATCGACCTCTCACCGGCTACGACAAGGAACAGATCGACTACGAGGTCCGCACCGCCCTCTTCCTCCACCGCGACGCAGAGGGGTACTACTCCTTCATTCACCGCTCGTTCCTGGAGTTCTTCATTGCACGGACGATCCGGGCCGGTCTTGCCGCGGGGGAGCCGGGCTGCCTCCTGTTGAAGCGGATCACCCGCGAGGTGGCCTTCTTCCTCGAATTCTGGCCGGAGGCGAAGAAGATCCCTGCGCTGACCGAAAAGACCCTGGCAGAAACGTATCAGCCGGGGATCTCCGAGAACGCCCTGCTTCTCCTTTACTTCCATGCCCGGGCGCAACTCGGTCCCTTGGTGGGCCCAACCAGGGACGACGCGATCGATTTGCAGCGCCTACGGGAGATCTTTGGCAAGATGCGGCCCGAGGTGATTCATCTGGAGGGAGCCGACCTTTCCGGAGCCGTGCTGGCTGGCGTCGATCTCTCGCGAGCGAATCTCGAAAGCGCCGATCTGACCCGGGCGGATCTCCGGCAGGCATCGCTCAACGGTGCATGGTCGGCGAAGGCAAGGCTCGGATTCGCGGACCTGCGGGAGGCGGCCGCAGAGGAAGCGGATCTGGCCGACGCGGATCTGAGCCATGCGGACGCTCAAGAGGCGATCTTCAATGGTGCCAGCCTGAAGAACGCCGATCTGAGCTTCGGGCGATTCACGCGGGCTCAGCTCAAGGCTGCCCGGCTCGAGGGAATCAAGACGATTGGAGCCGGAATGCTCGGTGCCTCTCTACCCCGCCGCACATCCCTGGCTGCCACCGCTGGCCGCACGGACGCCCTTTCAGAGCTGAGCTGGCGCTTCCAGGCCGGGCACGCCGGCGGAGTCAACAGCGTTTCCTGGCACCCGGGCGGCCACTGCGTCGCGACAGGAGCGGACGACGGCACGATCAAGCTCTGGGAGCCTGAAGCCGGCCGGGTGCTCCGGACGCTGGAAGGTCACGAGGGAGCCGTGCAGTCGGTTGCCTGGGCGCCCGACGGAAAGACCATCGCTTCTGGCTCCGACGACAACACCGTCAGACTCTGGGACGCAAACGACGGACGACTCCTCCGAACCCTCGAGGTGGGAGTGAGACATGGCTTCTTGTCGATGTCATGGGAATGGGACAATCAGCGGCTCGTGCTCGGCTTCTGGACGGGCTACACCGAAATCTGGGATCTCACCTCCGATCCCCCCCGCCCCCTCGCCCGCTTCTACAATACCCCGAACGGCTCGGGCTTCGCCGTGACCCCGGACGGCTACGTCTCCGGTCCCCCCGAGGCTCTCGATCCGTCCGCTTCGGGGACGGCTGGGCGCTCTATGATCTGACGGACGTTCCCGAGCGGTTCTCCCCGGAGAAGGTCAAGGCGGCGCTCGCTCCCAGGAAGGGCACGGCGGCGGGGAAGCGCCGCCGGAAACGGTCCTGAGTCGCAAAGTGCAGCCGGTGGCGCGGCACCTTGCAGGGGTATCTCTGCAAGGTGTCGCCGGTGCGGCTGCACGCTGCAGAGGCACCTTTGCAGGGTGTAGTTGGTGCGGCTACACGTTGCAGAGGTGCCGCTGTACGCTGCGGAGGTGCAGTTGCAGGGTGCCATCGCTGCCGCGGCACGTTGCCAAGACAGCGCTGCACGTTGCGGAGGTGCCTCTGCAAGGTGTAGCTGGTGCGGCTGCACGTTGCGGAGGTGGCGCTGCACGTTGCAGAGGTGCAGTTGCAGGGTGTCATTGCTGCGGCTGCACGTTGCGGCGGACCGGCTGCACGATACGAGGCCCCGGCTGCACGTTGCCATGGAGCGGCTGCACGCTTCTCCTGATCTCGGCAACCTTGCGCCGCCTCGGCCACACCTGGCGCCGGACCGGCTGCACGCAGCGCCGGAGCGGCTGCACGTTCGTCCACGCCGGCGTCACGTGCGGTGGAGGCGCGGTAACAGTGTTACGCTGGCTTTTCTCCCTCTCCCTCCGGGAGAGGGCCGGGGTGAGGGTCCCCGGGCAGGGGTCTCCTGCGCTATACTCGTCTGAGAGGAGATTCTTTTGATTTCCCACCCGGGGGCGGATGGGAGGTTTCATGA
>DASQEB010000259.1:0-19927 GCA_035633875.1 Thermoanaerobaculia bacterium
TCTTGTCGGTCTCGATCTTCGAGAAAACCGAGCTTTCATGCGCCTTGCAGCCCGATAGGTCCCAACGAGAAGTAGCCACCCCCGCTAATCAATTGATTCTATTCGACTTCTAACCGGACACTAGTGATCGACGATATACAATTCATCGCAAACAAAGAAAGGACCCAGGAGGAATTCTTTCACACCTTCAACAACCTATATACCTCCCAGAAACAGATCATCCTCACCTCAGATTCATCACCGCGAAACATTCCAACGCTCGAGGAACGATTGCGCAGCCGGTTCGAGTGGGGTCTGATCGCCGACATTCAGCCGCCCGATCACCGTACGAAGACAGCGATCATCCGGCGCAAGGCCGAGTTCGAAAGGCTTGACCTTCCTGAAGACTTGATTGAATTTATTGCGATCCACGTACACTCGAACATCCGCGAGATTGAAGGTATCATCAATC
Organism: Thermoanaerobaculia bacterium; assembly: GCA_035633875.1. Taxonomy (GTDB): domain Bacteria; phylum Acidobacteriota; class Thermoanaerobaculia; order Multivoradales; family UBA5704; genus DATARR01. The sequence continues at coordinate 452 of DASQEB010000259.1, forward strand.
GGCTTATGATCGAATCATACCTGACCGGCCAGCCAATCACAAAGGAATTTGGCCAGGAGAGCCTCAAGAATATCCTTCCTCCGGTCAAATCCAAGCCGACAGCATCTACCATCATCAAGGTTGTTGCTCGCCATTTCGATCTCAAGGTGAGCGAAATTACGAGTCGAAGCAATTCGTGGCCTATCCTCCGCCCCCGTCAAGTCGCTATGTACCTGTGCCGCAAGCTAACCAGCCTCTCCCATGGAGAGATCGGCCACTTGTTCAATAACAAACATCGCGCGGCCGTCATGTTCGCGGTCCGAAGGGTCGAGGAGCGGCGCAAGGAGGATCCTGATCTCGAGCGGGACCTCTTGACCTTGGAACAGCACTTTTCTTGATTCTTTATTGTCCCCGAGCCTAAAGGAAGGCGCCTGGGCACTCTCTCTCCCGGCGGGTGGATTGGGAGGGCTCGGGAGAGGAGGGCCGGGGAGGTGCGGGCTAGAACGCCAGCAGCTCCCGCGCCGCCGCCAGCACCTTGTCCTTGTCCGGCAGGAGGGCCCTTTCCAGGTTCTTGGCGTACGGCACCGGCCGGTCCGGCCAGGCCACGCGGCGGACGGGGGCGTCCAGCCAGGGGAAGGCGGCGTCCGCGAGGCGGGCGGCGACCTCGGCGCCGAAGCCCAGGGTGAGCTGGGCCTCGTGGACGATCAGGGCCCGGCCGGTCTTCTTCACCGACGCCAGGACCGTCTCCTCGTCGTAGGGCACCAGCGTCCGGAGGTCCACCACCTCGGCCTCCACCCCCTGCTTCGCGAGCTCCCCGGCGGCCTCCATGGCGACCCAGGTCGAAGCGCCGTAGCCCACCAGGGTCAGGTGCTCACCCCGCCGCATCACCCGGGCCTCGCCGATGCGGGCGAGGACCTCGCCGTCGGGGAGGGTCTCCTTGATCCGCCGGTACAGATACTTGTGCTCGAAGACCATGACCGGGTTGGGGTCCCGGATGGCCGCCTTGAGCAGCCCCATGGCGTCCGACGCCGTGGCCGGGCAGACGACCTTGATGCCGGCCGTGTGCGCGAACCACCCCTCGGGGTTCTGGGAGTGGAAGGGGCCGGCTCCCACGCCGCCGCCCGAGGGGAGGCGGATGACGATCGGGCAGGGCACCTTCCAGCGGTAGTAGAGCTTGGCCGCCACGTTCACGAGCTGGTTGAAGCCGCAGGAGACGAAGTCGCCGAACTGCATCTCCACCACCGGCCGATACCCGAGGAGCGCGGCGCCGACGGCGATGCCGATCGTGCCGCTCTCGGCAATGGGCGTGTCCAGCACCCGGTCGGGCCAGCGGGCGTAGAGCCCCCGGTTGGTGCGGAAGGCCCCTTCGAAGACGCCGATGTCCTGTCCCATGAGGACCACGGACTCGTCCCGCTCCAGCTCCTCCAGGAGCGCCTGGTTGATGGCGTCGGCGTAGGTCGTCTCAGCCGAGGAGCGGCCGGGGCGGACGATCGCCGGCGCAGCCGGCTTCTCCGGCGTCGGGGCGAAGACCGGCCGGAAGGCGACCTCCACGGCAGGCGGCGGTGCGTCGAGGGCCCGGGAGATGGCCGCCTCGACGATCTGGACGATGCGGGCCTCCAGCCGCGTCCGGGTCGCGGGGTCCAGAACGCCTTCCTCTTCCAGGCGCTTCGCGTAGGCGGGTACCGGGTCGGCGGCCAGATAGGCGGCGAGCTCGTCCGGCGGCACGACCTTCAAGGAGTCGTCCCCCTCGCTGTGGCCGCGCATGCGGCCGAGCACGGCCTCGAGGATCGTCGGCCCCTCGCCGGCCCGGGCGCGGTCCACGGCCCTTGCCAGGGCTTCGGCCATGGCGTCCGGGTCGTTGCCGTCCACGGTCTCGGCGGGGATACCGTAGCCGGGGCCGCGGTCGGAGAGGCGCCGGGCGGCGTACTGGAGGCGGGCCGGGGTCGAGAACGCGTAGCGGTTGTTCTCGATCACCAGGATGAGCGGCAGCTTCCAGACCGCCGCCATGTTGAGCCCCTCGTGAAAATCGCCCGTGGAGGTGGACCCGTCGCCGATGAAGTTGACGGCCACGCGGTCGCTGCCGGACTGGCGGAAGGCGAAGGCGCAGCCCGCCGCCACCGGGATCATGGCCCCCAGATGGCTGATCATCCCCACGTGGAGGATGCCGTGCTCGGGGGCCAGATAGCCGTAGTGGAACGAGCGCTCCATCCCCTGGGAGAAGCCCGGCCCCTTGCCCAGGAGCTGGCAGGCGAGGCGGGTCATCAGCTCGTCGGGATCGGGCCTGCGGCCGTCCGGACCTCCGAAGCCGAAGCCGGGGAAGAGCCGGGCGGGATCCAGATAGACGGCGAGGATCGCCCCGAGGTCGCGGTGGAGGGTGCACAGGGCGTCCCCGGGCCCCAGGGCGAGCCCCGCGGGGATGGTGGTGGCCTCGTTGCCCACCTCGCTGTACCACTTGGAGATGCGGCCGGTGAGCAGCAGGGCCTCGAACCGGGAGTCGAAGTCCCGGGCGAGCTTCATGAAAGCGTAGCGGAGCAGACGCTCCTTGGGAGCGTGCGAAGACGTTATGAGAAACCGGGTTTCGGAGGTGGTCAGGGTCATAGGAGCGGAAGTCTAGCCTACCGCCGCGCGATCTCCCGCACCTGCCTCTCCAGACGTTTGCGGTGGCGGTTTTCGGGGTCCATCTGGAGGAGGATCTTCAGGGCCAGCTCGGCCTTGGCGGCGTCCCCCTGCTCGACGAAGGTCTCCACCTGGCGGACGCCCTGCTCCACGGCCTGGCGGCGGCGGTCCTCCGCCTCCAGGCGGTTCACCTCATCGAGCATCTCCGCGACCCGCGGGTTGTGGGGGACGGTGTTGCCCAGCTCGTGGGCCACCTCGCGGGCGGCGAGCCAGCTCCGGTCCCGGAGGGCGTTCTGGTAGCGCATCTCGAATACCCCGACCCGTTCTTCCTGCCGGATCTGGCTGCGGACCTCGGCCAAGCGCTCGCGATAGAAGTCGAGCGTCACCCGGGGGACGTCCAGCCGGGCGAGGGCGGCGAGCTCCTGTTCAGCCTCCACGACCCTGAGCGCGGCGAGGAGCTCCTCGAAGCGGCGCTTGCGGGCCTCGAATTCCTCTCCCTGGCGGGTGTCCCGCTCGGCGGTCTCGATCTCCCGGGCCAGGGCCTCGGCCCTCTTCCCGGAGGAGTCGTTCCGGACCACGCTCTCCAGCTCCCGGCGGGCCGCCTTCAGGTCCTTGCGGGCGAGGGCCTCCCGCCCGGCGGTGAGCGCTGCCTCCGCCCGTTTGTCCTTTTCCACCTCCTCGGCCAGAAGGGCGATCCGGTCGCGGTATTCGGCCGTCCGGGGATGCTCCGGGGCGAGCTCCAGGAGGGTCTCCAGGGCGAGGCGGGCGAGGGGGAGCTGCTTTTTCTGGAGATAGTTGGCGAGGACCTGCTCGGTCTCGGTCGCGCGCTGGGGGGCGGCCGGCGTCTCCCCGGGGCCGGCGGTCCGGGGCTTCGCGGCCGCGACCGGGGGCGGGGGGGCCGGCGCCTTCGCCTCCGCGGTCCGTGCGGAGCCCGAAGCGGCCTCGGCTTTCCGGGAGGCTCGCTCGATCTGGGCCAGGAGCTCCATCTTCTCGGCCTTGGAGAGCTCGGTCGCGGTCCGCGGCCGGGGAAGAACCGGCGGCGGAGGAGCCGGCGGAGCGGCGGGCGCCGGGGCTGCGGGCGAGAGGCTCGTCACCGGGATCTCCTGGGTCTTGTGGCCGATCAGGCCCTGTTCCACCTTCTCGAGGGCGGCGATGAAGCTCCGGGCGTCCGGGAACCGCTTGTCCCGGTCCCGCTCCAGAGCGCGGCGGACCACCCGGTCCAGCTCCAGAGGCACCTCGACCTCGGGATTGCGCCCCCGGAGCGGCAGCGGGTCCTCGGAAAGACGCTTGAAGACGAAGCCGGGCTGGCTCTCGGAGTCGAAGGGCGGGACCCCCACGATCATCTCGTAGAGCACCAGGGCGAAGGAGTAGAGGTCGCTGCGGTGGTCCAGGGCCGCTCCTCCCCCGGCCACGCCCGCCTGCTCGGGGGAGCAGTACTGGAGCTTGCCCATGAACATCCCCACCTGGGTGATCTCGAAGCCGGCGTCCGCCTCCAGGGTCCGGGCGAGCCCCAGGTCGATGATCTTGAGGCGGAGCTGGCCGCCCTTGTCCTCGGTGATCATCAGGTTGTCGGGCGAGATGTCCCGGTGGATGATGCCGGCCGCGTGGACCGCGTCGAGGCCGTGGAGGGCCTGGATGCCGAGCTGGGTGGCCACCGGCACCGGGAACGGGCCGTTTTTCCGGATGCGGTCGCCCACGTCCTGGCCCTGGATGTGCTCCCAGACCATGTAGAAGCTGCCGTCCGGCAGGGTGGCGAAGTCGTAGAGGATGGCGACGTTGGGGTGCTTGATCTGGGTGGCGAGCCGGGCCTCCCGCATGAAGCGCTTCTGGGCCGCCGGGTCGGCCGCCAGGTCCTGGCGCAGGATCTTGACCACCCGCAGCTCGTGCAGGTGGACGTGGCGCACGAGATGGACCTCGCCCATCCCGCCGCTGCCCAGGCGCTGGACGATCTCGTACTTGCCGTCGAGGATGGACCCCGGCTCGCGGACGACCAAGAGGCACCTCCCTACTGTGAGAGGCGCCTATTGTACCCTCCCTGGGAGCGCCGGTGCTCCCAGGGACTGCTAAATCTCTTCCAGCAGCTTCTGCCGCTTGGCGTCGTACTCCTCCTGGGAGATCAGACCCTGGTCCAGGAGGCCCTTCAGGCGCCGGAGCTTGTCCGCGACGGGATCGGTCCCGGCGGCCGGGGCGGCTCCCTGGGACGGCGCGGCGGGTGTGCTGCCCGCAGAGGTCCCCCCCTGCATGGCGTCGCGCATCATCTGGGGGAGCATCATGCCGAGGCCCGCGCCGAGACCGGCCCCCATGCCGGCGCTGGCCATCCCGCCCGCGCCGCCGCCGGGCTGGCTGGCGGCGTCGCCGATCGCCCGGGCGGTCTTGAACTTCATGTAGGCGTTCATGTCGCCGACCGCGGCCATGCCGGTCCGCTCGTCGATGAGCTTCTGGACCTCCTCCGGCGGGGTGATGGCGCCCACGAAGAGGTCGACGAGCTCGATGCCATACTTGGCGAAATCGTCCGCCACCCGGGCCTTCAAGGCCATGGCCAGCTCGTCGTAGAGCCGCGGCAGGTCGAAGACCGAGGTCAGGTTCTCCCCCAGGACGTCGGTGAGGCGGGCGACGATCGCGTCCCGGAAGTAGTCCTCGACGCCATCGGTCGAATAGAGCCCCCGGGTGCCGACCAGGGTGTTGACGAAGAGCTGGGCGTTGGCCACCCGCACGGCGAACTTGCCGAAGGCCCGCAGGCGGACCATGGCCAGCTCCTGGTCGCGGAAGGCCACCGGCTCCTTGGTGCCCCACTTCAGGTCGAGGAAGGTCTTGGTCGAGACGAAGACCACCGCCGCCTGGAAGGGGGACTCGCCGCCGAAGGGGAGCCCGAAGATGCTCGCCAGGATCGGGACGTTCTGGGTCGCCAGGGTGTGGCGGCCCGGACCGAAGGTGTCGAGGGCCTTGCCGTCGCGCAGGAAGACCGCCTGCTGGCTCTCCTCGACGATGAGCTGACTGCCGAGCCGGATGGCCGAGGTCCCCTGGGCCGGGTAGCGGGCCACCATCGTCTGCCCCGTGGGGTCGTGATACTCGATGACTTGCACGTTTCAGGTCTCCTGGGGTCGAGGGTTGCGTCAGGCGCCGGGTCCGGAGCCGCCGGTCTGGATCACGTTGCCGATGACCGTCTCGCGCTGCCTCCACTTCTCGTCGAGGGCGCGGACCGCCTGCTGCAGGCGGTCCAGAGCGGGCGCGGGATCCTCCGCGCCGGGTGCCGGCACGGCGGTCGCGTGCGACTCCAGCACCTCGAGGTCCGCCAGCAGGGAGAGATCGAACTGGTAGAGGCGCTCCAGCTCCGCCTCCCCGATCTTGATCGGGTCGAACAGGCCGGTCGCGCCGTAGTCGCTGAAGCGGATGGCCTGGGACAGGCCGTCGAGCTGCCGGTCCAGCCGGTCGAATCCGTTGAGCGCGCCGATCCTGCCGGCGTCGACGTAGCTCCGCGAGCGGTCCCGCAGGGCCGTCTTGATCCGCCCCAGCTCGGAGGCGATGTGCTCGCGCTGCAGCCGGTCCACGTCCCGCCGCAGCTCGCGGTCCTGGAAGCCCCGGTAGCCGGGGATCTTCTCCCCCAGCCGCTCCAGGATGTTGCGCTGCCCCTTGGCCTCTTGGTAACCGTCGGTCATGATCCCTCCTCCTCGAGCACGCCGTGGTTATCGTATCAGGCCGGACCCTCCGGCGCGGGCTTCCAGCCCCCCTCCGATTCCGCTATTCTTCGCTCATCTTCTTGCAGGTGTTTTGATTGCTGAAGAAGACATCGAGAAGCCCCGCCGCTCTGCTCGTCCTGCTGGTCCTGCCACTCGTTGGATGCGGGGAGGGGCAGGGGCCGGCAGCGCCGGCTCCCAACCTGCTGCTGGTGACGCTGGACACGGTCCGGGCCGACCGGCTGGGCTGCTACGGCTACGCCGCGGCGGAGACCCCTGGGCTCGATCGTCTGGCCGCAGGCGGGCTCCGCTTCGCCCGGGCCTCCTCGCCGGCGCCGCTGACGCTGCCCTCGCACGCCAGCCTGCTCTCGGGGCTCCTGCCGCCTCACCACGGCCTGCGCAACAACGGTGCCGGCTCGTACCCCGAGGGGACCGCCACCCTGGCGACGCTGCTCGCCGAGGCCGGCTACCGGACGGGCGCCTTCGTCGGCGCCTTCGTGCTGGACCGCCGCTTCGGCCTCGCCCGGGGCTTCGAGGTCTACGACGACGAGATCGAGCGCGCTCCCGGGGCCGGCGTGGTCCTGGAGGCCGAGCGGCCCGGCCGCCAGGTGGTCGAGCGCGCGCTCGCCTGGCTCGGCCGGGAAGACCCGCGCCCCTTCTTCCTCTGGGTCCACCTCTACGACGCCCACGCTCCGTACGAGCCGCCGCCGGCGCAGCGGGCGCGCCATCCCGGCCGCCCCTACGACGGGGAGATCGCGGCGGTGGACGAGGCCGTGGGCCGTCTGCTGGCGGAGCTCGACCGCCGCGGGCTTGGAGACCGGACGGTGGTCGCGGTCGCAGCCGACCATGGGGAGGGGCTGGGCGAGCACGGAGAGCAGACGCATGGCCTTCTTCTCTACGAGACCACCCTCCGCGTGCCGCTCCTGCTCCGGGTGCCCGGCGTCCCGGCCCGGGTGGTGGAGACGCCCGTGAGCCTGGTGGACCTGGCTCCGACACTGGCGGGTCTGCTGGGCCGGACCCTCCCCGCTCCGGCCGCGGGGACGCTGGACGGACGGGACCTCTCCGCCGCCCTCCGGGCCGGCCAGGAGCCCGCTCCCGCCGAGCTCTACGCCGAGACGCGATACCCGGCCCTCTTCGGATGGAGCCCGCTCGCCGCCCTGCGGCGGCGCGACCTCAAGTACATCGCGGCCCCCGCTCCCGAGCTCTATGACCTCCGCCGCGATCCGGGGGAGACCACCAATCTGGCCGTTGAGAGCGCCGGACAGGCGCGGGGATTCGCCGACCGCCTGGCTGAGATCGAGGCCGGAGCGGCCGTTCCCCGGCCCACCGCCCCGGACGCCGAGACCCGCGCCCGCCTCTCCAGCCTGGGCTACGCGGCGGGAGGCGAGGCCCCCGGGGCAGCTGGCCGGCCGAGCGGCGCGCCCGACCCCAAGACGATGGTCGGCCTCTTCCAGCGCTTCGAGCGGGCGAACGCCCGTCTCTCCGCGGGGGACGTCGGCGAGGCTCTGGCCGAGCTCGAAGCGCTGGTGGCCGCCGATCCGCGGAACCCCGTCTTCCGGGGCAAGCTCGCCCAGGCCTGGCGGGAAAAGGGAGAGATGGAGAAGGCCCTGCCTCTTTACCGGCAGGCGGCCCAGGAGGCTCCGGGAGATCCGGAGGCCTGGTACAACCTGGGGTCGGCCCTCCACGAGGCCGGTCGCGCCACCGAGGCGCGCGCCGCGCTGGAGCGGGCCCTCGGGCTCGACGACTCCCGGTCCGAGGTCCACAACACTCTGGGGATCGTCCTCCTGGCCGAGGGGAACGCGGAAGGAGCGCGGCGGGAGCTCGAACGCGCGGCGGCGCTCGACCCTCGCAACGCCCAGGCCCTGAACAACCTCGGCAACGTCCTGCGCTCCCTGGGGCGCCTCGACGAGGCCGAAGGTGCCTACCGGCGGGCCGCCAACCTGGCTCCCCGCTACGCCGAGCCCTGGAACGGCCTCGGGACCCTGGAGGTGGATCGCGACCAGCCGGCTCAGGCACTTCCTTTTTTCGAGAGGGCCCTCGAGCTCGCGCCGGCCTTTCATGAGGTCCGCCTGAACCGGGCGATCGCGCGCGAGCTGGCGGGGGACACCGCCGGGGCGATCCGCGACTACCGCGCCGTCCTCGCCGCAACCGAGGGGGATCCACGTTTCGCCGAGCAAAGCCGGGTGGCCCGGCAGCTCCTCGCCCGGCTCTCCGGCGGGGAGGACGGAGCCGCGCCGACAGAGAGGAGGTGACCGGTCCGCTCATCGAAGGCTCCGACAGTCGCTTGGCCGTTCACCGGTTCCTTTCCAGTCCAGAGGACTCCAAGGAGATCGTTAACCATGAATTGCAGGAATACGACAGCGAAACGGTTCCTCACGTTCGCGGTCCTGCTCGCCCTGGTCGGCACCCTCGTGATGCCGCCGGCGGCGAGCGCCCAGACCGCGGGCGCAACCCTGGTCGGCCGCGTCCAGGACAGCAGCGGTGCCCCCCTGCCCGGGGCGACCGTCACCGCCACCGAGGCGAGCACCGGAGTCAGCCGCACCGTCGTGACCGACGCCGAGGGCAATTTCCGGCTTCCCTCGCTCCCGGTCGGCACGTACACCCTGCAGATCGAGCTGTCCGGCTTCGCCCCCGTCAACGTCGAGGAGGTCCGGCTCAACGTGGCGACCGAACGCGAGGTCAACGTCACCCTGAGCACCTCGTCGATCGAGGAGGCGATCACCGTCACGGCCGAGGCTCCGCTCGTCCAGACGACGCCCGCCATCGGCACGATCGTCAGCCAGGAGGAGCTCGAGAACCTGCCGCTCAACGGCCGCCAGTTCGCCAATCTCGCGGCCCTCGCCCCGGGCACCACGCTGGCGTACAACTCCGACCCGACCAAGCCGGGCCAGCTCACCGTGGCGCTCAACGGCGGCATCGGCCGCAACATCAACTTCATCGTCGACGGCGGCGACAACACCGACGACACGATCGGCGGCGCGCTGCAGAACTACAGTCTGGAAAGCGTCGAGGAGTTCAACATCCAGACCCAGCAGTACAAGGCCGAGTACGGCCGCTCGAGCGGCGGCGTGCTGACCGTGGTCACCAAGACCGGGACCAACAAGTTCGACGGCAGCGTTTACGGGTTCTTCCGCGACGACAGCCTGGCCTCGAAGACCGAGACCGAGAGGCTCGCCGGCGCCGACAAACAGACCCTGGAGCGCGAGCAGTATGGAGCCTCGCTCGGCGGCCCCATCGTCCGGGACAAGGCCCACTTCTTCGCCACCTATGAAAAGACCGAGCGCGAGACCAACTACACGGTCTTCACGGACGGGCTGTTCCCGTCCTTCGACGGCCGGACCGTGCCGCTTCCCTTCACGGATGAGCTGATCACCGCCAAGACGACCTGGAACGTCTCGCCCAAGCAGTACCTGCAGGTCCGGTACGGCTACCAGAAGAACGACGACAAGTACGGGGCCGGCCCCTTGACCGCTCCCAGCGGGCTGGGCACGCTCAGCAACGAGTACGCGTCGCTCCTGGGCGGCTACAACGCCCAGATCAGCGCGGACGCCCTGAACGAGCTGACCCTCCAGTACAGCAGCTTCGACAACTCCATCAGCGCCGATTCGAACGATCCGTTCATCATCTATCCTTCGGGATTCTTCACTGGCCAGAACATCAATACGCCGCAGTCGACCCACCAGAGGAAGCGCCAGATCCGGGACGACTTCAGCTTCACCCGGACGATCGCGGGCGACAGCCATAACTTCAAGGTGGGGGCGAGCTACATCGACGAGTTCTCGCTCGGGGGAGATTTCTCGACCGGCCTCGCCGGCCAGTTCTCCGCCAGCGAAGACCGGCTCGGCTCGCCGATCACCCTGATCGAGATCTTCGGCGGCTTTGCCGGCAACGAGACGCCGATCGAGCAGTACAGCGGCTATGCCCAGGACGACTGGCAGGTCACCGACCGCCTGACCGTGAACCTCGGCCTGCGCTACGACTACAACTCGGGCTTCGACCTCGACCAGCGCTCGAATCCGCTGTTCCAGGTCCTCTCCACGCAGACGCAGTACAACGAGTACTACCTGCGCGACTTCCAGGGCGGCCGGGGGGGGATCCTCGAAGAGGACGACGACAACTTCGCTCCCCGCCTTGGCTTCACCTGGGACGTCAAGGGCGACGGCCGGCAACTGCTGCGCGGGGGGTACGGCACCTACTACGACTTCCCGTACACCAACGCCACGATCCTCTTCCCCGCGATCCAGGTGCAATCCCTGTACGGCAGCATCTACCGCCACTCGAACCCGAACGGCATCCGCAACCCCGATGGAAGCCTCTTCCAGCCGGGTCAGGCGCTGCCTCCCAACCAGCTCCCCAATCCGGAGCTGGGCAGCGGCTCCGACGAGATCGCCTCGCCGACCCTCGCGACCCCCTACTCCGACCAGGCCTCGCTCGGCTACTCCTGGCAGGTGAACAACTGGCTGGGGCTGAACGTCGAAGTGGTCACCATTGACTACCACGACATCCCCTACCGGTTCCGGCCCAACATCGGCGTCGATGCCGATGGGGACAACGTCTTCGAGCCCAACCAGGGGGAGCAGACGCGGTTCCCGCAGTTCGGCAACTTCCGCCTCTGGTACGGCGGCGGCCGCGCGAGCTACGACGGGGTCAACCTCAGCTTCCGCGTCCGGCGTGACAAGTTCGAGGTGCAGGGCTTCTACACCTATTCCGAGGCCGAAGGCAACGTGCTGGCAGGGGCGGACGAGTTCCGCCTGACCGATGCCGGCGCCCAGGCCGACGTGGGGGGGGGCCGGGATCGCCGCGACCAGTCGATCAACCCCCTGGACCCCCAGTGCGACGCCTGTTTCGGTCCGCTCCACACCGACGCGCGGCACCGCTTCACCCTGGGCGGCCTCTACCAGGCCCCCTGGGGCATCACGGTCGCGGGCATGCTGCGCTACCGCTCCGCCCTGCCGTACCTCGAGCACGCCAACGCGGACCTGAACGGCGACGCCAGCATCATCGACCTGCGGCCCGGCGTCAGGAACGTCAATTCGGGACGGGGCTTCGACTTCACCCAGATCGACCTGCGGCTCTCCAAGGAGTTCCGCTTCGCCAACGATCTCGGTCTCGAGATCCTCGCCGAGGTCTTCAACCTGCTCAACGACGAGAACCCGGCGGTGCCGGACCGGTTCGGCGAGCCGAGCGCCTTCGCCGGCGACCCGCTCCAGGGCGAGCAGCGCCTGGCACAGCTCGGCCTGCGGCTGCGGTTCTAGGCCCTACCTCGACCTCGCACCTGCGGGGGCGCTCCGGCGCCCCCGCTCCGATTCCTCCGCCACCGGGGGCCTCTTCTCCCCGCCCCCCGTGACCGGCTCACGCCCCTTCTCGACCTTCACCTCCTCCACCTTGACCGCGTGCTCGCTCGGCTCGATCCGCGAGCCGTACCGGGCGGCGTAGACCTGGGTCAGCTCCGCCCCGAAGAACAGGATCTGGGTCGAGTAGTAGATCCACAGCAGCAGGATCACCAGCGACCCCGCCGCCCCGTAGGTGGACGCCACGCTGCTGTTGCCCAGGTAGAGGCCGATCAGGACCTTGCCGATCAGGAACAGCACGGTCGTCACCGCGGCTCCGACCCAGACGTCCCGCCAGGCGATCTCCACGTCCGGGAGGAACTTGTAGATCATGGCGAAGAGCAGGGTGATCAGGGCGAAGCCGACGAGGAAGCTGACGATCCCGATGACCACCTCCGCCCCGGGGAAGAGCCCCGTCGCCCAGGTGTCGAGGGCGGCGATGACGGCGGAGATCACCAGCGAGACCAGCAGCAGGAAACCGACCCCCAGGACCATGCCGAAGGACAGGAAACGGGTGCGCAGAAAGCTCCAGATCCCCTGCCCCGGCCGGGCCTCCACATCCCAGATCTGGTTGAGGGCGTTCTGGAGCTGGACGAAGACGCCGGTCGCGCCGAAGAGGATCGTCACGAGGCCGACGATCGTCCCGAGCACGCCCGAGCCCTGTTTGCCGGCGGTGGCCACCATCGTCTGGATGGCTGCCGCCCCCTGCCGGCCCACCAGGTGGTCGATCTGCGACACGATCTGCCCTTGCGCCGCCTCGCGGCCGTAGAACAGCCCGGCCACGGAGATGGCGATGAGGAGCATGGGAGCGAGGGAGAAGATCGTGTAGTAGGCGAGCGCCGCCCCGAGCTGCAGGGCGTCGTCGTCCTTCCATTCCTTGAAGCTTTCTTTGAGAATGTCGAAACCGGCCTTGAGATTCATCGTGTGGGTCCTCCTGGTTGCGCTCTCATGGCGGGCCTGGGAGCGAGAGGCTCCAGGCGGAAGCGGAAGTCTCCGAAGTCGAACGTCCAGCGGCCCGGCTCCCGGCTCGCGAGGAAGGGGCCGTCGAGCGGAGGGTAGAGCTCCGGCTCCAGGGCCTTGCCGGCGACCGCGGCCTTGCGGCCGGGCAGGAAGGTCAGCGGGGTGCCGTCGCTCGCGGCGAAACGCAGCTCCCCCTCGTTCAGACGGAGGCGGGCCTTGGCGGTCACTCTTCTCTTCCACGCCTCGAAGTCGCCGTGCTCGCTCCGGCGTCCCGCCTCCAGGGCGATCAGGGCCGGCTGGCGCTTCGGCACGGCCACCCAGGCGCCGGCGAGCCTCTTCGCGGTCAGCTTGTTGGGGGCGTAGTAGGCGGGGAACCTCTCCACGGCGGGGGCCACCTCCCAGCCGCCTTCGGTCACCAGGGCGACGAAGGTATCGCCGCGGCGGGTCACGAGCACGTCCCCGGTCCCTTCCGGGCGCGACCAGGGGGGCGACAGGTAGGCGTGCCCGAGATCGTTGCCTTCGCCGAGCCGGGCGAGCATCAGGTTTCTGTGGGCCACGGCTTTGTCCCGGCCGCTCCACTCCTTCCAGCGCTTCCCCTTCTCCTTGCTCGTGCGGCTCCAGAGATAGAGAGGCGCGAAGCCATCCCCCTCCGCGTAGAGGGTCGCCACGATCTCCTGCCCGCCCGAGACCCGCAGGTCCATGTCCGCCACCGACTGGACCGCCCCCAGGATGTAGTCCGGCGTGGCATAGCTGTAGAGGGCCGTGCTCACCTCCCGCCGCTTGCCCGTGCCCACGTGCCGCCGCTCCCGGATCTCGTAGGGCGGCTGGCGGCGGCGCTCGGCCAGCAGGCGGACCACCGGGGCGGGGACCTGGTAGGCGGCCACCGCCAGCTCCGGCCGCTCCATGAAGTTGATCGTCTCCGGGTCTCCAAGGCCGGCGAGGATCCAGGCCCAGGCCGGCCAGGGGGTGCTGCCGTCCGCGAGCGCCCAGGGGCTGCTCGTCCGGCTCTTGGCCCCCGCCGGGTAGCCCCCCACCTGCTCCTGGGCCCAGGCCGCAAAGAGGACGTCGAGCTGGCGCGCCGCCCGCTCCCGCACCACCTCCTGCGGGGCATGATCCGCCAGGTGGAGGAGGGCGTTGATCGAGAGGGCCATGTAGCCCGGGCTTTCCGCCTCGTACCACCCCTCCCGGTCGTGGGCCGCGAGGAAGGCCGCGGCATACTCCCCCCAGGCCCTGGCGGCCGGAGAGCCCGCCGTCCCGGCCACGGCGTGAGCCACGACGCTGCGCGCCATCCGGATCATCCGTTGGTTCTCGGTGTCCTGGAACGACCACGGGTCCTGGATCTCCGGCGGCCCCGGAGGGGGGGCCGCGGTCGAGACCTCCGCGCGCAGGCGGGCCAGGAGATCGGCGGGGAGCGTCTGCGGGAACTGGAGCACCAGCCTCTGAAGGGGGATCTGCGCCCGCCCGCACTCCTCATTGCGGCCCCACCGGTCCGCGCAGACGTCGAGGAGCTTGCCCGTCAGGCGGGCCGCGTCCTCTCGGAGCGCCCCGGCCGCCGGCCCTCCCTGCGCCGCCAGGGCCGCCGCGGCCAGGGCCCCGGCCCCGATCGGCTGCGCGCCGATGAAGGGCACCCGGCTGTCCATACGCCGGATGCGCTCCAGGGCGAGCTCGAGTGAGCGGGCCTCCCGCTCCGCGAGCTCGGCGGTAGCGACGGGCCGGGACGTCTCCTTCGGCGGCTTTGGCGACGGGGTTTGGGCCTCGCCGGCCAGCCCGGCGGCGAGCCCCCCCCCGGCGAGGACCAGGGCCGCCACGGCGCCCGCCGCGCCACGGCGGCGCGTTCCGATTCTCCCTGTGGGGTCCCCGGTCTTCGACATCTTCTTCATCGGCGTGTCCTCTCGCCCCTCTCCCGGCCATGCAGGATCGGGGCCGGCCCTACCATGGTTCTTGCAAGCCGATCCGTGTGGACCGGATCGGCGCGACGATCCAAGGAGAGATACGGTGGACTGGGAAGCTGCGTTGAGAGTGCTGGGCTTGATCGCCCTGGTGGCCCTGATCCTCGCCGGGCTCGTCCTGGCCCTGGCGTTCCGGGCCCTGCGCCGCATCCGGGTGCCCCAGAACGCCGACTTCTTCACGACCCTCCGCGCCGTGCCGCTCTCCCTGGTCGTGGGCCTCGACCTGCTGGACCTGGGGCTCGACGTCCTCTCGACGCCCATCATCTGGATGATCCTCAGCCGGTTCCGCCTCCAGGCGTTGCGCAACGTGGCCTCCGTCGAGGCCCTGGTCCCCTTCACCGGACCGATCCCCACCCTGACGATCGCCTGGTTCCTGGCGCGGGCCTTGAACCTGGGCCAGCCCTACGATCCCAACCTCATCGAGACGGAGCGTACCGGCCCGGGCCGGTACGTCCCCCGCCCCGGTCGCCGCTGAACGCCCGTCGCACCATGAAGACCTGCATCATCATCAACCCCAACGCCGGGCGTGTCGCGGAGGTGTCCGAGCTCCGCACCCGTCTGGAGCAGCTCCCCGGCACGGCCGTGTTCCCCACGGATGGCGCGGGGCACGCCCGGGAGCTGTCCCGGGAGGCAGCGCGGAGCGGCGCCGATCTGGTCGTGGCCGCCGGGGGGGACGGCACCCTGAACGAGGTGCTCAACGGGCTCTCCGAGGGATTCGACCGCGTCCGCCTGGGCCTTCTCCCTCTGGGGACGGGGAACGACTTCGCCCGTTCCATCAACGTCCCGGCCGACCTGGACGCCGCCCTGGAGATCCTTCTCCAAGGCCGGACCCGCAGAGTCGACGTCGGCTACGCACGCCTCCGGACCTTCAGCCGCTACTTCATCAACATGGCGGCCGGGGGCTTCAGCGGCATCGTCAGCGAGAAGGCAAGCGAGGCCAAGGATCGTTGGGGCCCTCTCGCCTACCTGCGGGCCGCCATCGGGACCATGGGAGAGCTTCAGGGGTTCCGGGCCGTCATCACCCTGGACGGCGCCCCGGACGGCCCCGAGCGGATCGAGCTCGAAACCTACAACGCCCTCATCTCGAACGGCCGCTTCGTGGCGGCCGGCCTCCCCGTAGCCCCCCAATCCGAGCTGGACGACGGTTATCTCGACCTCATGCTCGTCCCCAGCGCCTCCATCCCCCAGCTCGCCTTCCTCGCCTCCCAGGTCCTCCTCGGCCGCCACCTGGAGAGCGACCTCATCCTCCTCCGCAAGGCCCGGAGCATCGAGATCGAGTCCGACCCGCCCATGTCCTTCAACCTCGACGGCGAGGTGATCGGCGACGAGCCCGCCTTCTTCGAGGTGCTGCCGCGGGCGCTGGAGGTGGTGGTGGGGGCGGAGCCGGCGGAGGGGTGAGCCGAGCCCCGCTCAGTGAGGGGTTGCCCGTACGCATTCGTCTGGGTCTCCCGGACCTGGTGGTATCCTCTCCCGGGTCAAACACCTGATTCAACCCGAGACCAGATCTCGAAGAAGGAGCATTCTCATGACTGTTGCACCTCCACAGGCGCCTCCTCCCGCCAAGAAGGGCCTGAGCCCCCTCGCCTGGGTCGCCATCGGCTGCGGCGGAATCGCGGTCCTCGGCATCCTCGTCGTCGGCGGGCTCGTGATGGCCGGCGGCCTGTTCGCCAAGAAGCAGCTCGACAAGTTCGAAAAGAACCCCGCCGTCGCCGCGGCGGAGCTCATCGTCCGCGCGAACCCGGAGCTGGAGCTCGTCGAGAGCGACCCGGAGGCCGGAACCCTGACCATCCGCAATACGAAGACCGGCGAGGTGGTCACGATGAACGCCGAGGACATCCAGGAAGGCAAGCTCACCGTCACCACCAAGGACGGGACCTCCTCGGTCGACTTCTCGGGAGGCGAGGACGGCGGCTCGATGACGGTGACCAACGAGAAGGGGGAGACCGCCACCTTCTCGGCCGGCGGAAGCGCCCCGACGGGCTTCCCGGCCTGGGTGCCGGCCTATCCCGGCGGCGCGCCCCAGGGCATGTTCCAGATCGACTCCCAGCAGGAGCGCGGCGCGAGCTTCACGGTCCAGACGAGCGACGCGGCCGACAGGGTGCTCGGGTTCTACAAGAGCAAGCTCGAAGAGGGGGGTTTCACGGTCGAGAGCTCCTCGTTCGAGACCAGCGGGAACGTCGCCGGCGGCACGGTGACCGGCACCAGCGGCGACCAGAAGCGGACGGTGAACGTCATCGTCTCCACCCAGGAAGGGCAGGGGGCCCAGGCGGTCGTAAGTTACAGCGAGAAGCCGTAGCGGTCCTCGGTCCCCAGCCCCGGCCCTCCAGGAGGGCCGGGGAGCTGGGACCCTCTTCCTCTAGAATCTCCTGTGCCCGCCGCGATGCTGTCCGGCGCGAAAGGAGATTCCATGATGTCATCCCCCACCCCCATGACGCTCGCCGCCCCACCCTCCACGCCGCAGGTCCGGTCCGCCCTGGGCCCTGACATGGTGGAGAGCACGATCGACCGCCTGACGTCCCGGCACGGGCCGGAGCACGCCGGGCGGATCCGGCGGGGGGTGGAGCAGGTGGCCCGGCGCTGGTGGGCCGAGGACGGGGATGCCGCTGCGTTCGCCGCGTTCTGCGAGGCCAGCTTTCTCACGGACCCGGAGGAGATCGCCGGGACGTTCCGCCGGCTGGAGCACATCCTGGAGCAGATGGACGGCCACCTGCACGAGGTCCGCCGCGAGCTGACCTTCCCCATCGACACGGACACCGGCCCCCTCTCCCCGGTGGATCAGCTCCTGGCCGAGGTGGACCTCGCGGCGCACGTGGACGAGGACCTCTTCCGCTCCAGGGTGGCCTTTCTGGCGCTCCTCAACTTCCCCGTGCATACTCTGGAGGAGCGGCTGACCGAAGGGGCGGGCTGGGACCGGGAGACCTGGGCGCGGTCCCGCCTGATGGACCGCTTCGCCTTCCGCGTGCCGGCGGCCGTCTGGCAGGAGGGGACCCGGGCCTTCGTCGCGGCCGAGCGATACGTCACCTCCTACCTCATCCGGGCGGACCGGCTGGCGACTCCGGAAGGGGAGCGCCTCTTCGCCGAGGGGACGCGGCTCATCTCCCACTGGGGGCTCCGGGACGAGCTGGCCGCCAACTACGTCGATCCCTCCCCGGCCGGGCTCCTCCGGCAGCGGACGCTCTCCAAGGTCATGGAGCGGATCATCCGCCAGGAGATCCCCCGCGCGGTGATCGACAACCCGGACCTCACCTGGGCCCCGGAGACGAACGAGGTCCGGCCGGTGGCTGACGGAGCAGCGCCGCCGGCGGAGCGCGAGCCGGACACCCGCTACGCCACCCTTCTCGCCTTCTTCCACGCCGCCCGCAAGCTGGATCCGTACAGCCCCTCCGAGCCCACCTTCATCGCCCGCCGCTTCGAGCGCGAGCGTCAGATGCCGCAGGGGGAGGTTGGTGCCCTCCTCGACTCGGTGCTGACCTCCAACGAGGTTCGGGACCTGGCCCGGCTGATCGAGAGCAGGGTCGGGCGGCCGCTGGAGCCGTTCGACATCTGGTACCCCGGCTTCAAGTCCCGGGCGGGATATGCGGAGGCGGAGCTGGACGAGGCCGTGCGGGCACGGTACCCCGATCTCGCCTCCTTCGAGGCCAGGCTGCCGCGGCTCCTGGAAGATTTGGGCTTCTTACCCGACCGGGCGCAGTGGCTCGCGCAGCGCATCGTGGTGGACCCGGCCCGGGGTGCCGGCCACGCCCTCCAGGCCATTCGCCGGGGCGACCGGGCCCGCCTGCGGACCCGGGTCCCCCGGGGTGGGATGGACTACAAGGGCTACACCGTGGCCATGCACGAGCTCGGGCACAACGTGGAGCAGGTCTTTTCGCTCGACGGCGTGGACCACTGGTCCCTCGCCGGGGTGCCCAACAACGCGTGCACCGAGGCGTTCGCCTTCGTCTTCCAGCACCGGGACCTGGAGATGCTGGGCCTGCAGACCGCGGGCGAGGAGCTCCGCCACATCGAAGCGCTGGCCATCCTGTGGAACACCTACGAGATCGCCGGCGTCTCCCTGGTGGACATGCGGGTGTGGAGCTGGATGTACGAGCACCCGGAAGCCACCCCGGCCGAGCTGCGGGAGGCGGTGCGCGCCATCGCCCGCGATGTCTGGAACCGGTATTTCGCCCCGGTGTTCGGCGTCCGCGACGCCGAGATCCTGGCGATCTACTCCCACATGATCGTCTACGGCCTCTACCTGCCGGACTATGCCATCGGCCACCTCATCGCCTTCCAGATCGCCGAGAGACTCCGGCAGGGGGACTTCGGCGCCGAAGTCGAGCGCATCGCCCGCCAGGGCCGTCTCACCCCGGACGCATGGGTGCGCGGCGCCGTGGGCGAGCCGATCTCGGCCGCAGCCCTGCTGGCGGCGGCGCGGGAAGCGCTGGATGCGGCACCTTTCTCTGAGGAGAGATACAATCAGAACTCGTTGACGTCTTCCTGAAAGGAAGAGAAGATCATGCGGATTCTTCGGCTCGTCCTCTTCATCACGGCGGTTCTGGCGATCGTCCCGGTACCCTCCCGGGCGGAGCGCATCCCCAATCTCTCCAAATACGACTCGCGGCCGCTGCTTCGGATCCAGGCGGTCGGGACCACTTTCGCGGCCGACCCGTTCGAGACGGACATCTTCATCTACCGGGGCGGACCGGTCTTCCTGATGCATTCGACGGAGATCGGAGACGAGCAGCGGACCTCCCGGGGAGTGGCATCGCCCGAGGTCCTGTCCCAGCTCAACGAGACTCTGTCCCTGGCAAGGGTCGGCCGGCAGCGGGGCCAGTGCGGTGACGCCGCTCCGGACTTCGTCGCCCAGTATACGGTCACCTGGTACGGCCAGGACCAGCGGGCGAAGACGTTCGTGGTCGGGGGCAACTACCAGGACTGCCCCGCGGAAACCCGGCGGATCCTGGACGCGATCTGCGCCTTCACCTGGGA
>DASQEB010000260.1:0-8271 GCA_035633875.1 Thermoanaerobaculia bacterium
TCGCTTCCGGTGGCGAACCTGCAGCCGTTGGAGGAGGTGGTCTACAACTCCCTGGCGCAGCCGCGTTTCATTACCTTCCTGGTCCTCGCCTTCGCGGTGGTGGCGCTCTCCCTCGCCGCGATCGGCATCTACGGGGTGTTGGCCTACATGGTGGAGCAGAGGACGCAGGAGATCGGCGTCCGCCTGGCCCTGGGCGCCCAGGCCCGGCAGGTGCTGCGGATGTTCCTGGCGCAGGGCGCCTGGCTGGTGGGGACCGGTCTTGTCCTCGGCGTCGCGGGGGCCCTCGCCCTGCGCAGGGTCCTGGCGAGCGTGCTCTACGGCGTCTCGGCCACAGACCCGGCGATCTTCGCGACGGTCCTCGCGGTGCTCGCGGCCGTGGCGTTCCTCGCCTGCTGGCTGCCGGCCCGGAGGGCGATGGCGGTGAGCCCGATGGTGGCGTTGCGGAGCGAGTAGGGGAGTGGGGACGCGGCGGAGCTGTCAGGTCCGACTGCCCTGTCAAGGCCGGAGGAGAGCCTTGTCGTAGCCGTAGAGAACGAACGGTCCCCAGTACCAGGAGTGTGCCTTTTCTTCACGCGCGCGCAGCATCGCAGATCTCAGTGCCGTCGCCGGCGTGGCGCCTGCGGCGACGGCTTCATAGAACGGCACGATCAGCTTGACGGAGTCCTGATCGGACACGCGCCACAGGCTTTGGACGAGCGTTCTGGATCCGGCGTACAGGAACGCGCGCGGAAGCCCCATCGGGTCCTCGCCTGGGTGGACCTCCTGCACTCCCGTCTCGCAGGCGCTCAAGAAAACGAGCTCGGGCGCCGTCCCCTGCTCCATGACATCCCGGCCGGTGAGGACCTCGTCGCCGGCCAGGTGCAATCCGGACCGGAGCGGATCTTGGGCATCGAAGAACGCGTGGGTCGCGAGGTGTGCCGCCCTGGCGGCTCCGAGCTGGTGCAGCACCCGGTCTCTGCCGGCCTCGTGAGGCGGCGATGGAGCGACCGCCAGGAGCGCCGCGACAGCCGCCGCCTCCTCCGCGGCGCCCGCGAGGTCTCCGGTGGGGTTGCCGAGAACGAGCGCGTCGGAGACGTTCGCACGGTCGCTCCGCTCCGACAGGACGAGGAGAGCGGCAATGCTGGGCGTGAACGCGACGGCGCAGCGGTCGATGAGCGTGGACCCGCCCGACCTGATGGCATGGAGCGGGAGGAGATGGAGCCGTTCACTGGGGACCACGTAGAGGAGGTCGACGCCGTCGAGCCGCTCGAGAACCGGCGCGATCAGCGGGCCGGCCGACTCCTGCCAGCTCTCCGCCGCGTCCGGGGGCGGAGGCGTGCGGATTTCCTGGCGGTGCCGGCGCACGAGGATCTCCTGCTCGCTGGGAGTGCATGCGATGTCGAGAAGGATCGGCTCTTCGTGCCCGGGATGAGCGAGGAGGGCGACCGTGCTGTCCTCGTCCGTAAGGTATTCGAGCACCGCGACCGTGCCCGGCTGCGCACGGATCCAGGAGCGGATCCGCGGCCACTCCGGCGGAAGCCCTCGGCGCAGAGCGACGTACTCCGCGCCTCCGAGCTCGTTGGCGATCCGGCCCCAGACGGCTTCGAGCATCCCCATCTTCTGCTCGAGGGACGCGGCGAAGTCCCCGGGTGTGTCCGGGCCTGCGAGATCGACGAGACGGCGGAGCCGGTGCACCTCGGCCAGGAGACCGCTCTCGGCCGCTCTGAGCGCGTCAGGAAGATCCGGCGGCGCGAGCCCGGGACCCGCCCCCAGCTCCTCGCGCAGCCGTCGAGACCGCCCTTCCTCGGCGTAGCACAATGCTTGAGCGGGCTGCGGTGGCGTCTGGCAGAGAGCGATGCGCACGAGAATGTCGTACACGTCGTCGATCATCGACGCGGATCCCGACCGGGCCAGGGTCGAAGCCCCGGGAGCGAAGGCTGCGTTCACGGTCGCCCGCGCCGCCTCGGCCGCGTGCCGGGCCTCGTCCCAGCGGCCCGCATCGGCGCTCATCTTCGCAAGGTTGAGCGCGAGCACGCGGCGCACGTCGGAGTTGAACCCCGGCGGGCAGAAGGCGAGACCCTTCCTGGCGAGCTCGATCGCGGGAGCGATGTTCTCGCCGCGTTGACCCCGGTGGCGCGCTTCATAGGCCTGTGACAGTGTGAAGACCGAACTAAGCCAGTCCCGCACGAGGAGCCGCTCGTCGACGGTGGCCTTCATGAGATCCCACGGTGCCGAAGGGGCTGTGCCGGCCTTTTCCCGGGCGGCGAGAGACGTCTCGAGGACTTCGATGGCCTCGTCGAGGTCCCGCGATCGATCGTCCGGCGATGGATCGCCTTCGGTTCCCCTCATCATCAGTGCGACGCCGAGATTGTGCTGTGCGCCGGCCCACATCCCCAGGTGCTCGGTCGGAGAGAGCTGCTGGACCGCGGCGCGCGAGTATCGAATCGACTCTTCGATGTTCTCCGATCGCGTGCCGCCTCTCCGCCGCGCGTACAGGCCGCCGAGCTCCAGATACGTCCGGGCCAGCTCCGGTCCGGTCGCATGGAGCTCGAAGGTGCTCGCGGCGCGCCGGAAGGCGCGGAGCGCCTCCTCTTCGTTGTCGAAACGGTCGCCGTGCAGGCGTCGCAGAAGGGAAATTCCGAGATTGTGCTGCGCACGCCCCCAATCCATGGGAGAGCTCTCCCGGGGGATGTTCGCAATGGCCTGCTTCGCGAGTTCGACGGCAAGCTCGCGGTTGCGCGCGGGATCTCCCTTGTGGCGGGTCCCATACACCGACCCGAGGTCGCGGATCATGGTTCCCCGGAGCACGGGCTCCGCCTCTTGCGGCAAGATCTTCAGGGCGGTCTTCAGCGCCTCGAGGGCCCGCTCCAGATTGCCGATGCGATCTCGTCCCGGATGGTCCTGCCACGTGATTGCCTTGATGGCGAGAACGATGGCGTGATCGAGGGCGTCTGTATCGGGGGCGAGAAGCTCGAGCGCCTTGTCGGCTTGCGCGAGCACGGCCTCGCAGTGCTCCAGCGTCTTGCTCTTCCGCCGGTACGTCTCGGCGAGCTTGGCGTGGCTCTGTCCCCGGAGCCGCCGGTCGGAAGGGGGCGCCACCTCGAGGAGCCTGGTGAACGCCTGCTCGGCCTGGACGTGATCGTCGCGCTCGAGCGCGAGCTGGCCCTGGTCCAGCAGGGTGCTCGCGAGCTCTTTCCGCGCCCAGTTTGCCTGAGGGACGCGCAAGCGCTCGAAGATCGCGACCGCCGACTCCAGCAGACCGATGGCACGGTCGGAGGCGCGGTCACGGTCCCGCGCGATCAAACCAAGGTGGACTTGAATTCCGGCGTGATCGAACGGAAAGCTGCCGGGATTGTAGACGCGGAGCGCACCCTCGAGAGCGCGCTCCGCCTCGTCCAACCTTCCCCGGTCGCCGCCGGCGTGCTCCCTCAGTTCGATCCCGAGATTGAGCTGCGCGGCGGCCCAGCCGAGCGGGTTCGACTCCGGATCGCCGGACGACGCCGCGGCGCGGAACGCCGCGATCGCCTTGTCCGGATTGGAAAGCGGATGCCCTGGGGGCAGATCGCGGTAGCACACGCCCAGGTCGTATTGGAGGGTGCTCCAAAGCGTCGGGTTGCTGGACCGGTCGAGCTTCGCCAGGCCGTCTTCGAGGATCCCGATGCGTCGCGGCAGCTCGGAGGGATCGGGGTTCTGCCGGCGCAACTCGGCCATCACCGGCTCGAGCGACGCATCCACGCGGCCGAGCGATTGGAACGCTTTTCGCGGGTCGGGAAGGCTCAGGGCCTGGGGCAGAAAACCGCGGGGGACGACAAGAGGTTCCTCGACGTAGGCGCCGGCGGCCGGACCAAGCTGACGGCGCAGGAACGCGAGCATCCTGTCGCGATCCTCCTCCGCGGCCTCGGCCGGAGGCGAGTAGATGACCAGCCTGGTCCGGCCGTCGTGCAGCAGAAGTGGAGAGGATACGACCAGCGCCGTCGAGCAGCCCGGACAGGGAAAGAGGTGAGGATCCTGCTCTTTGCAACTCTGCCAGGCGTCCGGCTCTTCTTCGGCGTCGATCAGACCCCAGAGCTTGGCGTCGAGCTGCGTACCGCATTCCGGACAGCGAAGGACGAGTGCCTGCGAAAGGGAAATCGCCATGGTTCAGACCTCAAGCGTCCAGCTCCTTCAGAACCGCGTTCGGATGGGCGTAGACCGCGTAGGACAGCCACGCCGCGTCCCGCGCATCCTTCGCTGCCGAGCGCGCGGCGCGCACCGCCTCGGCCATGCGCCGTCCCGCGAGCAATGAGTCGTAGAGCGCTTCCGTGAAGGTCCGAGCCGGGGCGTCTCCGACGGACCACAACGCGCCCACGAACGCTCCGGCACCGCGTTCGAGGAAGGCGCGGGCGAATCCGCCCAGGCCGGTCAGCTTCCAGTTGATACGGCCGGCCTGGCAGGCGTTGAGGACGACGACCGGCCGGCTGCCGCCGAAGTCGGCCCGGTTCCTGATCTCGTCGGCCATGAGATAGCTCGCGACATACCCAGCGCCGGGAACGATTTCGCCCTCGAGCATGATCTGCGCGTCGTTGACCGTATCCGTCGCAGCGAAGCCATGGCCCGCGAAGTGGAGGAGATCGAAACCGGTTCCGCCTTCGAGCACCTCCTGGACTTCCGAGGGCACGGGCACGATCGCTTCGGCCCCGAACTTCTCCCGCAGTCCCTTCGCCTCCTTCTGCGCCTCGGGCAGCGGCTGCAGGCCGAGGGCGGGGATCTTCGGGTAGTTGGGGATGATGTAGCGGGCGCGCCCGCGGCGGACCGCGAGCTCTGCCGGCGGTGCGGCCGCCGCCTCGAACAACCACCGCACGACTCCGAGCTCGCCAAAAAAGACAGAGTCTTTTTTGAGCGGAGCTCCCGGCTCGACGACGCACAGGAGCTCCCAGGGGATGAAGGGCTCCTCGGAGATCACAAAGATACTGTCGAGCCTGTCGCGGTTCTCCCAGAGCACCCTCTGGAGCTCGACCGGTACGATCTCCCGCCAGAGCTCCGCACCCATCGTCTGGAGGTCCCGCGCGAACTGGGCGGCCTGCCGGTGGGAGCCCGTCAAACGGCTTTCGATATCCGAGTAGATGTTTTCTACGTAGCGGCGCCGGTCGCCGCGGATGACATCCGATGCGTAGCGGCGAATGATTCCGATGCCCTGCGAGCGGAGCTCGAACCGGAAGATGGTTCCCTGATCGGTCGCCTGCTCCCAGATGGTCAGCTCATGGAGCGGCGCCTGCCCGCGGGGGGCCTCCGCGGCCGAGGCGGAGGCCTGGACCGGCCTGGCTCCGCTGCTCTCTTGCGTCGCGTCGCCGGCGACGACCTCCGGAAACAGCTTCATGGTTGCGAGCGGAAGCCTGCTCTGCCGGACCACGACCCAGATCTCGCCGCGGCCCTGCGCCGTCGCGCGGACGCGGAATGCAAGATCGAGAGGCGAGCCGGGTTCCGGTGGGTCGACCTCCGCGGGCTCGGCGTCGTCGGCGAGCTCGAAGCCTCGCTTCGGCCAGACGTCGATGACCAGCTTGCGGTCGAGCGCGATCCCGACGGCACCGCCACCGACGGACGTGTCGGAGAGGGCGCGCTCGATCGCTTCGCGCGAGACCGTGACATGGACGCTGGCCGCGGTTCCCAGCCGGACCGCAGGCTTCATCTCGGCGTGGAAATGGCACTGCGCCTGCGCCGGTGCAGCGTCCGGTGCCTTGGGCGGACGATTTTCGGGAGCGGCCGCGAGGGACGGCATGACCCGCCGGGCTTCGAGCGGATCCAGGCTCGCCAGCATCGACGTGGCGATCTCTGCGACACCCGCGTCCAGCACCGCCTCACGGGCTGCGGGGACGACGCCGACCGGACGGTTTCCTGCGAAGGCGACCGTGCGTCGAGCGGGCAGGTCGCCCTGGCCCCACACGCGGCTCACCTGTTCACCTTCCGATCTGTCCGTCTGGTGGAGATCGAGGGCGTCCAGGGCCGATCGGTCCTGCCCGTTGGCAAGCCGGTGGACGATCTCGCCGGGCCTGAACGCGTAATCGAGAACGCCGCCCTGGTACGACCGCCGCAGCACGACGTAGCTCGGAGCGACCTCGCGGATCCTTTCCAGGAGATCCTGGGACGGCGCCGCCGCGCTCTCGACGAGAATGCCCGGGTCGACTGCCGCCGGGAGACCGGCCGCCACCGGCGCGACGCCCGGGAGGGCAGCGGACCGACCGGGCTGGCGGCTCGGGCTTCGCCGGAGAACCGTGCCGTCGGCCGGAAGCTGCGGCACCTCGAGCCATCGCGCGATGACCTGCACGACCTCGGGTCTCGCGAAGTAGTTGGTGTGGTAGACGTACGGCGTCGCGCCGAAGCTCAAGGCATCGCGGACGAAGTTGCCGGCCGGAGCGTCGATGGCCGACATCGAGGCGGTGTCCACCACCAGGTCGTTGGCGGCGTTCCGCATCAGGCCGGTGACGAGGCCGCCGGCCAGCATCATCGCGAGCCGGAGCGGCATCTCCTTGGGCTCGTGGTCGCCGTCGAGGACACGCGGCTCGAACTCTGCGGTGACGACGTGGTAGACCGACCTCTCGGGTCCGGGCTGCCCGCTCTGCAGCGCGTTGAGCGTGGCGATGAACTTGCCCGAGGGCTGCATCGCGGCAAGCCCGGGTACGGCGTCCGCCTCCAGGGCGCCCGTGGCGAGGTGCTTGACGAGTGCCCCGACGCTGCTGACGACCTCGCGCAGAAGGACGGATGCGGTCGCGGCTCCAGGAACGAGAGCCAAGGCCCGGCAGGCCGCCACCGCGAGGTTGGTGTAGAGGTCGGCGAGCGTGCTCCAGTTCTCCGGGTCGGCGAGCCTCGTTCCGGCGTTCGTGGCGCCGACGAGGATGGCGCGCCGGACAGCGCCGTTCCAGCCTGTCGCCGGGAGGATGTGCTCCACGAGCGAGCGAACGACGAGGCCGCCCCGGCTGTGGGCGACCGCGTCGATCTGGGGTGGGTGCTCTCCCCAGTCCTGCTCGCGGAGCGCTTCGAAAATCCTGGTGGCGTTCTGGAGCGGATCCTCGGCCAGCGTGCGGTGGT
This sequence comes from Thermoanaerobaculia bacterium, assembly GCA_035633875.1. GTDB lineage: Bacteria > Acidobacteriota > Thermoanaerobaculia > Multivoradales > UBA5704 > DATARR01. The sequence continues at coordinate 7,042 of DASQEB010000260.1, forward strand.
CGTATCCGAGCACGACGTCGTAGTGGGCCAGGCAGGCCTGGAGGAGGGAGAGGCCCCAGGGCGTCGCGGTGAGGGCGCCGAAGCCCCCGACCGTCGAGCTGAAGGTTCCGTGGACCAAGAGCAGGACCCGCGGCGGGCGGTTGACGGGCCAACCGGAGGAATCGAGCTTGCCAACGCGTGTCCATTCCGTCGGGTCGCTCGAGGCGATGCGCACGAGACCGGTCGACACGTGCTGCTCGAACAGGCGTACGCCATGGTCGATGGCGGCCCGGGCCACGAAGCGGAAAACCCACGCCTTGACCGGACCGAGGACCAGATCCGTGAACAGGCCCCGGCGTGCGGCCCCGGGAGCCGTCGCGGCTTCGTCGAGCGGAACCTCGAAGCGCAGGGTCACGCCTGCGGCCGCCCCGCCGCGCCGTGAATCCGCCGGCGCGGCCGCCGCGGCGTCGGCTGCGCTCGGCGTGAGCCAACGGTAGACGCCGTCCTGCTCGAGCAGCAGGACCCCGCCCTCGTTCCGCGCCACGCCGAGGTCGATGTGGACCGGCGGCGTGCCAGGCCCCCTCCGGCGCTCGAGCGACGGCCCAGGCCGAAGCTCGACCCTGTCCACGAGATCCATATCCTGGGCGTTGAAGGCCGCAACGAGCTCAGCGTCGATCGATTCGCCGTCGGACGCGCCGCCGGGCAGCGGGACCGGACCTCGGCGCGGTACGGGGCCGCGACGCACGGCGCTGGGGGGAGCCGGGCCGCCGGAGGCGATCTCGACCGACTCCGGGTGGTCGACGACAACGCCGCTCGTGAGAACCGTTATGGGCATGATCGGATGTTTACAAGATATTTTCAAAGGCGGACCGACTGCCAAAAGGAACGAGCCGGCGTCTTCCACCCACTTGGGACATTATGCCTGTGCGGGGGATACCAACGCCAGCTTTTGCTCGAGCGTGCATTGGCGACTCGACGGTTCGACGAGTGGATCGAGAAACACGGGGCCCCCCGGCCCTCCCCCGAGGGGCTGAGGGGCCCAGGCGTCCCGCACCTCTGGGGGGACGCCTCTTCACCGAGTTTTCAAAGAACCGGACGCGCCAAGACCCAAGACGCGCACGTTCATGTTTTCTGTGCCGGCCGGCGAGCTTGTCCGTCCGGAAAAAGCCTTTCCTCCAGGGGGAGAGGCTTTTCCTCTCCTCAAAAAGTCTTTTGCTTGGAGTTTGACCGTCGCAGAGCCGGGAAAAAACC
>DASQEB010000261.1:0-3962 GCA_035633875.1 Thermoanaerobaculia bacterium
TCCCTTCAACGGCCGGCGCGGACCTTGCATTGCGACAGATCGGCCGGGGATCGCGACAGTTTCGAGGTGACACGAGGGGCGGACGGTTCTCGTCTTTCCCTGGCGAGGGAGAAGGGGAAACGATGAACGCGATCCTGCACAGACGACTTGCCGTCCTCGGTGTGCTCCTGCTCTGGACGGCGGCCTGCGCCAGCCGCGGTGGGGAGAGACGAAAGGACGGGACCCCGGGGACGGTCGCCTTCGTCGGCGTCCAGGTGATCCCGATGACCGGGGACGGAACGGTTCTGCGGGACCGGACCGTCCTCGTGCGCGGGGACCGCATCGCCGCGGTCGGACCCCGAGACGAGGTGGAGATCCCCGCCGGGGCCCTCCGCATCGACGGCGCCGGCCGGACTCTGATGCCGGGGCTCGCGGACCTTCACGTCCATCTCGAATACTTCGACGATCCGGACCTCCTCGCCCTCTTCCTAGCCAACGGCGTGACCACCGTCCGCAACATGGACGGCCGCCCGCACATCCTGGAGTGGCGGCGGAGGATCGCGTCCGGCGAGCTGGCCGGTCCCACGATCGTCACGGCCGGCCCTCTCCTTGATGGCGATCCACCGCTTCTCCCCGACAACACGGTGGTGAAGGACGCCGCGCAAGCCGCCGCGGCCGTCATCGCCCAGGCCAAGGCGGGCTACGATTTCATCAAGGTCTACACCAACCTCTCTCCGGAAGCCTGGACCGCGATCCTCGAAGCTGCCCGGGAAAGGGGGCTCCCCATCGCCGGCCACGTTCCCCGGGAGGTGGGGATCGAGCGGGTCCTCACCTCCGGCCAGACGTCTCTGGAGCATCTGGACGGCTACGACGACCTGATCGAGGCGGACGACTCTCCCTTCCGGAGCCGCTGGCACTGGGCGAAGCTCTACATGGGCGTGCCAACCGATGCGGAAAAGGTCCGCCGCGCGGCGGAGCAGACCGCCGCCGCCAAGGTGTGGAACGTCCCCACGCTGGTGGAGAAGGAGAAGGTCGCGCCTCTGGAAGAGATGGTGGGCTGGCTCGACCGGCCCGAGATGCGATACCTGCCGCCCGCGGCCCGGGAGGCCTGGGACCCTCGGACCTGGGACCCCCGGCGCGCCCGGCTCGTTACCTCCATGGGAGAGGAGGAGCGCGAGATCCTGACCCGGGGGCGCCAGAACCGTCTCGCCCTCGTCCGCGCCCTCCACGACGCCGGGGCCGGGCTTCTGGTGGGCACGGACACGCCCCAGCCGTTCGTCCTCCCCGGCTTCGCGGTCCTGGAGGAGGTCCGGCTCTTCGTGGAGGCAGGGCTCCCCCCGGAGGCTGCCCTGGCCGCCGCCACCCGGGAAGCGGGGCGTTTTCTGGGAAAGGACTTCGGCACCGTGGAGCCGGGCCGGCGCGCAGACCTGCTCCTCCTGGAAGCGAACCCCCTGGAGGATGTGGCCGTCCTTGCGCGCCGGGCCGGCGTCATGGTCCGGGGGCGGTGGATGCCGGAGGCCGACCTGCGGGCCCTGCTCGACCGCCTCGCCTCCCGCTACGCTCCCTGATACAGGCTCATGAACGTCCCCTGGTTCGGCTCCGCCGCCACGATCCAGGACGTCAGGTTGGCGAGCAGGTTGATCTGGGTCGCGTTCAGATCCGTCAGCAACGTGCTGTAGTTCGGGAAGTTGAAGAACGACGTCGGGTCGTTGAACGGTCCCAGGATCTTCTGCACGGAGGGATCGAGCAGGTCGTACCAGGCCTTCACGGGATTGAGGTGGACCCAGACGACCGTGACCGTCTTGCCTCCCGGGATCCCGAACCAGGGGTTGTGCAGGACGGCGAGGGTCTGCTTGTAGATCGCGGCGTTCTGGTTCGTGCCGCCGCTCGCCTGCCAGAGGCCCTGGAGCACGTCGTTGAAGGCCGTGGACTCGAACACCTGGCTGTTCTTCCCCTGCGGAAACACCGGGCTCGCCACCCCCTCGTAGGGCACGTAGCCCACGCCCGACTGGTAGGGCTGATACCCGAAGAGCGGCGGGATGTCCGAGGTGACGATGACCGTCCCCTTCGAGTCGATCCCCATGGGCGTGCTGGTGTTGGCGAACACGATGAGGTTGTCCACGTCCGAGTAGGAGAGCATGGCGTTCACGCCGAGGTTCTCCAGGCTCCCGCCGTCCGCGAACTGGGTCGGCAGGGTCTGGGGATAGGGGCCGGGAGCGGCGGCCGGCCAGTACTGGTACTCGGGGATGATCCCCTGGAGCTTCGCGAGGTCGGACTTCACCTCCGCCACGAGGCCGAAGGTCGGGAGCTTCGGAGCGATGTCGAGGAACAGGCGCGTGGCGGTGTGCTCGTGCTCGGGCAGCCGCTTGGTGAGCCAGTCCCAGATGTCCTCCGCAATCTCCTTGAGGAACTGGAAGAACTGGGCCGGGTCCTGCTCCCACTCGGCGAGCTGGTTGCGCAGCGCATCGGCGAAGGCGGCGCTGCTCGATCCCACGATGTCCGCGAGAGCGAGCTGGCGCTGCTGGGCCACGGTGACGTCCTCGCTCTGGACCGTCGTGGGGTTCGAGCTGAAGGCGAAGGAGGTGACGCCGCCCCCGCCCGGCGTGCGGCCGTTGGCGTCCGTCCCCGTGGGGGAGCCCACGATGCCGGTCATGAATGCCGTGGCCTGGACCGGCGCCAGGAACCGGATCTTCGTCCCCGGCTCGGAGAGGAACAGGGCCGTGTTGCACACCGGGAAAGGCCGGCGGGTGCGGGAGGGGTCCGTGGCGCTCGCGATGAGATGTGCGGTCTCCGGGTCCAGAGACGGGTTGGCCGTGGTGATCGCGGAGAGCGTCTGCTGGTCCCAGGAGAAGAACGACTGCGGCAGCATGCCGCTCCCCGGGTCGAACAGGCCGTAGGGCTTGAGAATGTGGAGCCCGATGAGCGCCTGCCAGAGGAAGTCCAGGGGAGTGCCGTGGAACTTGTGGAGGATGAAGGCCTCGACGGCCAGGGCCGGGACGGAGAACAGGGGTGTGGCGATCGAGTTGCCGATGTTGCCCGGCGGCAGCTCGTCGAGGATCTCTGCCGTCGTGTACCCGGCCGTCCGCGTGGGCACGAGCCGGCCCGGGTCGGGGACGTACTCGTTGAGGTAGGCCTCGTCCGGGGTGCCCGCGGTCAGGTACGAGAACGTCTGGCCGAGCCACGACCCGCCCGAGACCGTGGAGATCGCCCTGGTCTGGCTGAGCAGGCTCTTGCCGTTCACTTGGAGATAGGACAGCGCCCGGAGCTGCCCCATGCCGGCGGACAGGGCCCGCGAGCCCCCTCCGGAGAGACAGACTCCCACGTTGCCGGGGGTGTCTTGAAGCTGGACGAACTGCCCGACGCTCAAGGACTGCGAAGTCTTCGTAAGCTCCGCCTGGAAGCTGCCGGGCACACCGGTCTCCGCCATGATCTCCTCCCTTTCGTCTGGAACTGGTCTCGGAAAGAATACAGCAAACGGCGAGGGGACTGATGCAGAGAGATCTCACCATCTGGTACCTGGAGATGACCGACCCCGGGCAGCACCGCCCGGCCAGACCCCAGTCCGACCTCCGGGTGGAGGCTGCGCGCATCCCCTGCCCCGAGCTCAACCGCTTCTTCTACACCGCCGTGGGAGGCGACCTCTTCTGGGTCGACCGGCTGGACTGGGACTACGCCAAGTGGATGGCCTACCTGGGCCGGCCGGACGTGGAGACCTGGATCGGGTCCGTCGAAGGCACTCCCGCCGGCTACTTCGAGTTGGAGAAGCAGGAGGCGGGCAACGTCGAGCTGAAGTACTTTGGCCTCCTCCCGCAGTTCATCGGCCGGGGCCTCGGCGGAATGCTGCTGACCGCCGCGATCGAGCGGGCGTGGGGGATGGGAGCCTCCCGGATCTGGGTCCACACCAACAACCTGGACGGCCCGGCCGCCCTGCCGGGATATCAGGCGCGGGGGTTCCGGATCTTCAAGGAGGAACGCCTGACAAG
>DASQEB010000262.1:0-6219 GCA_035633875.1 Thermoanaerobaculia bacterium
GTCGAGGGCGCCGGGGTCCCGGCGGTTCGAGCTGAAGCGGAGATACCGTCCGCTCCAGCCGGCGAGGCGGTTGTTGACCTGCCCGCCCTCGGTGATGCGCCGCGGCGTGCCGCCGTCCGGCGCCACGAGGTAGATCTGCTCGTTCAAGCCCCCGCCCGGGGCCACGGAGAAGGCCAGCCACTTGCCGTCGGGCGACCACTCGACGGAGCCCACCTGGTCTTCGAGCCGGGTGATCTGCCGCGGCTCTCCCCCTTCGGCGGACACCATCCAGACCTGCGGCACGCCGCTGCGGTCGGAGATGAAGGCGATCCGCTTGCCGTCCGGGGAGAAGGACGGCGACCGGCTGGAGCTGATCCGCGCCATCCGGGCCACGGCGGCTTCGAGGTCGTCGGGGGCCGAAGCGGACTCGACGAGCGAGGGGAGGGTGGCGACGATCAGCGTTGCGATGAGGAATGAAGAACGCACGGGGCCTCCTAGCAGAGAAACGCAGCTAGTGTACCCCGTGTTCCCAGGAGCGAGCTTTTCTCCGTCCTTTGGGTCCTTTATGTCCTTTTGGTCCTTTCTCCGGATCTACGCCCCCCTAGAGCAGCATCCCCGCGATCGCCGCCGTCTGGAAGCAGGCCAGGGAGCCGGCGATCATGGCGCGGAGGCCCAGCCGCGCGAGATCCCCCTTGCGCTCCGGGGCGATACCGCCAATGCCGCCGATCTGGATGGCGATCGAGGAGAAGTTGGAGAAGCCGCACAGAGCGTAGGTGGCGATCGCCTCCGAACGCTCCGAGAGCTGCCCGGCCCTGTTCATCTCCTCCATCCTCACGTAGCCGACGAACTCGTTGAGGACGGTCTTGATGCCGAGGAGCGTCCCCACCTCGTCCGCCTCCGCCCAGGGCACACCCATCAGCCAGGCGAGGGGACGCAGCAGATAGCCGAAGACGAGCTCCAGGGTCAGCCCCTCGTAGCCGAACCAGAGCCCCGCCTGCCCGAGGGCCGCGTTGATCAGGGCGATGAGCGCCAGGAAGGCGATCAGCATGGCGGCCACGTTGAGGACGAGTTGGAGGCCGGCCGAGGCCCCCTCGGCGGCGGCGTCGATCACGTTGACCCAGGGCTTTTCCACCGTCACCCGGACCTCGCCGGCCGTGAGGCTCTCCTCGGTCTCGGGAAACATCAGCTTGGCCATCACCAGAGCCGCCGGGGCGGACATCACGCTCGCCGCGATCAGGTGGCCGGCGGGCACCCCCATCCCCACGTAGGCGGCGAGCACGCCCCCGGCGATGGTGGCGAACCCGCCGGTCATCACCGCCATCAGCTCGGACATGGTCATCGTGCCCACGTAGGGCCGGATCAGCAGCGGCGCCTCCGTCTGGCCCACGAAGATGTTGGAGGAGGCCGAGAGGGACTCGGCGCCCGACGTGCCCATCACCCGCATCATCACCCAGGCGAACCCCTTGACCACCCACTGAAGGACGTTCAGGTAGTAGAGGACGGTGATGAAGCTTGAAAAGAAGATGATGGTGGGGAGGACCTTGAAGGCGAAGAAGTGCTCCGTGAAGTTGTCGCCGAACACGAACCGGGCGCCGGCATCCGAGAAGTTGAGGAACGCCGTCACCAGATCGCTGGCCCGCGCGAAGAAAGCCTCTCCCGCAGCGGTCCTGAGGATCAGGAGGGCGAAGGCAAACTGGAGCAGAGTCCCCATGATCACCGTGCGCCAGGGGATCATCCGCCGGTTGTTGGAGAGGAGCCATGCGATCAGGAGCATGGTCACCAGGCCGAGGACCGCAACGAGATTCGGATGCAAGGAAATCTCCTTGGAAGACAGGTGAGGGGAGGGTAACGGACGGGGAGGGGAAAGGCAAGGAGAGGGGCGGCCATACAGGGCCGCCCCTACGCCAAAGGCCAACCGGATTTTAGAACGTCACCCGCAACGCCAGGCTCACATCCCGGCCCGGCAGGGGGACGAGGTCCTTCAGGAACGAGACGTGGTTGCGCGCCTCCTCGTTCGTGAGGTTGGTGCCCCGCAGGAGGACGTCGTAGACGACCCGGGTGGTGAAGAACCGGTAGCCGAGGCTGGCGTTCACCAGGGTGTAGCCCCCGGTGGGCAGCTCGAAGGCGGCCACCCGGTCCTGCTCGTCCACCCGGACCCCTTCCACGAGCCCGTCGAGCCGCTCTCCCCGGTAGTGCACTCCCAGCCGGTACCGCCGGGGAGGGATGCGCGGCAGGGGATCGCCGGAATCCCGCAGCTCGGCGCGGACGAAATCGGCGCCGAATTCCACGTCGAAGTGGTACGGCTCGCGGTGCCAGGCCGCCCAGACACCGGTCAGCTCGGCCCCCCGGAATTCGGCGTCCTGCTGGACGTAGCGGAAGACCGGCAATCCGTCCTCCTCTTCGTCCGTGAAGCTCTCGTAGATGTAGTCGTCGAAGCGGTTGGCGAACAGCGTGACCTCGCCGGTGAGCCGGCCGGAGACCTTGCGCAGCGTGAGGTCCGCGCCCAGGCTGGTCTCCTCCTCCAGATTCGGATTGCCGATCTCGAAGGCGTTCGTGGCGATGTGGGGCCCGTTCGAGAACAGCTCCTCGGCGTTGGGCAGCTTGGTCGAGCGGGCGATCGAGAGGCCCAGCGAGTAGTTCTCCCCGAACCGCCGCACGACGCCGAACGAGCCGGAGAGGCCGTCGAAGGAGCGGTCGTCGATGCCCTCGGTCTCCGCCGAAACGTCCTGGCTCTCGAACCGCGCGCCGAGTTGGAACCGCCAGCCGCCGCGCGCGATCTCCTGGAAGGTGAAGGCGGCCCAGGAATCTGTTTGGGTCGGTGGCACGAAAGCCTCCTCGCCGATCGCCTCGAAGTCGCGGCTCAGAGCCTGGAGGCCGAAGGAGCCCGTCAGACTCCCGAGTTGCTTCTGCAGGAGCTCCAGGCGGCCCTCCCAACTGTCGTTCAAGAACCGCGTCCCGACCTCCGCCCCCTCCAGCTCCCGGTGCTCATAGTCGGTGCTGCCAAAGCGGAGGCTCGCCCCCCGGAAGATGCCGAACGGACGGTTGAGCCCGCCGCGCAGGTCGTAGCGCCGCTGCTCGAGGTCCACCCGGACGGCCGCTTCCTCTGCTTCCCCGGGCTCCTCCCCTTCGCTCTCTCCCTCCACCTGGTGATGGCCCCCGGGGATGCCGTAGAGGGTGTCGAAGTCGCGGACGGAGACGCCGAGAAACCCGTCGTTGGCAATCCAGGAGAGGCCCACGGTGCCGGTCTCGGTTTCCGTGGCGCTGTTCGGCATCACCCGGAAGGCTTCCTCCTCCTCTCCCTCGCCCTCGTCTCCCTCCAGGCCGCGGAGGATCTCCGACTCGGCGAAGCCGGGGATCTCGTAGTCGTCCGTCTCGCGGCGCAGGTAGTCGGCATGCCAGGCGATCCGGCCCAGGCTGCCGTTGAACGAAGCGATCCCGCCCCGCTCGTCCGCCACGGAGCCGCCCCGCAGCTCCACCGTCCCGGAGACCCGCTGATCGGGCAGGGAGTCCGGGATGCGTTCATCGATCACGTTGACCACCCCGCCCACGGCGCTGCTGCCGTAGAGCAGAGTCGCCGGTCCGCGCAGCACCTCGATGCGCTCGGCGGCGAGCGGGTCGAGGCTCACGGCGTGGTCGGGGCTGGTCGTCGAGGCGTCGCCGCTGCCGATGCCGCTCTCCAGGACGCGGATGCGGTCTCCGCCGAGGCCGCGGATCACCGGCCGGCTGGCGCCCTGCCCGAAGAAGGTCGAGGTGACGCCCGGCTCCCGGCTCAGGGTCTCGCCCAGGGTCGGCTGGATCCGCCGCTGCAGCTCCTCGCCGGAGAGGACGCTCGTGGGTTGGGCGATCTCATAGGTGCTCCGCACGTCGGGGCTGGCGGTGACCACGATCTCCTCGCGGTGGACGGTGAGGTCGAGAGCGAAGAAGACCTGGGCCGTGCCCCCCGCCGGCACCACGGCCCGTTCCACGGCCGCGCCGGCGCTGGAGCTGGTGGCCTCCAGGAGCCAGGTTCCTGCCGGCACCCCTTCGAAACGGAACGTTCCATCGCCCTCCACCCGGGTCTGCCGGCGGAGCTCCACGATGCGTACGACGGCGTCCTCGACCGGCCCTGCTTCGGAGATCACAGCGCCGGTGATGGCGCCGGCTTGCGGACCGCCCGCCGGCTGGGCCTGGGCCGGGACCAGGGACGGCGGCCCGAGAAACATCAGCGACGCGAGCAGCCACGCCGCCCACGTGCAAGAAATACGATCGATCATTGTCAAATCTCCTGATCCGGCACTCCGGCCGGCTTCGTCCAAGATGTCCCAAGCAGGAGAACACGGATGCGCCGCCGGGGCGCCGCCGGTCTCGCCGGAAAGACCCGTTGGAGAGAGGGATCAGGACAGGGAGGGAGGGGCCCGGGCACCGCTCGGACGGCGGGAGGCGCTCGCGGCGGAGGCGTCCGCCGCCCGGGTGACGGCCGTCCGCCCCATCGGCGGGGCGATCCGCACGGCCGCCCGCAGGTCCATCCCGCGGACCTGGAGGTGGAGCAGGCACGCGGGGCAGTGAGGTCGCTGGACGGGATCGGCCCGCTCCAGATGAAGAGGCTGGTCCGGATGGGCCGCCTCGGGGAAGTAGACGCCTCCCCCGAGGGAGGGGAGCAGGTCGTGCGCCTCCTCCGCAGCGTGGAAATCCACCGCGCCCGGTACCAGGAGCGCCAGGAGCAATCCCACCCAGGGGAACCGAGCGAAGGTCCGCCGCAACCTCATCGTCCTGAGAATCCTATCTCAAATCAGCCCGAATGTGGCCCCGGCTTTGCAACATCCTTCTTCCGAGCAGGTCTGGTTCGGCAGGGCAACCACCACAAGGAGAAATCGCAATGGCGGACGAGGATCGCTACACGACGGTTGGAAAGACCACCACCACGGACATCGAAGAGGAAGCCCGCCGGGACGCCAACGAAGACCCGATCACAGGTGAGCCGGGCGCTCATCCCGTCGGCACGGGCGTCGGCGCGGCCGGGGGTGCGGTGACCGGAGCTGCGGTCGGCGGAGTGGTCGGAGGCCCGGTGGGCGCCATGATCGGCGCCGCCGTGGGCGGCATCACCGGAGGCCTCGCCGGCCACGGGGTGGCCGAAGCCGTGAACCCCACCGAGGAAGACGCCTACTGGCGCGAGAACTACCGGTCCCGCCCGTACGCAGGGGATCGCCCGTACGACGACCTCCGCCCGGCCTATCAGTACGGATGGGAGTCCCGCACACGGTATGCCGACCGCAACTGGAACGACGTCGAGCCCGATCTGGAGCGCGACTGGAATACCACCCGGGGCACCTCGAACCTCCCCTGGAACGAGGCCCGGCACGCCACCCGCGACTCCTGGGACCGCGTGGACAACCTCTACAAGGCCACCGGCCAGAGCAGGTTGACCGGGACCGCGGGCACCGTCACCGCGACCAGCGGCTTCGGCATGGCTCCCGGTTACAGTGCGCCCGCCATGACCTCGGCCGCGGACCCCGTGACCAACTTCGGGGCCATGGGCACCGGCACCGGCGAGCTCGCCGGCTACAGCACGACGCCCACCGTGAACCAGTACGACGACAACTACTGGCGCCAGACCCACACCACCAGCCGGTGGGGCCAGAGCGGCCGGAGCTATGACGACTACGAGCCCGCCTACCGCTACGGGACCGAGTCCGCGCACCGCTACCGCGGCAGCCGCTGGGAGGACGCCGAGGGGGATCTGGAGCGGGGTTGGGAAAGCAGCCGGGGCAACTCCAGGCTGGCATGGCATGAAGTGAAGGACGCCGTGCGCGATGCCTGGCATCGGGTCGAGCGCGCCGTCCCTGGTGACGCCGACCGCGACGGCCGATAGACCGAGCCGGCCGCGTTTTACATAGAGAGCCCGGGAGTGGAACCCCTCCGCGCCCGGGCTCGTTCCCTATTCAGGCCTGGCTTCTCTGGAAAAGGGTCGAGGAATCCCAGTCCGCCCACCAGGACAGGCCGCCAGCGTCCTGCATGAATCCTATCGTGCTGCCAGACAGGGGTGATCTGAGAAGATCACCCCTCACCGATTCGTCACTTCCCTTTCTCGGCCTTCTTGCCCGACAGGTGGTCGAAGATCCCCTGCACGGCGGAGGGGACCGCCTCCTGGATCAGGCGCTTCACGTCCTCTTCCTTGTAGCCCTTGACGGCGGTGAAGCCGCCGCCGACCCCGACCGTGCTCTCGGACATGGCGGTGAACTGGTCCGCGAAAGCGACCTGACC
>DASQEB010000263.1:0-3558 GCA_035633875.1 Thermoanaerobaculia bacterium
CGTCTCGAAGAGCACCCAGACGCCGGTCGGGTCCCCGCCCGCGGGGAAGTCGAACGCCGCGGGCATGACGCCGATCACCGTATGGGGGATGCCGTCGAGCCGGATCGTGCGGCCGATCAGGGACGGCTCACCGCCGAGCCGGGTCCGCCAGAGCCCCTCGCTCACGACGGCGACCTTTCCCTTGCCGGGCTCGTCCGTCCCGGGGTCGAAGGCACGGCCGAGGAGGGGGCGCGCTCCGAGGAGCGAGAACAGGTTGGGAGTCGCCTCCACCGCCCGGATGCGCTCGGGATCGCCGGTGCTCTGGAGGTTGCGGCTCCCCACCAGGTAGGCCGCGATCTGCTCGAAGCCGGTGTTCTGCTCGGCCCAGTCCCGGAAATTGGGGACCGAGACGGAGCCCTGGCCCCGATCGCCGAGCTTCTCGTAGATCCGGACGAGCCGGTCCGGCTCGACGTAGGGGAGGGGACGCAGCAGGACGGCGTTGAGCACGCTGAACAGGGCGGCATTGGCACCGATGCCCAGGGCGAGGCAGAGGACCGCGACAGATGAAAATCCCGGGGAGCGGGCCAGGGAGCGCAGCCCCAAGCGCACGTCGCGTCCGATCTCGTCCAGAGAGAAAGCCTTGTCCATGTCCGTTCCTCCTCTGCCTACAGGTGTCAGTACGCAGGTGGGAGGCGGGTGTTTCAAGGATTGCAGCCCCGGGTGTCAAGGTCGTCGGGGCGGCCACACAGGGCCACCCCGACGAGGGCTCCTAGAAGTGGACGGGCTCGAGCTGGCTCTGGTGAAGGTTGCTCTCGACCTCGTCGCGGCGGACGGTCTCGCCGCGGGCCGTCGTCTTGCCGTCCTCGGCCAGCGACTTGAAGCGGACGAGGTCCTCATCCATCAGCTTCTCGGGGTCGCTGCCGAGGAGGCTGGCGATACCATGGCCCAGGACGCCCGCCGGCGGGTGGTAGGACATGTGGACCTGGACGCGGGTGCTGTCGCCCTCGCGCTCGAAATGGACCAGGCCGGAGCTCTCCACCACGGCGCCCGGCTCGGTCTGCCAGGCCAGGACCCGGTTCGGCTCGAAGCGGGTGACCTCGGCGTCCCATTCGAGGCGCGAGCCCGCGGGACCCCGGACCACCCAGTGGGAGCGGCCCTCGCCCAGGTCCCGGACCTCCAGCACGTTGGACATGAAGCGCGGGAAGGTTTCGAAGTTGGCCCAGAGCTCGAAGACCTCGTGCACCGGGGCATCCACGTAGATCGTCTTGTGGAGGTCCACCGCCTGGGAGTCGGTGCCGGTGTCTCCGGCGCTCCTGGACCTCCGGTTCGTCAGCTCGCGGGCGAGGAGCCCCAGGCCGGCGACGCCGAGAGCGGTGCCGGCCAGCAGACGGGAGGACGGCCGCCAGCTCCTCTGGGCCAGCCAGGAGGCTCTGGATCCATCCCCCTGCAGCTCGGGCACGTTGCTCGCCTCCTGATAGACGTACGTGCGGTCCTCCACGTCCTTGACGCCCTTGACCTTGCGGACCGTCTTGAGCAGCCGGTCATGCTCGGGACCGAGCACGGAGCCGGTCAGGACCACCCGGCCGCTCTCGTCGGCCATGACGTTGAGCGAAGAGGGATGGGAGACCACGCGGCCCAGTTGCGACCGCACCCGGTCGGCCAGCGTCGTTGCGTCCGGGTGCTCCCGGCGCAGCTTCGACGCGGCTCCCAGCACCATGCCCTTGGAGCGGTTGCCGAGGTCGCGGGAGGTCTTGAGGCAGGCGCTGCTGCCGCTCTTGAGGACGTGGACCGTCTTGTCCTTGGCCACGGCCCGGCGCCGCCGGCCGCCCTGCGGGTCGAGCAGGTACATGAGACCCGCGCCCAGGCCCGCACCGACGCCGGCGCTTCCGAGAAGGCCCCACTGCTGTTTGTTCATCATCGTCATGCTGTCCTCCTTTGAGGGGAGGTCCACGGCGGGTCGCCCGGCACCTGAGGATGCTGGAAGGAAGGGACGGACACAAAGTCCTGAGTGGATTTCGCGAGCGCCTGCCGACGGACCTTGTTTTCAACTTCACGCCCGCGAGCGATGCCCGCGGGCTCAGACAACTCCGTCGTTCGTCATTGCAAGCGCTGTACCGGAGCTCAGATCTCCTCGATCGTGACGCTGCCGTTGGTGGTGCGGACCACGAGCCGGCCGCCCCCGCCGTTGATGTCGCCGGAGAGACGGCGGCGGTTGCGTGCGTCGGCGCCGTCGACCTCGAAGTCGCTGGAGACCCGGCCGTTGGAGACCGCCGCGTCGAGAGAGACCCGGATATCCCGGGGGAGCCGGAGGGTGACGGCGCCGTTGGTGGTGGAGAACCTCATGTCGTCCCCGACGGCGACGTCGTGGAGCTCGATCTCGATACCGCCGTTGGTGGTTTCGGCCTCCACCGAGCCGGCCGAGTCGGCGACCTGGATGGCGCCGTTGGTGGTTGCGAGCTCCAGCCGCCCTTCGGCCTTCTCGACCTCGATGCCGCCGTTGGTGGTCCCCAGCGAGGCGTCGCCCCGGGTCCCCGCCAGGCGGAGCCCGCCGTTGACGGTCACCACGTCGAGCCTCGCCTCCCGGGGGACCCGCAGCCGGTAGGCGACGTTCATGCTGACGTCCCGGCCGAACATCCAGTCGAAGACGCCGTTGTTGCGCTTGGGCAGCTTGGTCTCGATCCGCAGGCCGCCGTCGGCCCGGCCGGCCTGGATCTGGATCTGGCTCATCGCCTTCTTCGCCAGCTCGGCGTCTCCGGCCTTGACCGCCTTCTCCGCCACGACCTGGACCTCGGCGCGGTCCCAGGCCTCGACCACGACGGCGCCGTTGACGTTGCGGAGCGTGACCTTCTCCCCGGCCCGCAGCGGATAGGTCTTCTGGAAAGTCTCCTTCAAGGTGGCCGCGTTGGTGGCGAGGGCGGGCAGGAGCAGGCCCAGCAGGGCCAGGATCGTCCTTCGGAGCATCGGCGTGCGCATCGCTTTCCCTCCTCCTCAGTGTGTTTCAGCTCTTGCCGGGGCTCGCGGCGCCGGCGACACCCTCACTACGTCGGAACGGGGCGCAAGGTTCCAGGCCGGCATCGATCTTGCCTCGAAGATCGGTGTAGCCTTGACGGCTGGAGGCGCGACTCGTGGCGGGACAACAGATCTCAGACGACCTGGACTTGTTGTTGGGGGTTCTCCCCCCTCACCTCAAGGAGGCGGTCGAGCAGCGGCGGGACGGCGAGCCCCTGATCGAGCTCGTCTTCGACCTGGGTCGGCCCCCCGAGGTCCGCTTCGCCGAACGGGGCGAGGACCTCTCCGCCGTCCCGGTTACCAAGAAGGACATCGACTACGTGGTGGACCGGGTGGGCCGCTTCGGCCAGGACAACCGGGCGGGCATCGCCCGGACCCTCCACCGCATCTCGGCCATCCGCAACCGGGTGGGAGACGTCGTGGGGCTCACCTGCCGCGTCGGGCGGGCGGTCTTCGGCACGGTCGACATCCTGCGCGACGTCATCGAGGCCGGCGAGTCGATCCTGCTGCTCGGCCGTCCCGGGGTCGGCAAGACGACGCTGCTGCGCGAGGCTGCCCGCGTCGTCGCCG
>DASQEB010000264.1:0-4151 GCA_035633875.1 Thermoanaerobaculia bacterium
CCTCCCGGGAGGGAACGAGCCCCTCCCCTGCACCTTCGGCTCCGGATCAGAGCGTGCCCGAGCCGGAGCCGACCTCCCCCTGGAGCGCCTTCCTCCTCTACGCCGGGCCCCTCCTGGTGCTGCTCGTCCTCTTCATCGCCCTGCCACTGGCGCGGGGGACGCACACCCTCGTCCTGCGCGACATCCTCAACTCCCACATGCCCATGAAGTGGTCGCAGGCGAAGGCTTTCCAGAGCGGCTATTTTCCGATCATCGATCCCTACCGGGCCGGGGGGCAGCCGCTGGCGGGCAACCCGAACGCCGTGCCGTTCTATCCGGACAACGTGCTCTACCTGATCCGTTCGCCGTTCTGGGCCTTGAACGCCCACTTCTGGATCCACCTGCTCCTCGCCCCGCTGGCTTTTTTCTGGATGGCCCGGAGCTGGGGGCTCCGCCGGGAGGCGGCCTGGGCCGCGGCGGTCTGCTATACGGTCTCCGGCTTCTTCCTGTCGCACCTGAACTTCTACAACCTGATCGGCGGGGCCGTCCTGATGCCCGCCCTGGTGGCCGCCTGCGTGAGCTTCGCGACCCCGGGGCGACGCCGGGGCCTCCTCGCTCCCGTGATCGCCCTGCTCTGGGCCCTGCTGATCCTTGCGGGCGACCCCCTGTTGGGCCTCCTGGCCTTCGTCGTCGCCGTCTCGGGCCTGGTCACCGTCTGGAGGGAGGGGTGGCGGCCCCGCGCATGGCCGGCCCTCGGCCTTCTCGTCGCGGCCTTCGCCTGCGGCACGCTGATCGCCCTGCCGCAGATCGTGGAGTTCCTGCGCATCCTGCCGCTATCGTTCCGCGGCTTCCACGGCTACAACGAGAAGGCGGCCACGGTGGCGAGTTGGGACCCCTACCAGATCGCCGAGTGGCTCCTCCCTCTGGTCTTCGGCCGGCCCGACATCTGGGGACCCGGCGCCTTCTGGGCGGGCCGGTTCTTCACCGGCGTGCCCGCCTACTACCTTTCCCTCTACCCGGGTCTCCTCGCCCTCGCCCTGGTGGCGGCGTCGGGCCGGCCGCGGACGCGGGTCCAGTGGTGGGCCTGGGGGATCGCCGCCGCCGGCCTCTTCTTCGCCATGGGGCGGTTCAACCCTGCGGCCGAATGGCTCCTTACGATCTCGAAGCAGAGCTTCCTGCGCTTTCCGGTCAAATTCTGGCCGCCGGTGGCCGTGGGAGCGTCCCTCCTTTGCGGCATCGGGTTCGAGCGCCTGCGCGCCGCGGGCCTCCACGATCCCGCCCGGCGCACCGTCCGCCTCGTCTTCGGGGGGCTCGCCCTGACGTACCTGGCGTTCCTCGCCTTCCTCGCCCTCGCACCGGATCAGGCCGAGGCCTGGATCGACACGTTCATCAACAAGCCCCAGGCCTACATCGTCCACGAACGGCAGCGCTGGATCTCGCTCTGCGGTTTCTCCCTGACCGTGCTCGCGCTCCTGGCCCTCGCCCTGCGGATCACCCGGAGCTCCTGGGGCCTGGGAGGCGCGCTCCTCCTCGGCATCCACGCCCTGGCCCAGCTCTGGATCCTGCGTCCGCTCTATCCCATGGACGCCGTCCAGCCCTACCTCGTCCCCCCGCCAGCCCTGGCGTACGTGCCCGCGGACGTGACGGTGGTCCACCCGGACTTCAACTATCTCTTCGGCCCCTCGACCCTGCGCCAGGGCCGCTTCCCGCAGCACCACGTCCGCTGGCTCGAGCGCCGCTCGTACTTCGAGCTCTATCCCTTCACCGCGCCGATCTGGGGCCGGCGCTACGAGTTGAACGTCTCCCCGGAGGGGCTGGACACCTTCGGCACCCGCATGGCCCAGGGCGCCGTCACGCGGGAGGACAACGAGGGCCGCTTCCGGCTCCTCGCCGCCTGGGGGGTGGGCCGGGTCCTCCTCAACCACCGCCTGAAGCCCGTGCCGTCCCGCGCCTGGCTGGTGGCGACCCTCCCCAGCTTCGGACAGACCTTGTACATCTTCGAGGTTCGGGACCGGGCGCCCGAGGCCTTCCTCGCTCGCCGCGCCTTCCGGGGACCGCACCTCCAGGCCGGCTACGACCGGATGACCGATCCAGGGTTCGACGCGAAGAACGACGTTTTTCTCTTCGGCAAGGAGGGCCCGCCCGAGATCCTGGGCGGCGGCACGGCGCGCATCCTCCGCCGCGGGCCCGAAAGCTACGCGATCGAGGCGGACGTCCGGCCGGGCGGGGCGATCCTCATCCTGCAGCGGGCCAACCTCCTCTTCAAGGCAACCGTGGACGGCCGCCCGGCCCAGGTCCACACCGCCAATACCCACCGCATCGGGGTGCGTCTCCCCGCAGGCCGGCACACCGTCCGCTTCTTCATCGACCGCCGGCCCTTCCACCGTTCCCTGGCCGGGGCGGCGGCGGGATTGCTGCTGCTGCCGGGGCTGGCATGGTGGGGGAAAAGGGTAAGATACCCACCCTTGCCATGACCGACACCGTACCGAAGAGAAAGATCCGTAAGGTGCTGATCGCCAACCGGGGGGAGATCGCGGTGCGGATCCTCCGCGGGTTGCGCGAGATGGGGATCCGGGGCGCCGTCATCTACTCCGAGCCCGACCGGCTCGGCCTCCCCGTGCTGATGGCCGACGAGGCGTATCCCATCGGCCCCGCCCCGTCCCGGGAAAGCTATCTCCGGGCTGAAGCCATCGTGGAGCTCGCCCGGGAGATCGGGGCGGACGCCATTCATCCGGGCTACGGCTTCCTCTCTGAGCGGGCCGAGTTCTCCCGTCTCTGCCGCGACGCCGGCATCACTTTCATCGGGCCCTCGCCGGAGTCAATCGATGCCATGGGGTCGAAGGTCGAGAGCCGGCGGCTCATGATCGCGGCCGGCGTGCCCGTCGTCCCCGGCGGCAAGGACCCGCTGCCGGACCTGGACTCCGCCCTCGCCGCCGCCGAGGCGATCGGCTACCCGGTGATGCTCAAGGCGGCAGCCGGCGGCGGCGGCAAGGGCATGCGCATGATCCCCGCGGCCGCGGACTTCCCGAGCGCCTATCGCGCCGCCCGCTCCGAGGCCGCCGCGAGCTTCGGCGACGATTCGGTCTATCTGGAGAAGTACATCGAGGAGCCCCGACACGTGGAGATCCAGGTCCTGGGCGACCTCTATGGCAAGGTAGTCTCGCTCGGCGAGCGCGAGTGCTCCCTCCAGCGCCGGCACCAGAAAGTCGTGGAGGAGGCCCCCTCGCCCGTGGTCACGCCGGAGCTGCGCCGCCGCATGGGCGAGGCCGCGGTCAAGGCCGCCTCCGCCGTGGGCTACAGCAACGCCGGAACCTGCGAGTTCCTCCTCGCCAGGGACGGCAGCTTCTACTTCCTGGAGATGAACACGCGCCTCCAGGTGGAGCACCCGGTCACCGAGTTGGTGACCGGCATTGACCTCGTCCAGGCGCAGATCCGCGTGGCCGAGGGCGAGCCTCTCGGCCCGGAATTCGACCACGTCCAGCCCCGCGGGCATGCCATGGAGGTCCGGCTCTACGCCGAGGACCCCTACCAGCGGTTTGCTCCCTCGCCCGGCCGTATCGAGGTCCTGCGCTGGCCCGACGGGCCCGGCGTCCGTGTGGACAGCGGCGTGTACGAGGGTTCGGAGGTCTCCATCCACTACGACCCCATGCTCGCCAAGCTCATCGTCTGGGCGGCCGACCGGGAGAAGGCCTTGAACCGCCTGGAGCGGGCACTGGCCGAGATGCGGATCGAAGGCATTCGCACGACGGTCCCCCTCTTCCTCTCCCTTCTGGCCGATGCCGACTTCCGCGCGGGGAACCTGGACATCGGCATGCTCGATCGCAAGCTCGCGGCCGGGGATCTCCGGCCCGTCGTCGGCGACGGACTGCCTGACCTGCCGCTGATCACCGCCGCCCTCGCCCATCATGAGCGGGCCCACCAGACCGCCGCCGGCCCCGCTCCCAGCAACACCTCCCGCCGCTCCCGCTGGGCGGCGGCCGGCCGCCAGGACGGCCTGCGAGGTGGATCATGGACCTGATCGTCCGCCACGGCGAGCGCGAGGAAAAGGTGCGGGTGCACCGCGTGGATGGCGGTTACGAGGTCGCCGTCGGCGACCGCGTCTACCGGGTCGACGCCAGCTCGCCTCGCCCAGGCCTCCGGAGTTTGCGGATCGATGGCGCCCAGTACGAGGT
>DASQEB010000265.1:0-3445 GCA_035633875.1 Thermoanaerobaculia bacterium
ACTGGCGAGGGCGCAAGAGTCTGGAAGTCGACATCCTCGCCGAGGTCCAGCTCCGGCTGATCCCCTTCGAGGTCAAGTACAGCCGGAGCCCGGTGCTGGAGAGCGATCTCAAGGGGCTCCGACTTTTGTGCGAGGAGAAGGAGATACCCCGCGGCTACGTGATCACCCGCCAGATCTCCGACTTCGGGGTGGTGACGTTCCCCGGCAAGCTGGAGACGGCGGTCCTCAAGATCCCGGCGCCGCTCGCCTGTTACTGGCTTTCGCGCTCGGAAGGGCGGTCGTAACAGGCGAGCGGCCGACCTCCGGCTCACCCGCAGCAGACCGCCACCTTCTCCGCCTCCAGGCTCGCCTTGACGGAAGGAAGCGAGCAGACCCCAGTCTCCGGCAGCTCGAGGCGGACCTCCCGGGCTCCCGCCCAGTCACCGGTCAGGGCGCAGACCACCGAGCGGACCTGCTCGTAACCCGTGAGGAGGAGGAACGTAGGGGCCCGGCCGTAGCTCTTCATGCCCACGACGTAGAAGTCCTTCTCGGGATGTTGGAGCTCCTTCGCCCCGTGGGGCCGCACCGTGCCGCAGCTATGGACGTTGGGATCGATGAGCGGCGCGAGCGCGGTGGGGCTCTCCACGGCGTCGTCCAGGGCCAGGCGCAGCTCGGCGGCGAGGGAGAGGTCGGGACGGAACCCCGTGGCCACGACGATCTCGTCCACAGCCGGCAGACTCCCCTGATCCCCTACGACGACGATCCCGTCCCCCGTGGAGCGGACCTCCAGCGCCTTGAAGCCGGTCACGATCCGGACCCGGCCAGAGTCTGCGAGCTCCCGGACCCGGTCGCCCAGGGCACCCCGGGCGGAAAGGGCGTCCTTCGATCCGCCGCCGAACAGCTTGTCCAGGCCCGCGCGGCGGACTGCCCAGGTGACGACCGTTCCGGGCGCCTCCTTCGCCAGCTCCACCAGATCGAGAATGGCATTGAAGGCGGAGTGGCCGCTCCCCACGACGAGCACCCGGCGTCCGGCGTAGCGCTGCCGGTGGGCGCCGATCGCGTCCGGGATGCCGTAGAAGATCCGGTCCGCAGCCTGCCTCTCCCCGGCCGCGGGCACGCCGCTCGCCCCCAGGGGGTTGGGCCGGCTCCAGGTCCCGGAGGCGTCGATCACGGCCCGGGCCAGGATCGACTCCTCCCGGCCGTCCGCCCTGCGGACCCGGAGGAGGAAGGGCGCCCTCTCCCGCCCGGCCGTCTTCATCTTGTCGAACCCCAGCCGGCTGACGGACTCGACCCGCGTCCCCAGGCGGATGCGCGGCGCGATCTCTGGCGTGGCGGCCAGCGGAGCGAGGTAACGCTCCACGAGGTCGCGGCCGGTGGGGTATCCGCACCCGGACGGCCGCTCCCAGCCCTGGGCCTCCAGCAGCGCGGCCGAGGCCGAGTCCACGACGTACTCCCACGGCGAAAAAAGGCGCACGTGCCCCCACTCCAGCACGTTCGCCCCCACCCGCTCCCCGGCCTCTAAGACCAGGGGCTCCTCCCCCTTGGCAATCAGGTGGGCCGCAGCCGCCAGCCCAACGGGACCCGCACCGATCACGGCCACAGGAAGCTTGCTCTCCCCAATGAATCCGCTCATCTCTGTCTCCTTTCGATCTCTATGATTCTGGAATAGTCGAAGTGTTCGGGCAAAAAAATTTCAGCTCCTCGGCTCCGCTGTGCCGGCCCCGATCCCGATCCGCACCACGTCGTTCTGGGTACAGCACTCGGCGTAGAGGAAGTCGAGCAGCTCGCGCAGGCCCTGGTCGTTGGCGAGGTAGCGCAGGAACCGCCCTTCCCGGTGCTGCTCCACGAGACCTTCATGGCGCAGGGCATCCAGGTGGTGCGACAGGGTCGAGGCGGGGATGCCCAGCTCCTGCTGGATCTCCCCTGCCACCAGCCCGTGCGGGTGGGCGGCGAGGAGCCGGCGGAGGATCTCCAACCGGACCTCGTGTCCGAGGGCGGCAAACCGGCTGGCGAGCTTGCGGGCGTCCGTCATGATGATTCGACTTTACCGGAAGAGTCGTGGGCTGTCAAGCGGCTGAACCGAAGCCGTCCCGCTCTTGGGGGGAGCGGCACCTTTCTGAGTGAAACACGCTGCACCATCCGTGAACCGATCCAGAAAGGAGCCGTGGCATGAAGCTCAGAACTGCACTGCTGGTCTTCGCTTTCCTGCTGCTGACGGGGTCCCTTGTGAGCGCCTCTTCGACGGCCTCGGCGGACGCGCCGGCCTCCTCCGCGGACGGGAGCGTCGTCCTCATGACACCCGCCGACGGGGTATCGGGTTGCCCCACCGACGAGCTCGCCTTCCTCAACCCCGCTCCCACCGAGCAGTCGACCGGTTTCTGTGGCTCCTGCGGGGCTTGCGCGGGAGGACGAATCGGCCAGCTTTGCGGGTTCAGCGGTGGCCGCTATTTCAGTTGCGAGTACCCGTACGCCGAATTCTGTTCCGATGGCAAACCGAAGTGCTACTGCTGGTCCGGACCGCTCCCGTAACGGCCTGACGTCGGAGTCGCCGTAGCGTGCCCCGGGGACCTCTCCGGGGCCGCCCGGCCGGCACCAAGAAGAAGCTGGCGGAAGCCCAGGGGAATCGAACCCACCTCGGACGCCGCAACCGGCGCCGAGGACTCGGTGCGTTGGCTCGACGGCCGGGGGCAGAATCGGGGTTCTACCTCACCCCCTAAGCATCGGTACTCAAGAACAACCGCCGGTACAACCGGCGATACAATTGTTGTAGCCAGAAGAGCAGATCTTGCACCCAATCACGCAAGAGTGGCTGGCCGTTGAAGTGGAGCACGCTGCGCAGATGAGCTGGGACCGCCAAAACCAAGTGGTGGTACGGCACGTCGAGCAAGTCGTTGAGAACGCCTTCGGCCCAGCGGTCGGTCGCGTGTTTGCCACAGGTGGGGCAGAAGCGGGACTTGCAGGAGTGAGGGACGACTTCGAGGCGCTGGCACTGCGGACATCTGTAGAGATGGCAACCCAGGACCGGCGTGCGGCAGGCGATCATCTTGCGCACCGTCTCGAAGACCACCGGGCTGATCCACTGCCCGATGTCACCTCAGTTCCAACCGCCGGCACCGCACCCTAGGGCCATCCTCGTGCCGTCACCCCAAGGTTCGCGCGCGACAGCGCGCTAAGTTCTATTCATTCGCGGGGGAGAGGCCATCTCCGTTGCCCCTTCGACGAGATCAAACGCATCACCGCACTCCTGCCCACCCGCACCCTCCTTCATGAACGGACCGCCACCCCCGCCATCCCGGCGCGGGCTCAGCCGTCCCGAAAGGAGCGTCCTACCATGTCCCGATCCTCCCGATCTCCCGAACCCCCTCGCCGGCTCCGCCCGGCCCTCGCAGTAACCCTCGCGCTCGCCCTCCTCGTTTATCCCGCGGCCCACGCGGTCGAAGCCCAGCCCGCCGGCCTGCGCCTCCCC
>DASQEB010000266.1:0-2355 GCA_035633875.1 Thermoanaerobaculia bacterium
CGGGTGGGCTGTGCTCCGGTCGGCATCGAGAGCTTCGACCGCTACACCGCGGCCGGGGCCACGACCACGACCGAGCGCCCGCAGACCGCCGGGAGACCGCCGGCGGCGCTCCCGCGCCACGTCTATCTCCTGTTCGACGTGGCGTTTTCCTCGCCGCGCGGGCTCGTCGGGAGCTCCAAGACCGCGGGGGGATATCTGGAGCAGCTCCCCGCGACCGACCGCCTCTATCTTCTCGTCAACGACCGGCGCACGGGTCTCAAGCAGGTGCTGGGCCCCGTGGCGGCGGACGAGGAGGGAAAAGAAAAGGTTTTCAAGCGGATCCGGGAGCTGCGGCCCGACGTCGATGGGCTGGAGACCAACGCCGAGTCGAAGTTCCCGATGAGCGTCAGGGGCACCGGGCGCAACGGGGCTCCGGCCGATCAGGATTCCCCCATCCGCGACAACATCCGCGCGACCGGCCGGTCGCAGTACCAAGGGGCGGCCCTGGGCCTCGCCGAGTCTCTGGAGGTCCTCGCCGCCGAGCTGCGCCGGCTGCCTGGGCCCAAGCTCCTGGTGATGTTCACGCAGGGTCTCCATCCGCAGCTTTATTTCCAGGGAAATTCAATCGGTCTCCAGACGGGCCGCCAGAACCACCACATGGACAGTCGCCAGTTCAGTCCCCTGGTCTCCCACTTCGAGAAGCCTCTCCAGGCCCTCGCGGAGTCGGGAGCGATGAGCCTCTTCGTCAACCTGGATCACCAGGTGGCCGTTGCCGGCCTGGATGCCGACAGTGCCCTGCGTCACATGGCGTCGAGCACCGGCGGGCTGTACGTCGAAGGCGGGAGCCCGAAGCAGGTGGAGGACCGCATGGCGGGCTCCACGGCCGCCTACTACGAGGCGGGTTTTCTCCCCGCCGGCTCGCTGCTGGAGGCGGGCCGGGCCGGCGTCGAGGTGGCGGTGCACCGTCCGGGCGTCCGGGTCTGGGCCCCGTCCGCCGTCCGGACGCGGGAGTCCTACGGAGCTCTGAGCGATCATGAGAAGAGGCTCCTGGCGATCGACCTCGTCCATGGCGGCCCCGAGGTCCAGCGGTCCCGCAGCCCGGTACGCCTCGACCTTCGCGACCTCTCCGGCCGTGTCAAGGGACGCGTCGAGCCCAAGCAGCGCCTGGTGCGCTTCGAGGCGGACTGGCCCACGGAGCTCGCCGGCAAGAAGGTGGACCTCTACACGGTCGTCCTCTCCGAGCCCCGGCATGGCAAGCAGATCGAGGTCCTCCTGTACGACCATCGGGAGCAGACCCCGGTGGCGGACCTGCCGGCCCTGGAGACTGCGGTGGATGGCCACAACGCCTTCGTCTGGGGCGTCGTGGCCGTGGAGCCCGGGACCGAACGGGCCTGGTTCCGCCGGTTGTTCGTCCAGGGGGAGAAGCCGGGAGGTGGACAGGTGCGGCCTGCGGGGCAGAGGGAGTAGGGCCTCACCTCGCCAGAGGCATGAAATCGTGAGCCCGCGCCAGGTCAGGCGAGAATGGTTGCGGGCTGCCGGCCCCGGCCCTCACCCTGGCCCTCTCCTTCCGGGTGAGGCCCTCGGGCCGGTGCTTCACCGCAGAGGTCCTACCGCGACGCGTCCTTGGGCTCCGGCCGGGGCAGGGAGATGTCCACCGGGGTCACCGGTCCGTAGGCGGTGAGGGGCTTGTCTCGCCCCTCGGCCGGTCCGATGACCAGGATGGCGAACTCCTCCGGCCGCAGGTGCCGGGCCGCCTGGCGCACCTGTTCGGCGGTGACCGTCTTGATCCCCTCCAGATACCGGGAGAGCCGGTCGAGAGGGTAGCCGTAGGCCTCGTAGGTGATCTGCTGGCGCAGGACCTTGCGCGCCGAGTCGGCCTGGAAAATGAACGAATTGAGGAGCCCCTGCCGGGCCTTCTCCACCTCCTCGTCCGTGGGCGGCTGGGTCTTCAGATTCCGGGCCTCCTCGAGGAGAGCCTCGATGCCGGCGCCGGTCGTCTGGGTCTTGGTGGTGAGGAAGAGCATGGCCTGCCCGGGGTGGTCCCACTCGCTCTGGACCCCGCCGTAAACGGCGTAGGCCAGACCCTTGCGGGTCCGCACGCTGTTGAACAGGCGGGAGGAGGAGGAGCCCGAGAAGATCTGGTTCAGGACCTCCAGGGCATGGTAGTCCGGATCGTTGCGCAGCACGCCCAGGTGGCCCATGATCACGTACGACTGCGTCATGTCGTTCTTCTCGACGTAGAAGACGCCGGGGCTTGGGGCCCTGCGGTAGGGCACCTCGGCGGGCTTCCAGGCCGATCCCCGCGGCCAGTCGCCGAAGGCCTCGCGCACCTGCCGCAGGACCTCGTCCCGGTCGAAGTCCCCGACGAGGCCGAGC
>DASQEB010000267.1:0-6577 GCA_035633875.1 Thermoanaerobaculia bacterium
CTACGGTGATCTTCATGGGTGTCTCCTTTTACCCTTACTTGGTGGGGCACCCTTTAGTCGACCGGGGAGGGGGGAATCGACATCGGCCGCGGCCGGTTTCAGCCCGGTCAAGGAAGGAGCCTTCAGAGCCCCGGTTGGACAGCGTTCACACGGTATCCCATGACCGCGTAGCCGCCTGCCAACACTCCTCGTAAATCGAGCAATAACAGATGACTGTCTCGAGGCGCGTCTGTGATCGCCACGGCGCAGATCGCCCCGACTCCGGCCGCCATCGACAGCCAGCGGTCAACACGTTCGGGTGAGGTGTGAGATTCAGACATCAGCGAGAGCGTGTGGCGAGAGACGGTTGTGCGAAGAGTCTCGGTGTTGTCGGCGAACCTTAGTTTCTCACCCATCCCCCTCCCAGCCGGATGGTACCCATCCCTGCCTGCTGGAATCCGGTGCCGAACCCGGCGTCGCGAGGCTTTACAAAGAGTCCAGAGGGCTCAGGACGCCACTCCGGTAGGAGCGCAGGGAGCCTTGCCGCCTTCCCTGCGCCCCTCCGGGGCTCTGATGGTTGGGTGGACCGTCTAGCTCGGCGACCGCCGGGGGTCCTCCCCGTAGGTCGACTCATACTCCATGTTGCCGTCCTTCTTGTGGACCTTCACCTGACCGAGCTCGGCCTGCCGGGCGCGCTCCTTGGCGAACTCGACGGCTTCTTCCTTGGTGTCGAACTCCCTGCGGAACTCGGCGTTTTCCTGGCTGACGACCCATCTCTCGGCCGAGGAGTTCGGAACGACGTGATACACAACCCTGTCCTTGGTGGCTTGGGCCATGGCATCTTCCTCCTTACGGGCGATCTGGATTGGCAATAAACGTGCCAATTGTGAAAAGAAAAGGTCTCAATCGGCTGCAACGGCGACCACTTCATCCCCGGCAACGACAAAGACCCGATCCCCCCGGCGTGGTCGGACCCCCGCGCCACCGGTGAAATCGCCGAAAGCCGGAAGCAGCCCCACCTTCTGACCGAAGAGGAAGCAGGGGAGCCTCTCCCGCTGGCGGCCGGCGCCTGCGAGCGACACGGCCGGGTGGATATGCCCGGCGAGGACGTAGCTCCCGGGCTCCTCGGCCGGATGGTGGCGGAAGGCGAAGGGGGGCTCGATCAGGGGCTCGTCGCAGCAGGTGAAGCCCCACTCGGGAGGAGGATCACCGGCGCCGCGGTCGTGGTTGCCCCGCACCAGCACGGCTTCCAGGTCCGCATGGCGCTCCCGCCACTTCGAGATAGTCCCGAGGGTCCGGGCCGCCCGGCCAGTCTTCGCGTGGAAGAAGTCTCCGAGAAGGAGGAGGCGGCGCGCCCCGGTGCGATCCAGGGCTGCGGAGAGCCGGGCGAGGGCCTCGCTGGTCGTGCCGCCGGGCAGGGGGATGGCGGCGGCGCGGAAGGCGGCGGCCTTGCCGAGGTGGACGTCGGCCGCGATGAGGGTCCGGGTCCGCTCCTGGAACAGGCCCCGCTCGGGGAGGAGGACAAAAAACTCGCTGGCGAGATCTACGCGGAGGTCCCCTCTTCTGAACATCGGGGATAATAGGGCTTCGTACATCAGATGCGGATCAGTCCTCTTGGAGCTCCACATCGATTAGCCTTGCTCTTTTTGAATCGGTACGGACTATTCGGGCAATAACCTTGTGGTTAACCATTGGACCGATGACATCATCCAATTCATCAGGGTTTGTCCGAATTCGTACTGGCGCACCTTGGTCAGGAACGATCCGAATCCAACTCTGGTCTAGGTGGACCGCCCTCAACGTACCTGTGATCGTCTCTTCTCCACTGCTCTGTTCTGCTGATGGTTTCAAGAGTCGGATTGTCTCATTCACGTTCCTGCGGGCTGCCGGAATGAGCCGAATCGCATCCAGAGGACCATCACCGGCCAATCTGATCTCTACTTCGGAAAGGCTTTCTCCTGCAGGAACAATGTTTCTAGCAAGGCGCGCCAGGGCAAGCCTGTAATCCCCTGCAGACACAGCTCGTTCAAGCGCCCCTTGATCGCTGTTCGTCACGGACCTAAGGACCTCGGCAACAATCCTCGAAACCCGCCAAGGATCGGGCCGTATGGCAGGCGAAGTTTCCGGGAATAGAGTTGCCTGGGCTGGCTCTAATAGTTTGATGGAAAATTTGTAACTACCAACGGCGGGCTGAGTAGCGCGTGCCTGAAAGGCGGTTTGAATTTCCTTGGAAGGTGGGCCATGCTTCCTTAGTGGAAGCCCGGCGTCGTATTCGGCAGCCCTGTACGCCAACAAATTGAAGCCGTTAAGGTAGTGAACTGCTGTGTCCGCAGGAGCTGTTCCCATCCCAATTCTTCCGCCTCGCAGAGCGACCAGAATTTCTGCGCCTGTATATTTCATCTTGTCTTGGAGCAAGAGGCGTTCTTCCCAGGTGACCTGAAGTAGCTCGCGCAGTTGATCCCGAAAGGGGGCAGGAATTGTCGCATCCGACAAGAGGCCATATATGGCAAGCTCGGCTTGATCATACAATTCGGCCTTGAACAAAAGCGAAGCATAGCTGACAGACAGAATGCCTAGGCTTCGAGGCTTACTAGGAGGTAGATCCCGAAGAGCAGAAAGCTCGAATCTTGCAGCCTTTTCATAGAGCGACCTTGCTTTCTCATGAGCGCCTTGCCGCGTTGCCAACTCAGCAGCAGCCGCGAGTTCCTGCGCCTGTTGGTGCTCCATGCTAGGCATCGTATTCCAAGTCGGCGATAGCGATTGTCTTTGTACCAAATCCAACAATGCACGCGAGAGCCGGTTTGTTCGATTGCCCTTTGCGAGCCTGCTCCAGCTTCTGTCGTAGCCGGCTCTGTACTTCTCGCATTTCAGAGCTTCTCGTCCCTGACACCTCTAAGCGGTAAGACTCTTCAAGATCTGTGCCTGGAATACCGATATAGTAATCGGCTCCGGTACGAGTCTCAGCTCTCGACAAGGCCACGAGACCAAGCTCAGCCTCGACAACCGCCAAGCTCACTGAATAGGCTCCTTGCTCGGTGGCATCATCTTTGTTATTCCAGCTTGCCTTGGCATTTTCTGCAGGAATTTCCCATGATAGATCACGAAAACCAGAGGAATTATTGTATAGTATCTCTATCTCAACGGGAGGTACATAATTTTCGGCAAGACAAATGGCAGCGGCATCTGCATAGGCTCTACAAAGCGGCTCGTAAAGACCAGGATGCCGGAGATACAGATCCCTCAAGCTGGGTAGGGCCGCCTTGCGTTCAACCATTTTCCGTTTCCGGCAATTTTCCTGCTTTCAGCGCTCCGTGTTAGAGGGCAGTTTCCAACCTCTTACTTGAGATGGGCATACGGCCGAGTCCGCCGCCACTCCGCCAACTCAGGAATCCCCAGGGATGAAAAGGTACCATCAAAGAGGGTCCTAACGCCACCCGTCACGCGACCGAGGACGACCTGACCAAGTCCTATAAGACTAGCCCGAGTCCGCCGCCTTCTCCAGCCGGGCCGCCATGCGGCGCACGCGGTCGGCCAGCTTTTCGGAGCTGAGCTTCTCCCGCATCCGGGTCACCAGGAGCGGGAAGGCGAGGGGGGTGGGGCGCTCGATCTCCCGGATCGTGACGCGGGAGGCGGAGAGCCGGGCGAGGGCCCGGCCCAGGCGGCTCCGCTCGAGCTGCTGCTCCAGGACCTCCCGGTGGGCCTGGTGGAGGAGGAGGTTGCCGGGGTCGTAGCGGGCGAAGACGTCGTACAGGAGGCCGCTCGACGCCTGGAGGTGGCGGGCGGGCTTCCTCTGGCCAGGCAAGCCCTGGAAGACGAGACCGGCGACGCGAGCGATCTCGCGGAACTGGCGCCGGGCCATCTCGGCCGCGTTGAGGCTCGCGGGGATGTCGTCCAGGAGCCCCGCGGGGGAGAGGAGCCCGACAGCCAGGGCCTCCTCGAACGGGGCGCGGTCCGGCGAGAGGAGCTCGAGACCGTAGTCGTCCACCGCCAGGGTGAAGGTGATCGGGCGAAGCCGGGAGATCCGGTACGCCAGGAGCGCCGCCAGGCCCTCGTGGACGAGGCGGCCCTCGAAGGGGTAGAGGAACGCGTGGTGCCCCTCCCGCGACCGGTGTCGCTCGACGAGGAGCTCGTCTGCGGCGGGGATCGTCGACCAGAGGGCCTGGAGCTCGAGGAGGGGCCGCACGGCCTCCATCTCCGGCCCCTCGTAGGTGCCGCGGCGGGCGCTTTCGAGGAGGGACCGGACCGCGGCCGCGAGCTCGGTGGAGAGGGGCATCCGGCCGCCCATCCAGCGGGGGATGGCGCCGCTCCTGCCCTTGGCCTTGCGGACGTAGGCGGTCAGGTCGCGCACCGTTTCCAGCTCCAGGGTCCGGCCGGCGAAGACGAAGCGGTCCCCGGGGCGGAGGCGGGCGATGAAGGACTCCTCGACGGTGCCGAGCTTGCCGCCGCTGACGTACTGGACGGCCACGGCGGCGTCGCTGGTGATGGTGCCGATCGCGAGGCGGTGGCGGCGGGCCACCTGCCGGTCCGGAACGGTGAAGAGGCCGTCCGTCTCTACGACCCGGCGGTACTCCGGGTAGGCGGCCAGAGCCGGGCCGCCCCGGGTGACGAAGTCGACCGTCCACTCCCACTCGGCGGGAGTTAGGTCCCGATAGGACCAGGCGGTGCGGACCTCGTCGTAGAGCTCCGCGGCGCGGAAGCCGCCGCCCAGGGCCACGGTCACCAGGTGCTGGGCGAGGACGTCGAGCGGTCTCTCCTGGGGCGTCCGGGGCTCGAGGCGCCCCTCGTGGAGCGCCCGGCGGGCGGCGGCCACCTCCACCAGCTCGAAGGCGTTGGTGGGGACGCAGGTCACGCGGCTGGGGAGCCCCGGCCGGTGGCCGCTCCGGCCGGCCCGCTGGACGAGCCGCGCGATCCCCTTGGGGCTCCCCACCTGGAGCACCCGGTCCACGGGCGCGAAGTCCACGCCCAGGTCCAGGCTGGAGGTGCACACCACGCAACGGAGGCTCCCCTGGCGAAGGCCGTCCTCGACCCAGTCCCGCACCTTGCGGTCGAGCGAGCCGTGGTGGAGAGCGATCTCCCCGGCCCAGTCCGGCCGGGCCTCGAGGAGGGCCTGGTACCAGATCTCGGTCTGTGAGCGCGTGTTGGTGAACACGAGGGCGGTCTTGCCCTCCTCGACGGCGGCCACGACCCGGGGGAGGAGCCTGAGGCCCAGGTGTCCGGCCCAGGGGAAGCGCTCGACTGTCTCCGGCAGGAGGGAGTCGATGCGGATCTCCTTGGGCGCGAGACCGCGGACGAGCCGGCCGGCCTCTCCGGTCCCCACCAGGGACGCGAGGGCGACGCCGAGGTTGCCCAGGGTGGCCGAGAGCCCCCAGACACGGAGGCCCGGCCGGAAGCGGCGCAGGCGGGCCAGGGCCAGCTCCGTCTGCGCTCCACGCTTGCCCCCGAGGAGCTCGTGCCACTCATCCACGACCACGAGCCGGAGGTCGGCGAACAACTCCCGGGTGTCGGGGCGGGAGAGGAAGAGGGAGAGGCTCTCGGGCGTGGTCACCAGGGCCGTGGGGAGGCGGTCGCGCTGCCGTTCGCGGACGGACGAGGAGGTGTCCCCCGTGCGCCGCTCCAGCGTCCAGGGGATCCCCAGCGCGGCGAGAGGAGCCCGGAGCGAGGCCTCGGTGTCCGCGGCCAGGGCGCGGAGGGGGGTGATCCAGAGCACCCGCAGGAGTGGAGCGGCCATCCGCCGCCGGGGCCGTCGCTCCGGCTCGGGATGCTGCTCCAGCCATTCCAGGAGCGGGGCCAGCCAGACAGCATAGGTCTTCCCCGTGCCGGTGGGGGCGTGGACGAGGCCGCTCTCCCCGGCGAGGTAGGCCTCCCAGACCGCCCGCTGGAAATCGAAAGGGGTCCAGCCGCGCTCCGCAAACCACTTCTCGAGGCGGTCCTTCACCGTCGAACCGGTTCCCGCCGGGGCTTCTCGATCCTCAGCCAGCCCGCCACCCGGCCGGCCACGTCCACCGACCGGACCGTCCCGGCGCTCCCCTGCCGGATGCCCGCCCCCACCGCCATGTAGATGCCGTGCAGCTCCTCGTGATGATTGAGGTGGCCGTGCATGCCGTAGACGGGGGTCGGCCAGGCGGCGCGGCCCTCCCGCAGCCCCGACGCGAAGGTGTAGCCCGGGCGGGAGAAGAGGATCAGATCGCCGCTGTTCGGGTGGTCGAGCCCCACGGCGGCGGCCTCGCTCCGGGGGACTACGCGCTCCAGGACTCGCTCGCCGTCCGCCTCCCACTCCGTAAAGAGCTGCCGGAGATCCGGGAGGAGGTCCTCCCGGCCCGGGGCCACATGGACGTGGGCGACCGCTCCGGACCGGACGGCGTGGGCGACGGTCCCCTCCGCGAGGACCCTGCTCTCGCGGTCTGTTCGGAGGAGCCCCCGCTCCCGCAGGAGCACGTTCGGATCGAGCGCGGTGTGTATCGGGAGCATGCCGTGATCGCTCACCACCGCGACGGTCGTGGTGGTGAGGTCGAGGGCCGTGAGGAGACGGGCGAGCTCCCGGTCCACCGCCTGCCAGACGCGGAGCCGGGCCGCGGCAAGCTCCTCCCGCCGCTCGGGC
>DASQEB010000268.1:0-15099 GCA_035633875.1 Thermoanaerobaculia bacterium
CTCCTTGACAGCCTATCGAGGGAGCCGTAGTCTCTTTCCGTGCAGACCAGCTTGCAGATCGACGACGACGTGTACGAGGCGGTGAAGAGGCGGGCTGCCACGGAACACCGGAGCATTGGCAAAGTTCTCTCAGACCTTCTCCGCAGGGCTCTGGAAGAGGAACGCGCGCAGACGGATGAGATCCGTTTTCCCGTTTTCTCCGTTCCCGAGGGGACACCGACCCTCACCCTCGACATGGTGAAGGCGGCGGAATCCGACGACCTCTAAACTTTGGTCTCCCTCCTCGACGTCAACGTTCTCGTGGCCCTTGCGTGGCCGAACCACGAGCATCACGGACTCGTCACGTCATGGCTTCGGCGCAACCTGCGATCGGGTTGGGCGACCTGCCCCATGACGCAGAGTGGCTTTGTTCGTGTCTCGTCGAACTCCCGGATCACCCCTGGAGCGAGGTCACCCCGCGAGGCGATCGCCCTGCTGCAGGAGATCCTCACGCTGCCCCATCACATCTTCCTTTCCGACGACATCTCGCTGCCGAGCTCTAAGTTTGTAGACCCAGGAAGGCTTACGGGGCACCGGCAGGTAACGGATGCGCACCTCCTGGGGCTGGCTCTCCGCTCTGGGGCCAGGCTCGCGACTCTCGACAAAGGAATTCTCAACCTTGTCCCTTCCGGCTTCCTGGCCGACCAGGCAGTCTGCTGGATTCCTGGGGACATAGGTTAAGTCCGGGAGAGGGCTGTCATGAGGGACACTCCCGCCGCCAGCACCTCACCGTCCCTCAACCAACTCATCGAGGAGCGCCTGAGCCGGCGCGGTCTGCTCCAAGGGGCCGTTGCCACCGCCGCCCTCGGCCTGCTGGGCGACCTGGGTCCCCGCATCCTCTTCGCCGCCACCAACCCCTCGACCCTGACCTTCGAAGAGATCGCCCACGGCCTCGGGCCGGGGCACGTCGTGGCGCCGGGGTACGCGGCGGACGTGCTCCTGCGCTGGGGAGACAAGGTGCTGGCGGACGCTCCCGCCTTCGACATCGCCCGCCAATCGGCCGAGGCCCAGGCGCGACAGTTCGGCTACAACTGCGACTTCATCGCCTTCATGCCCCTGCCCGCCGGCTCCCGCTCCTCCGACCACGGTCTGCTCTGCGTCAACCATGAGTACACCACGGCCGAGCTGATGTTCCCCGGCCTGGCCCGCGAGACCCGGGTCGAAGCCCTGACCCGGGAGCAGGTGGACATCGAGATGGCCGCCCACGGCCACAGCGTCGTCGAGGTGCGCAAGGAGGGCGGCAAGTGGCGGGCCGTGCCAGGCGGAACCCACAACCGGCGGATCACCGCCCGGACCGGGATGCGGGTCGCCGGCCCGGCCGCCGGCCACCCGCGGCTCAAGACCAACGCCGACCCCACCGGAACCCGTGTCCTGGGCACGATCGGCAACTGCGCCGGCGGCGTCACCCCCTGGGGCACCGTGCTGACGTGCGAGGAAAACTTCCATAACTACTTCGGCGGCGACCTGTCGAACGCCTCTGAGGAGGCCCGCGCCCGGGAGGTCTACGGCATCCGGGGCCGGGCCCGCTACGCCTGGTCGAGGTTCTATGAGCGGTTCGACCTCGCGAAGGAGCCGAACGAGCCCAACCGCTTCGGCTGGGTCGTGGAGTACGACCCCTACGATCCCGAGGCCGTCCCGGTCAAGCGCACGGCTCTCGGCCGCACCCGGCACGAGGGAGCCACCACCGTCCTCAACCCTGACGGCCGCCTGGTGGCCTACATGGGCGACGACGACCGCGACGAGCACGTCTACAAGTTCGTCACCCGTGGCAAGGTGGACCTGGGGAACCGCGCCGCCAACCGCGACCTCCTGGACGAGGGCACCCTCTACGCCGCCCGCTTCGAGGCGGAGGGGAGGCTCCGGTGGCTGCCCCTCCTCTTCGGCCAGGGGCCGCTCACCTCGGAGAACGGCTTCGCCAGCCAGGCGGACGTGGTGATCGAGGCCCGCCGGGCCGCCCGGCTCCTGGGCGCGACCCCCATGGACCGGCCCGAGGACATCGAGACCAGCCCTCTCACCGGCCGGGTCTACTGCGCCCTGACCAACAACGCCGAGCGCACCCCCGACGAGGTGAACCCCGCCAACCCGCGGTTCAACAACAAGACCGGTCACATCCTCGAAATCATCCCCCCGGGCGCCGGCAGGGGAGAGGTGGACCACGCCGCGACCGAGGCCGAGTGGGACTTCTTCCTGATCGCGGGAAACCCGGTCCTCGGCAACACCCTTTACGGATCGGGGGTGAGCGAGAACGGCTGGCTCGCCTGCCCGGACAACCTCGCCTTCGACCACCAGGGCCGCATCTGGATCGCCACGGACCAGGGCGGCTCCCAGGACGACCTGAAGATCGGCGACGGCCTCTACGGCGCGGACCTCCAGGGGGACGGCCGTGCCGTGCCGCGCTTCTTCTTCCGCACCCCCGTGGGCGCCGAGCTCTGCGGCCCCTGCCTGACCCCGGACGACAAGACCTTCTTCGTCGCCGTCCAGCACCCTGGAGAGGGCTCCGTCTACGCCGCCCCCTCCACCCGCTGGCCGGACTTCGATCCGAAGATGCCTCCGCGGCCGTCGGTCGTCGCGATCACGAAGAAGGACGGGGGCGTGATCGGAGGATAGGGCGCCGGCGACTCTTCTGGTATCCTTAAAACACTGTCTTTCTTGTGCCCGCTTGGGCGCCTGTGTTTCTGGCGAGGGATGGTCCCATGAGCGATTCGAGAGTCACCGACCAGACGGTCCGTCGGCGGTTCCCGTATCCGATTGCCGCGGCCTGGCACCGGGTGACGTTGGCCACCACGGACGCCGACCGCATCAACGGCCTGATCGCCTGCAACGAGATCCTGCTGCGCACGCTGGCGGCGTTCCTCCTGCCCGACTATCTCCGGGGGGCTCCCTCTCCGGCGGTCGAGGCGGCGATCCGCAAGCTCGAACGCCCCACGGACGGCATGTGGATCGAGCTGATCCGCGAGACTCTCCGCCACCTCGGCCAGCGTCCGGAGCCCCAGTGCTTCCTGTCCGAAGCGCCCCGCTGGTTCTTCGGCGCCAACGGCGGCCAGGGTGAAGGAGCGCGCCAGCTCAACACCGTCGTCGAGCTCCGCAACAGGATCACCCACAAATCCCGTTCGGCGGTAAGCCCCACGCAGACGCGGCAGCAGCTCAAGGAGCTGCATCAGGCGGTGTGGGCGGTGCTCCTCGGTCTGGGATGGCTGGCGTCCTATCGACCTTTCCGCGTGCGCAGCCAGGAGCCCGCCCGGCGGCGCGGGTCCACCGGCAAGGTCGAGGCCTTTTTCACCGGCAAGCTGCAGTTCTTCGCCGGCGCCGAGGAGCAGAGCGAGCTGCAGGGCGCCGAGTGGGATGCCTTCCTGTTGACCGAGTCGGTCTACCTGGGCAACACGGACGCGAGCGGGGTCCTGGAGCTCACGCCCTTTCTGCAGGTGCTGCCGCATCCCCAGACCAACCAGGAGCACCTCTACCTCTTCCGCTCCTCCCCTGGCCTGAAGAGGGTGACGAGGGTTCACGACGAGTCGGGCTCGGAGATCCCCAAGGCGGTGGGCTCCGAGGAGGGCGAGGTCTCCTTCGAGCGCTGGCTCATGATGCGGGAGAGGCTCGACTTCTTCCAGGAGCTGCGCATCGCCGGCGGCGCGATCCGCCTCGCCCGCCAGGCCGAGCCGGGCGAGGAGACCGGCGAGCTCAGCCCGCGCTACCAGAAGCTCGAGGAGCTGGGGCGGGGAGGAATGGCGACGGTCTATCGCGTCCGCGACCTCGACCTCGACGAGGAGGTCGCCCTCAAGGTGCTGAACCGCGAGCTGGCGGAGGAGGCGACCTATTGCGAGCGCTTCCGGCGGGAGGCCCGGCGCATGCTCAGGATCCACCATCCGCGCATCGTGCCGGCCGCCGACCTCGGCACCCTGCCCTCCGGGCAGCCCTTCCTCAAGATGCCGGTGCTGCGCAACGGCAGCCTCCACGACCAGGTGCGGCCGGGCGGGCTGCCCGAAGAGCGCGTCCGCGCCTGGGCGGAGGACGCCCTCGAGGCGCTGGCGTGCATTCACGGTGCGGGCATCGTCCACCGCGACATCAAGCCCAGCAACTTCCTTCTCGACGCGGAGGGCCGCGCCTGCCTCACCGATTTCGGCATCGCTCTCACCCCCGAGGACATCCGGCTCACCAGGACGCTCGAGCAGATGGGAACGCTGGCCTACATGGCGCCCGAGCAGCGCACCCAGCGCACCGTCACCGAGAGGGCCGACATCTTCAGCCTGGCGGTGGTGTTGCACGAGCTGCGCACCGGCGAGCTGCCGAGCGGCCCCCCTGGCACGGGGATCGCCGGGTCTTTCGGCGAGCTCGTGCGCTGGATGGGGGAGCCGGATCCGGACGACCGTCCCTCCGTGGCCGAGGCGCTGAGAAAGCTGCGCGGCCCGGACAAGGTGACGGTGCCGCTGGAGCTTGCCGCACTGCCTCTGCCGGCCCCGGAGACGGCCGCCCCGGCAGTGATTCCGGCTTCTCCCGGGGCCGGAATCGAAGAGCTGCAACCGACCCCGGCACGGGTGCCGGAGGAGGAGCCGGCGGTCGCGGCGGCTCCGCGGCTCGGGATGCGTGCCGTGCATCTCAAACGTACCGCCGTGGGGATGCTTCTCCTCCTCTTCGTCGTCAACTACGTCGAGACCGCCGTGGAGAGCTGGCTGCGCAGCCGCTACCGGCTGGGGATCGAGTTGGAGCAGGTGCTCGGCGAGGCGGCGCAGTGGTTCGAGCGGGGGCTCAACTTCGAGCCGCACGACGCCACCAACATGATCGCGGTCTGGGGCTTCTCGACCGTCTACTTCTTCGTCTTTCCGCTCCTGGTGCTGGCGACGGTGGTCCTCTTCTACCGGCGTCGCGATCCGCGTCTGCTGCTCCTCCTGGCGACCGCGGCCACGATCGACTATCTCCTGACCCTGCCCTTCTACATCCTCTTCCCCGTGCCGGAGCGCTGGACCTTCCCGGACTCCGGCGCCGTGCTGCTCTCGGACCTGTGGACGTCGGCGCTCATCCAGGCCTTCCGTCCCTTCAGCGGGCTGAACAACTGCTTCCCCAGCTTTCACGTTTCGGTGACGGTCGTGCTCGTGGGCTGCCTCTACCGGGCGGACACCTGGTTCCGCAGGGCTACTCTCCCCCTGGGCTTCGCGATCGTCCTCTCGACCTTCGTCCTCGGCATCCACTGGCTGCCCGACATCCTCGCGGGCCTGGCCTGCGGACTGGTGAGCTTCCGCCTGGCCGAGCGGCTGCTGCCGCGCGTGGAGCGGATGATCGGGTCCTTTCAGGGCTTCGGAGTCCCGCGGGCGCGATAGAGATCGACCGCCGCCGCGGTGCCGCCGAGCCCGAACAGGACCACGAGCGCCAAGGTGAGATAGCGGAAGAGGGGCTTCTCGGTCGTCGGCCGCACCAGGATCACGCGGTAGGCCGAGTTGGACATGGGATCGATGTCCAGGTCCTGATTCAACAGCTTGGGAAAGGGTTTGTCCTCGAGCTGGAACTTGTGGAAGTCAGCCACCGTGACTTCCGCTTCGAAGTCGTCGCCGCGCGCGAACTCGTTCTTCTCCGGATCGATCCAGGTGATCTTCTGCACCGTCACGCGGCTCCCCGGCTCCAGGGCGAAGCCCACGTCGCGCAGAACGGTCGGCACCCGGTTTTCAAAGGGCCAGAGATAGCGGATGCGGTTGAGCCGCGTGTGGATGACGGTCACGATCCGCCGGGTCAGCTCTTCCTGCGCGTCGGCAAAGCTGATGCGGAAGATCTGGGGCTCGACCTTTTTCTGGTCGACGCCGTTGACGATGCTGGTGAGCTTGAGCGCGCCGTCGTGAATCAGCTCGAGCTTCCAGTCGAGGTCAGCCCAACTGTGATAGTCGGGGTCGAAGAGGACGAATTCCGTGCCGGCGAGCCGCACCGCCTGGCGCGCCGCCTCCAGGTAGGGAGCGTGGTCCCTGGCCGCCTGGCCGTCGCGAGCCGTGAGGGCGATCCGCACCGTGACCGGCGCTGGCTGGGCCGCCGCCAGGCGGCGGAGAGAGGCCAGGGCCTCGCGCGCCTCGGGCGCATCATTGATGTCGACCCAGCACTCGAAGTCGCCGGCGAAGTCGAGGTCGCCGCAGCGCATGCCCTGAATCGCCTTGCGCAGGGCCTCGATCTTCTGCGCCGAGAGCTCTGCGGAGGCGACCAGCAGGTCGTTCGGCAGGACGGCGTCGATGCGGATGAAGCGCAGCGCCTTGGCGGCCGGATCGTCCGCGAACTTGGTCTTGGTGCCGTCCCAGACCGCGGCGATGTCGACCTTCCTGCCGTCGTCGGTCTGGCCCCTGGCGACGGCGCGCACGAGGTCGGAGCTCCCCATCCCCTGCTCCAACTGGCCCACCTCGATCGGGATCAGGCGACCGCTGGGCTGGCCCGGCTCGGTGTGGAAAATGCCCTGCGTGCGGAAGTAGTGCAGGGGGATGAAATAGCTCGAAGTGCTGAACTTGTCGTGGAAGAAGAAGGCCCGGGGCTCCCTGGCCAGGAACTCTGTGACCTCGCGCAGGTTGGGTTCGGCGGAGAAGGAGAAATCCGCACGGTCGGCCCTGACCGCGAAGTAGGAGTTGTAGGTGAGCGCCCGCGTCGCCCGGCTCGAGTAGGTGGCCAGGATCTCGAACCTTGCTCCTTGCAGCGCCGCCACCACGCACGCGTACGGCGTCAGGCGCGCCACGTACGGCGAATGGGCGTCGCCGTGGCGCACCACCTCCTCGATCGCGTTGTGATACGTGGCGGGCCGCGACCTGGAGAAGGTCATCTTCGCGGCTTTGCGCAGATATTCGGCAAGCGCGGTGTCGGCGCTCACGTAGGCAGGATCGGGGGCGACGCTGATGAACGGGATCGCGTCCCCGTCCTGACCCGCTGCCGGAGGAGTCACGAGCAGCGCCGGCAGCCCCGCGGCGAGCCAGACAAGAGATCGAAGAAATAGTTTTATACCTATTCCGCGCTCATTAAGCAGCATCTACATCAGTATACACCGCGGCGGCGCTTCCGTATCATTGATGCGCCTGGAGGAGATGCACGCATTGCGATGCCTGGGAGCCCAAGCCCTCGGTCTCAAGGTCGACTGGCGCTACTGCTTCGTGCCGCCGGGGGAGCGGGCGGCCACCACGCCGGGCGTCGTCTACGTCGACGTCGGCGGGACGGTCGCTCCCGGGATCATCGACCACCACGGTCAGGATGGCCCGGGGACCTGCTCGGCGATGCTGGTCGTCGAGCGGCGCGAGCAGGTCTACAACCACCTCCTCTCCCCCTGGCTGGCACGCTTCGAGGAAGGGAGGATCCCTGCGGGCTCCGTCTGGACGCCCACCCTGGTCCTCCACCACGACCCCGACTTCGACGCGCTGGTGGCGGCCTTCCTGGTGCGCCTCCTGATCGCGGAGGGCGACCTACCGCGCTACGCCCGGGCGCTCGCCGGCTATGCGCTCGAAGTCGATCAGGGCCGCTACCGGCTGCCGGCGGCGGTCGAGACGCAGGAGAATGTAGCCCTCGAGCTCGACCGTCGCGAGCTGGACGCCATCCATCTCGCCTATCTCGCCATCCAGAGCTTTACCGGGCCCGACGGCAAGGAGCTGTCCTCGGGCGAAAAGCTGCGCCGCGGCTTCGAGCTTCTGGAGTGCGTCCTCGCCGGGATCGCCGCGGTGCGAGGCGAGACGCCGCGCAAGCTCGAGGAGCTCGTGCCCGGGGCGCCCGGCGTCGATTCCTGGCGCACGGACGCGCGCTTCGCCCCGTTCGCCGCGCTTCTGGACCGGGATCTGGAGCTCTTCCGGGAGGACTTCCGCCAGGGCAGGAAGGTCGACTCCGTCCCGCTGCCGGCGGCGGACGGCGGCGCGGCCCTCCCGGTGCGCGCTTTCGTGGCCGCCGGGCCGCCCCGCAGCGTTCTTCACAAATACTGGGTGCGGGGCGCGGGATTTCCCTTTTTCATCTGTCCCCTGAGTGACAGTGCGGGGCAGGGATCCGCCGGGCGGGCAGCGCGCCGGCGGGTCGTCCTCTCCCTCGATCCGACGTTCTCCGTGGACGGGCGCAGGCCGAGCCTCCGCGGCCTCGGCTTCCGCCTGGAGCGGGCCGAGTCGGCCGCGCGCCGGACGTCGGGTACGGAGGTGCGCCTGGGGATGCCGCGCTACGGCGGCAGCTATTGCGACAACCCCGACCCCTGGTATGACGGGCGGGGGCACGAGTGGACGATCGTCGATTCGCCGCTCGTCGGCACGGCGCTGCCCTACGAGGAGATCGTCGCTCTCGCCACCGGCGGAGAGTTCTGGAAGGTACCGCTGGCGAGCGGCAGCCTCTATCTGGGGTAGACCGAGACAGAGGCCTCCGGGGCCCCCGCACCGACGGAGGCCGGCCTGCGCCCCTTCGCCGGCATGTCCGGGACGCTGGAGGCGCTCTACGGCGAGTCCAGCCAGGAGAGGACCCCCGCGGGCGCTTCGACCCCTGCGGCCCCGGGCTTTCGGGTCCAGGAGTGGGTGCGCCGTTTTCCTGAGGGGACCTGTCCGCCGCTGCGCGTCGTCGAGATCGCCGGCGAGCCCGGCTCGTCGCTCGAGGATCTCGTGCGCCTTCGCCGGGAGATCCTCGGGGCTCGGGTGCCGGATTTCTCTCTGGCGCACGTGCGTCCGGGGCTCCACTTCAGCGCTCCGGAGCTGATCGACCGGCTGCTCGACGAGCTGGGCGGGGGAGACCTGCGGCCCCTCGGCGACCTGTCCCCTGCGGAGGAGCGGGTGCTCTTCAACGGCCACAGCCTGGTGACCTTCGCGCCCGGGGACCTCCCCAGGGGCGGCGAGCCCGATCCCGACCTCGAGGTCCTCCTCTACGGGGCCTTTCTGTACCAGACCCTCCTGCACTTCTCCGATCGCCTCAGCGATCTCGTGCCTCCAGGACAGAGCCGGCTGGTCCCTGGGAGCACGCAGCGCCTGCGCGCGGATTTCCTGCGCTTCGAGGCGCGCTATTACCAACTGGAGGTGAGCCGCGCCCCCCGCGCCCGCGCCCTGTTCGGCGAGATCGCGGCCGCGCTCGGTCTCGCCGGGCTCTTCGTCAAGGTGCGCTCGGAGCTCGACCGCCTCGGAGAGATCGAGGAGCGGGTCGCGTCCGAGCGCCTGCGGCGCGCCGAGGGGATCATCCAGGGCGCGCTCTTCGTCCTCGCCATCTCCGGCCTGCTGCAGACGATCGTCGCCTTCCTGTCATGGGAGGAGGTCGGCTGGGAGGTCCTGTGGTGGGTAATCCCCATCGTCGGCGTTTTCATCGGTCTGTTCTTCTGGGCCCGCATTCGGGGCCGTCGCGGTCCCTAGGCCGCTCTACACCTCCCCGCGTAGCGCCAACTGCGGGTCCGTCCCCGCCGCCCGGCGGGCCGGCAGCCAGGAGGCGAAGCCGGCCACTGCCACGAGCACCACGGCCACGGCGACGTAGATGGCGGGATCCGTGGCGCTCACCTGATAGAGGAGGCTCCGCATGCCGCGAGTGGCGAAGAGGGCCCCGGCGAGACCGGCGGCGGCGCCGAGGAGGGCCAGCGTCAGCCCCTGGCGTACCACCATCCGCAGCACCCGGTCCCGGGAGGCGCCCAGAGCCATGCGGATGCCGATCTCCTGCGTCCGCTGCCGGACGCCGTAGGCGATCACTCCGTAGATGCCCACCGCCGCCAGCACCACGGCGATCGCCGCGAATCCGCCGAGCAGGAGCAGGTAGAACTTCGGCTGGGACGCGGACGCCGCGACCATCTCCTCCATGGTCAGCAGGCTGTAGACGGGGAGGGAGGGGTCGAGCTCCAACACCCGGGCCCGGGCCTCGGCAGCCAGGGCGGCCGGATCCGACTCCGTGCGCACGGTCACGGCGAGAGACCGCAAGGGGGCCTGGGCGAAGGGGAGGAAGAGCTGGGGCTCGACCTCCCCCCCGAGGGTGTCCTGCTTGAAGTCGGCCAGGACGCCCACGACCTCGCCCCCGCGCTGGACACCGTCCACGTTCCAGCCCAGGAGGATCCGCTGGCCCAGCGGGTCCTCGCCGGGGAAGAATTCGCGGACCGCGGCCTCGTTGATCAACACCACCTGGGGAGCGCCCGGGCGGTCGCCCGCGGTGAATCCCCGGCCGCGGGCGACGCGCATCTTCAAGGCCCGGAGGGCGCCCGGCGTCACCGAGCCGACCCGGAGGATCGGGGACTGGCCCGGAGGCGCCGGGGGCCGCCCTTCGATGCTGAACGAGAAGACGTTGCCGGTCGGGGCCATGGGGAGCCCGTACACCATCGCCCCCGCCGCGGTCACGCCGGGCATCTGCTCCAGCCGCGCCATCAGACCGTCCGTGAACGCCCGCAGCTTCTCCTCCTCGTCGTACTTGGCCTCCGGCAGCGCCACCCGGAACGTCAGCACGCCCTCGGGCTCGAAGCCCAGCTCCACGCTCTGGAGCCGGTCGAAGCTGCGCAGCAGGAGCCCGGCCCCGGCCAGCAGCATCACGGCCAGGGCGACCTCCACGACCACCAGGCCGCTCCGGGCCCGGGTGGCGGCGCGGCCCCGCGAGCCGCGCGCCCCCTCCTTGAGCACGCCGTTCAGGTCCGTCCGGGACGCCTGGAGCGCCGGCGCGAGGCCGAACAGGAGTCCGGTCAGGAGGGTGATCCCCAGGGCGAAGAGCAGCACCGAGGAATCCACTCCCACCCCTTCGAGCCGCGAGGTCTTCAGGGGCGCCAGGGCCACGAGCCCCTTGGTCAGCCAGACCGCCAGCCAGACGCCGGCCGCGCCGCCCAGCAGAGCGAGCACCAGGCTCTCCGTCAGGAGCTGGCGGACGATCCGCCCCCGCCCGGCCCCCAGGGCGGTGCGGACGGCCACCTCCCCCTCCCGTGCGGCGGCGCGGACCAGGAGCAGGTTCGCCACGTTGACGGCCGCGATCAACAGCACGAAGAGCACCGCCCCGAGCAGCACCAGGAGAGGCGTGCGGAAATCGCCCACCATCCACTCGCGCAGAGGGACCATCCCGATGGTCAGGCGCGCGTTCGACTCCGGGTACTGCTGCGCCAACCGGTCGCCGATCCCCTTGACCTCCGTCTGCGCCGCCTCGAACGAGACCCCCGGCGCGAGGCGACCGAGAGCCCCGAAGAAGACCGATCCCCGAGCCTCCAGGTTTTCCGACGTGAGGGCGAACGGGATCCAGACGTCGCCGGTCGCCGGATACTGGTCCTCCCGCGCCAGGACGCCGACCACCGTGAAGGGCTCGTCGTTCAGGGAGACGGCCCGGCCGAGCAGCCCGGGGTCACGGCCGAACCTGCGCTCCCAGAGCTCCTCCGAGAGCACCGCCAGCCGGGGCCCGCCCCGCCGGTCCTCGTCCGGCGTATAGAAGCGGCCGATCAGCGGCTGGACCTTCAGGACGGGGAAGAGGTTCGACGTCGCATAGATCCCGACCAGCCGCTCCGGCTCGCCTCCAACGCTCGCGAGGTTGATCGAGCCGCCGCTGTACGCCGCCACCCCCGAGAGCGCCCGGGTCTGGTCGCGCAGGTCCACGTAGTTCAGCCACGAGAAGGCGTTCCAGTTCCCCTCCCCGCTGGTGGGGAGGACGGTCGCCAGGCGGTCCGCCTCGGGGAAGGGGAGAGGGCGCAGCAGCACACCGTCCACCACGCTGAAGATCGCCGTCGAAGCCCCCACCGCCAGCGTGAGCGTCAGCAGGACGATCAGGGTGAAGCCGGGGCTCTTCCAGAGCTGCCGGCCGGCATAGCGCAAATCCTGCCCGAGCGCCTCGAGCGACTGCATCCACTTCATCTGGGTCTCCTTCTCGCGATCGAGAGCGCAACAGAATTTCTTCGTCCCTTCGAGGTCCCCGAACCGGCGCAGGGCTTCCACCCGGGCCGCCTCCGCAGGCCAGCCGTCCTCGACCAGCTCCCGGGCGACCATGTCGAGGTGGAACTGCAGCTCCTCGTCCACGTCCGCCG
The DNA here is from genome assembly GCA_035633875.1 of Thermoanaerobaculia bacterium. Classification (GTDB taxonomy): domain Bacteria; phylum Acidobacteriota; class Thermoanaerobaculia; order Multivoradales; family UBA5704; genus DATARR01. The sequence continues at coordinate 11,960 of DASQEB010000268.1, forward strand.
CCACCTGGGCGGCCGTCCGCCACGGGAACCGGAACAGGCGTCGGCCCGGAACCGGGCGCATCAAGCCGTCTCCAGCACCTTGGAAACCGCCTCCACGTACGCCCGCCAGCTCGTCACCTCGCTCTGGAGCTGGCGCCGCCCCTCGTCCGTGAGCTGATAGAACTTGGCCCGCCGGTTGTTCTCCGACAGGCCCCACTCCGCCGCCACCCACCCCTTGCGCTCCAACCGGTGGAGCGCCTGGTACAGCGCCGCGTCCTCCAGCCCCAGAGCGCCTTCGCTGCGCTGGCGGATCGTCCGCGAGATGTCGTACCCGTGGAGCGGCCCCCAGGACAGGGCCTTGAGGATCAGGACCGCCACGGTCCCGTGCAGGAGATCGGAAGAGCTCTTCGGCATGATTTTCGTTCCCCTCATGACGTGAGGGCAGGATACGTTGGGGCGGGAGCGTTGTAAAGCCCCCTCATGAAGTGAGGTTTCGGGCGGGGGTATACAATCCTCCACCGAAAAGGAGGCCCCTCCATGCACACCACCCGTCGCGAGCTCTTCGGCGCCCTCGCCCGGCCGGCCACGGCGGCCGTCCTGGCCGCGGCCCTCGATCCGGACGGCGTCCGCCGCGCCCTGGCCGTGGCCGCGTCCCAGGCCGGGACGCCGGAGGAGGCCGCGGCCGACGAGGGGTTCTGGTTCGAGATCCAGCAGGCGTTCACCGTGGACCGGAGCGTGGTCAACCTGCACAACGGGGGAGTGAGCCCGGCGCCGGCGGTGGTGCAGGCGGCCCAGAAAAAGCACCTCGACTTCTCGAACACCATGCCGCCCCCGGTGGCCCTCTGGCAGGTGCTCGAGCCCCAGCGGGAGACCGTGCGGTCGCGCCTCGCCCGGCACTTCGGCTGCGACCCCGAGGAGATCGCCCTCGTCCGCAACGCCTCCGAGGGGCTCCAGACCTGCCAGCTCGGCTTCGACCTCCAGCGGGGCGACGAGGTCCTGACCACCACCCAGGACTACCCGCGCATGCTCACCACCTTCGACCAGCGGGCCCGCCGCGAGGGGATCGTCGTCAAGAAGATCTCGCTCCCCGTCCCGGCCGAGGACGACGGCGAGATCGTCGAGCTCTTCCGGAAGAGCATTACCCCGAAGACGCGGCTGATCCTCATGTGCCACATCATCAACCTCACGGGGCAGATCCTGCCGGTCAGGAAGGTCGTCCACATGGCCCGGGAGCGGGGGATTCCGGTGATCGTGGACGGCGCCCACTCCTTCGCCCACTTCGCCTTCACCCACGGAGACCTGGACTGCGACTACTACGCCACCAGCCTCCACAAGTGGCTCTTTGCCCCCCACGGCACGGGCATGCTCTACGTCCGGCGGGACAAGATCGCCTCCCTCTGGCCCCTGATGGGAGCTCCGGCCGCGCTGGAGGGGGACATCCGCAAATACGAGGAGATCGGAACCCACCCCTCGGCCCAGAACCTCGCCATCGCCGAGGCCCTCACCTTCCACGAGGGGATCGGAATCCGCAGGAAGGAGGCCCGCCTGCGCTACCTCACGCACCGCTGGGCCACGCGCCTGCTGCGCCACGACCGCGTCCGCCTCCATACGAGCTTGAAGCCCGGCAGATCCTGCGGCCTCGCCAACTTCGAGGTGGTCGGCCTCGACCCCGTCCAACTCGCCGACCATCTCTGGAAGAAGCACCACATCCTGGTGACCCCCATCGTCCACCCCGAATTCCAGGGCATCCGGGTCACCCCGAGCGTCTACACCACGCTGGACGAGATCGACCGCTTCTGCGAGGTCGTGGAAAACGTGATCGAAAGGGGAATCCCGGCATGAGAACGAAAGGCCTGCTGCTTCTCCCTCTCCTCCTCACCGGCTGTACTTCCGTCCGCGCCACCGAGGAGGCCGCCCGTCCCACCCGCCGCATCATCGCCACCGACCGCGCCCCGGCCGCCCTCGCCGCCTACTCCCAGGCCGTCCAGGTGGGGGACCACCTCTACCTCGCCGGCCAGATCGGCCTCGACCCCGCCACCCGCCAACTCGTCCCCGGCGGAATCGGCGCCGAGGTCCGCCGCGCTCTGGACAACTGCAAGGCCGTCCTCGAAGCCGCCGGCTACACCCTTGGCGACGTCGTCCAGGTCCAGGTCCTCCTCGCGGACATCAACGACTACGCCGCCCTGAACGAGATCTACGTCACCTACTTCCCCAAGGACCCGCCCGCCCGGGCCGCGTATGCCGTGGCTGCGCTGCCCGCGGGGGCGAAGGTGGAGATTCTGATGACGGCGGTGAAGGGGAGGTAGGGGAGACCTTCACGGCTCCTCAAAGGAGGAAAGGACATCCTCCGGCAGAGAATCGTCGAAGTCGTCTGGGACAGAAAACTCTCCAGCACAGAGGCCCGACGGCCGCGGGAGACGGGAGTCCGGGACGGGCCTGGACGCCCGAAGCTCCTCAACCGCCCGGCGCATCTCCTCGGCCTCCTCGTCCGAGAGAGCCCCCTCGAGCTTCAAGGCAGCCTTCACCCGCTCTTCGTCCGGCTGCTGGAACTGAGCCAGGTAGGCTTCAAGGGCATCCGCAAGGATTCCGGAGATGTCCTCCTCCCCTCGGTGTGCGGCAAGCTTCAGAAGCTTCGCCCGGTGCTCGTCCTTCAGATCCACGACTGTCTTCATCAGATACCCCCCGTTCGTCGCAGCTTAAGGGAACGGGACATCGTCCACGGCGACATGATACACTTTAATCGGTGAAGATTCCGCCGGATGCGATCATCCCGATGGAGAAGCTCACGGGCTATCTGCTTGTGCCTCGAGAGTGGGATGACAAGTCGAAGTTCCTGGCCCAGGCCGGATTTTCCCGGGAGAACCCCCATTTGCTGCTGAGGTCGATCCGAGAGCTTGCAGCAACCGCCGAAGCTGTGGAAGATGGAGAGAACGAGTTCGGAGGGTTCCTCCGTACCGAAGGCGAGTTGGCCGGCCCGAACGGCTTGACCTTGTCGGTAGTGACGATCTGGCTTCGTTGGCGACTGGATGGCCGGGTGCGGTTCGTTACCCTGAAGCCATTGAAGGAGAGAAAACGATGAACCGTCCCCTTTATCAGCGCGTGGCCTTGAAAAGAGACCTCCCCGAGCACGGTCTCAGGAAAGGGGATGTGGCGACCCTGAC
>DASQEB010000269.1:0-2201 GCA_035633875.1 Thermoanaerobaculia bacterium
AGCTGCCGATCCAATACGCCGATTTTGCGGTCTGGCAGCGGAGCTGGTTCCAGGGGGAGGCCTTGGAGGTACAGCTCGATTATTGGAAACGCCAGCTCCAGGGGGCGCCCGCGGCTCTGGATCTCCCTCTCGACCACCCGCGCCCAGCGGTGCAGAGCCACCGCGGTGCGAGGCGCCTCGTGGCTATCACCTCCCCACTTTCGGAGGAGATCGGACGCCTGTGCAGCCAGCGGGAGGTGACCTCCTTCATGACCCTGCTCGCCGCCTGGGCGGTCCTGCTGGGACACCATGCGGGGCAAGATGACGTGCCCGTGGGCACGCCGATCGCCAGCCGCAACCGGCGGGAGATCGAAGGCCTGATCGGCTTTTTCGTCAACACGCTGGTGTTGCGTTCGGGTCTGTCCGGAAACCCGAGCTTCCGTGAGCTCCTGGACCGGGTGCGCCGGACGGCCCTCGACGCCTTCGCCCATCAGGATCTTCCCTTCGAGCGGATCGTCGAGGAGGTCGTGGCCGAGCGGAACCAGGCGATCTCTCCGCTCTTCCAGGCGGTCTTCGCCCTGCAGAATGCCCCGCTGGGAGACTTGGAGATACCAGGGCTGGTGCTCTCGCAACTCGACGTGGATACAGGGCTTGTGAAATTCGATCTTTCCCTGACTCTGCGGGAGAGCTCGGCGGGTTTCGTGGGAATGCTGGAGTACAACGCGGATCTGTTCGACGGCAGCACGGTGGATCGCCTGCTGGCCCGCTTCGCGACCCTCCTCGAGACCGCAGTTAAAGATCCTTCCCTGCCCGTTGCGGACCTGCCGCTCCTCCTGCCTGTGGAGCGGCAGCAGGCGCTTGTCGAGTGGAACGATACTCGCTCCTCTCTCTTCCCAGCCTGCCTCCACGAACTCGTCGAGGCCCAAGTCGACCGTTCTCCGGACGCCGTGGCCGTCGTCGCTGGAGACGAGTCTCTGACCTACCGCGAGCTGGATCTTCGAGCCAACCGTGTGGGCCACTACCTTCGCGCGCTGGGGATCGGCCCGGACGTCCTCGTCGGCCTCTGTGCCGAGCGCTCGCCGGAGATGGTGATTAGCATGTTGGGCATCCTCAAGGCGGGAGGCGCCTACGTGCCCATCGATCCGGACTATCCCCAGGAGCGTCTCGCCTTCCTCCTCGAGGATTCAGGGGTCCGGGTGGCGGTGACGCAACGGCATCTGGCGGACCGGATCCCGGCCGGAGAGGTGCGCCTCGTCCTCTTGGACGACGAGGAGAAGATCGCGGGCATAGGAGGCGAGAGGCCTCGCGGAGGGGCGATACCGGAGAATCTCGCCTATGTCATCTACACCTCGGGCTCGACCGGCCGTCCCAAAGGAGTCCTGGTCCCCCACGCCGGTGTGGTGAACCGTCTCCTCTGGGCTCAAGACGCCTATCCGGTGACCGCCACGGACCGGATCCTGCACAAGGCCTCCTTCAGCTTCGATTTCTCGGTGTGGGAGTGCTTCGGACCTCTGATCGCGGGAGCCCAACTCGTCCTCGCCCGCCCCGGAGAGCAGCGGGATCCCACCCTTCTGGTCCGAACCATCCGGGAACGGGAGATCACACTCGTCCACTTCATCCCGTCCATGCTCCAGGTCTTCGTGACCCAGGAGGGGGTCGAGGCGTGCACTAGTCTGCGCTATGTTTTTTCCGGCGGCGAGGCGCTTCCCCTGGAGCTTGTGGAGCGTTGCCTTGAGCGGGTGCCGGCGGTGCTACGTAACCAGTACGGCCCCACGGAAATCTCCATCGACACGACCGACTGGATCTGCCGGTCGGAGGACTCTCGCCGGGGCTTCGTCCCCCTGGGACTTCCCATTGCCAATACGGCCCTGTACATCCTCGACCAGCACCTCTCCCCCGTGCCGCCTGGGGTGGCCGGCGAGCTGTGCGTGGGAGGCGAGGGAGTGACGCGAGGCTACTGGAAGCGGCCGGACCTCACCGCCGAGAAATTCGTCCCCGATCCCTTCTCAGGGCAGCGGGGAGCACGGCTGTACCGGACCGGCGATCGAGCCCTCCGCCTGCTCGACGGCAACTTCAAGTTCCTCGGCCGCATGGATCACCAGGTCAAGATCCGCGGCTTCCGGATCGAGCTCGGAGAGATCGAGGCGACGCTGGCAAGCCATCCCGCGGTGCGGGAGTGCGTGCTCCTCGTGCGCGAGGATACGCCGGGCTCGCGTCTCCTC
>DASQEB010000270.1:0-7017 GCA_035633875.1 Thermoanaerobaculia bacterium
CCGACCTTGAATGTCACGTCATCGACCCCCTTGGATTTGAATGCAGATGATGGGGCTTTGCGGCAGTAAGTCACTGAGGGACTTCCGCTTACGAGCTTGTTATACACCGGAACATGCTCCCGCGTCAACCGGGGGGAGCCAAAGGAGTGTCACAAAGTTCAAAAACCGGGACACCCATAGCCAGGCGCGTATTTAGTTGACAGCCTTGGGGGGAGGCCCCTAGGATTCTCTCCCTTCGCGTTCGCTCGGGCCCGAGTGGCGGAATGGCAGACGCAGCGGACTCAAAATCCGCCGCCCTCACGGGCGTGTGGGTTCGACTCCCACCTCGGGCACCATCACCTCTCCCCCGCCCCCTCGCAATCCGGACAATCGGACCCGTTCCAGAGACCGGTGCCGCGGCAGCGGCGGCAGGGGGATTTCGGGCGGAGGCGGGCGAGGAGGGCCTTGAGCCAGGCCACGGTCTTATTCATAGCGCAGGGCGTCGATGGGATCGAGCCGGGAGGCCTTGGCGGCCGGGTAGATGCCGAAGAAGATGCCCACCAGGGCCGAGAAGCCGAAGGCGAGGGCCACGGCCCAGACCGGGACGTGGGCGGGAGGGAAGTTGGGGATGAGGCTGGCCGCCAGGAGCCCCGCGCCGTAGCCCAGGGCGAGGCCGATCGCACCACCCACGAGCGAGAGGGTGACGGCCTCGATGAGGAATTGGACGAGGACGTCCTGCCGGCGCGCCCCCACGGCCTTGCGCACGCCGATCTCCCGGGTGCGCTCGGTCACCGAGACCAGCATGATGTTCATAATGCCGATCCCGCCGACCAGGAGGGCGATGCTCACGATCCCTCCGACCACGGCGGTGACGCTCCCCAGGACGGTGCTGACGACGTCCAGGAGCTCGTCCTGCTCGATGATCTGGAAGTCATCCTCCTCCCCGGCGCCGATCCCGTGGCGCCGGCGCAGCACGCGCTCGATGCCGTCCCGGACCTCCTCCACCGCCTCGGCGCTCTCGGCCTGGATGTTGAGCGACACCTGGTCGCCGGCGTTGCGCCCGAAGACGGACAGGGCAGCGTCGAAGGGGAGGAAGAGGAGGTCGTTCCTGTTCTGGCCGAGGAACTGCCCCTTGTCTTCCATGACGCCCACGATGGTGACCGGCATGGTGCCGACGTAGATCTCCTTGCCGAGGGGCTCGCTGCCGAGCTCCAGCTCCTCGATGATCTCCTGCCCCACGACGGCGACCTTGCGGCGGTGCTCGCGGTCGATGCGGGAGATGAACCGGCCGTACTCCACGCCGAAGTTGGCCACGTCCGGGTAGTTCTCGTTGACGCCGAAGACGAAGGTGCGGTGGGAGAGGTCCCGGTACTTGACCTGGGAGGAGCCGGTGAGGATGGGTGTGATGCTCTTGATCCCGGGAATGGTGTCGCGGATCGCCTGGCCGTCGTCCCAGGTGAGCTTGACCTGGCGGGCGGTCGCCACGCCGGGCATCTGCTGGCGGACGGTGACCTGGATGAAGCTCGCCCCCACGCCCTGGAACTCCTGGGTGATCATGAACTGGAGCCCCTGGACGATGGAGACCACGGCGATGACCGCGGCTACGCCGATGATGATCCCGAGGGTGGTCAGGATCGAGCGCATCAGGTTGGCGCGGAGCGCCGCGAAGGCGATCCGGAAGTTTTCGAGGAAGACCAAGGTTCCCTCCGCCTACCCCACCGGGACGGCCGCGGCGGCGGTTGCCCGCTCGGTGGGGTGGTCCGCGACCACCTTGCCGTCGCGCAGCACGACCTGGCGCCAGGCGTGGGCCGCGATGTCGGGCTCGTGGGTGACCAGGACGACCGTGTTGCCGGCCTGGTGGAGCTCGTCGAACAGGTCCATGATCTCCTGAGAGGTGGCCGAGTCCAGGTTGCCCGTGGGCTCGTCGGCCAGGAGGATGGACGGATCGTTGACCAGGGCGCGGGCGATGGCCACGCGCTGGCGCTGGCCGCCCGACAGCTCATTGGGCTGGTGGTGCATGCGGTTGCCCAGGCCCACCCTCTCCAGGGCCCGCCGGGCCCGGTCGCGCCGCTCGCTCCGGGCCATGCCGGCGTAGATCAGAGGCAGCTCGACGTTGTGCAGGGCGTCGGTCCGGGGCAGGAGGTTGAAGGTCTGGAAGACGAAGCCGATCTCCTTGTTGCGGATCGACGCGAGCTCCTGGTCGTCCAGCTCCTGGACCGCCACGCCGTTCAGGATATAGGAGCCCGACGAGGGCGTGTCGAGGCAGCCGACGAGGTTCATGAGCGTGGACTTGCCGCTGCCGGAGGAGCCCATGATGGCCAGGTACTCCCCCTGCTCCACATTGAGGTCCACGCCGTTCAAGGCATGGACCTTCTCCGCACCCATGTCGTACACCTTGTGGATGTCGCTCAGCTCGATCAGGGCCATCAGCGCTCCTCCTCGTCCTCGTCCTCGTCCTTCGCCCGGCGGTCCTCCTCCTCGCTGGTCTTGCTGACGGTGACAGCGTCGCCGTTTTTCAAGTCCCGCAGGGCGCGGTAGGGGCCGGTCACCACCTGCTCGCCGGCCTTGACGCCGGAGGTCAGCTCGACGTGGGTTTCGTCCGACAGCCCCGTCTCCACCCGGCGCTGGACGGCCTTGCCGCTCTCAATCACGAACACCGCCTTGACCGTCTCTTCTTCCCCGCGGCCCCCGCCCGGGCTGTTGGTGCTCGCCGTCCGGGTCTCCCCCTGGTCCTCGAGGGGCTCCCGTTCGACGACGGCCTGGATGGGCGCGACCAGGGTGTCGCCGTGCTCGGCGGTCTGGATCTCGGCGCGCACGGACATGTCGGCCCGCAGGTCCTCGTCCGGGTCGCTGAAGAGGATCTTGACCTGGAAGAAGGTGACGTCCGGCTGGGAGGCGCGGTTGAAGCCGGAGCTTCCCACCTCGACCACCCGGCCGTGGTACTCCTTGCCCGGGAGGGCGTCGACCTTGAGGACCGCTTCCTGCCCGACCTTGACCTTGACGATCTCCGTCTCGTCCACGTCCACGGTGGCCAGGATCTCGGACATGTCGGCGATCGTGCCGATGACCGAAGCAGGGTTGTTCATGGTGCCGGAGACCACGACCTCCCCTTCTTCGGCGTTGAGGACGATGACCCGGCCGGTCAGGGGGGCGAAGATGGTGGTCTTCGAGAGGTCATCCTGGGCCTTGGTGAGGTTGGCCCGCGTCTGGCTGACGGCTTCCCGCGCCTCCTGGAGCCGGAGCTCGGCCGAGGTCTCGGCCAGTTGGGCGGCTTCGAGCTGCTCGCTGGAGAAGATGCCCTCGGTCTGGAGCCGCTGGGCGCGCTGGAGCTTGTGGCGGGAGTCGGCCAGGGAGACCTCGGCCTGGCGGACCGCGGTCTGGGCGCTGCGGAGCTGGGCCGCCCACTGATCGCGCTGGGCGAGGAAGGCCTCCCGCTCGAGTTGGAGGAAGGGCTGCCCGCGCTCGATGCGGTCCCCCTCCTCGACGAAGAGCCTCTCGATCTTGCCGATGACGTGGGCCGAGATGTTGACCTTGACCCGCGGCTCGAGCTCGCCGCTCGCCTTGACCACCTGCGCGAGGTCCCGCCGCTCGACCGGCTCGGCATAGACTTCGGTGCCCTTCTCGCCCTTGCCGGACCGGATGCTGGCGACGACGATGGTTCCGAGCACCAGCAGGACGACGACACCGATCAGTACCTTTTTCACGCCCGCTCCTTACCCGAAGGCGGCCGCCCACGCCACCTTGCCCCCGACGTAGAGGAGCCAGAGGACGAGGATGATGGAGATCGCCGCGCCTTTGGAGACCCGCGCGACCGTCCGGTAACCGAGGATCAACAGGGCGAGCGTCCAGAGGGAGAAGAAGTCCACGCTGCCCAGCAAGGCCGTCAGGGCGGCGCTGGCGTCCTCCGGGGCGAACGCCGCGAGGTTCGACGCCAGGAACCCCTTGCGGGCCTCCTCGAACCCGATCGACTCCCGGCTGAGAATGAGCGGGATCGACAGCAGAGAGGCCACGATCCAGGGGGACATGGAGTAGAGCACGGTCGAGAAGCTCTGCTTGAAGCTGAAGTCACTGCCGCCGAAGAACCGGAACGCACCCCAGAAGGCGAGGGCGAGGACGAGATAGGCGAGCGGCCCGAGCACGAGCACGCCTCCCAGCGTCATCACGGCCCCGAACTTCTCGGTGAACGCGACGATCTGCTCGATCTGCTCCTCGTTCACCTCCTGGCCCCGCTCTTCCATGCTCCGCTCGATCATCTCCCGCGCATCCATCCGCTCGTTGGCCAGATAGGCGGCGGCGGCGCTGAGCAGCACCAGCACGATCAGCGGCACCACCCAGGTGGGCCGCCGGGCGATCGACTCGAAGGTCTTGCCCGGCGACACGAGGGCGCCGATCAGGCGCCCGAAGCTGGAGTCGTTCATGGAATTATCTCCCCCGGTTCTCTCCCGGGAGCGGGGAGCGGTCGAACGACCACCAATCGACCGCCCCCTCCGGGGTCGGTTCGTCTTCGATGGCCACCCCTTCGATATCCAGGAGACGGCCGGTGGCGCGGTAGTAGTTGGCGAGGACCACGCGGTAGTTGATGACGGCGGCGACCTCGCGGCTGCGGGCCCGGGTCAGCTCCTCCTGGATCTGGGTGATCTGGAAGCTGGTGGACATGCCGTTCTCGTAGCGCTTGCGCTCGGCGTCGAGGTTCTTCTCCTGGAACTCGCGGGAGATGCGGGAGGCCTCGATCTGCTGGGCCGCCGTCTCCACGGCGCGGACGGCCTGGCGCACCTCGGTGGCGATCACCGCCCGCAGGTTGTCGAGCTCGGTTTCGGCGCGCTCGACGTCCAGGTTGGCGATGGCGCTCGCGGCGCGGGCCGAGCGGTTCTGGATAGGGAAGGCGAAGTCGAGCGAGACGCTCCAGACCCGGAAGTCGAAACCCGTGATCTGCTCGAACGCTTCGTTGAACCCCAGGCCGAAGCCGGGGGTGTTGTAGCGCAGGTTGAGATCGAGGTCCGGCAGCGTCTGGTTGCGGAAGAACCTGGCGTTGATGCGGTTGCGCTCGATGGCAAGCTCCTGCTGGCGGAGCTCCGGCCGTTCGGCCAAGGCCAGTTGAATGGACTGGTCGACGCTCAAGTCCAGGCGCTCGGCCTGCGGCTCGGTGGTGGGCCGGATCTCCGCCTCCCAGAGCGGTCCCGGCGGCACGTTGAGCAGCCGGCGGAGCTGGTCGGCGGCGTCGCCCACGACGGCCGTCGTGCGGATGATGTCCTCGTCGCGGGTGGCGATGGCCGCCTCGCTCTGCACCAGCTCCAGGGGAGGCAGGGTGCCGACGTCCACCTGGATGCGGTTGCGCTCGTGGAGCTCGCGGGCGAGCGCGAGGCTCTCCTGGGCGACCTTGACCTGCTCCTGCGCCTCGACCAGGTCCCAGTAGGCGTTGATCACCTCCTGGACGGTGAGGACCACCTGCCGCTCGAACTCCTCGTGGCTGATCCGGTCGTCGGTGCGGGCGAGGTAGATGCCGCGCTCGTTGATGATGCGGCCGAAGTTGCGCAGCAGGGGCTGAGTGAAGGAGAAGGTCGCCCCGGTGTCATAGCTCTCGGTCAGGCCGGGCCGCTCGGGATCTTCGGGGGATTCGCGGCGGCCGGTGGTCCAGCCGAAGGACAGGTCGCCTCCCGTGGGGAGCCGCTGCGTCAAGCTGAAGTCCACGTCCTGCTGTTGGAACTCATTGGCCTGGAAGGCGCTCAAGCTGGGCGTCTCGCTATCCGTCGCCGCGGCCCTGGCCTGCGTCAACAGGTCGTAGATGCCCTGGCTCTGGGTGATCCCCAGGCGGCTCTGGGTGCGGGCATAGCGCTGGGAGACCAGACCGAGGTTCTGGCGCAGGGCGATGGTGATGGCCTCCTCCAGGGAGAGCTCGATCACACCGTTCGTGGCTTCGACCGGCGGCGGCTCGGCCGGGCGGACGGCCTCGGTGGAGATCCGGCGATCGGTTGCCGGACTCGTCGGAGTGGTCGTCTGGGTCTGGGCCGCGCCCGGCAAAGCGAGCAGCCCGAGAAGGGAGGCCGTGGCGAAAATCGCGCCTCCCCGCCGTGTGCGTGCATTGGATCGCAAAGGATTCCTCCTGGGGTTGACCCCTCACCTGAGAATCGGGTTGACGATGTCTGTGCCTGAAAATCTACCGCGGCCGTCCACCGACCCGATCATCCGGATGTACGGAACGGCCGCACGAAAGTTCTTACGATACCGCGCGACCTCCCTGGCCTCCCGCGGCCGCGAGCTCGCCAGGATAGAAACAGGCGGCCCGGTGCTCTCCTTCCCCCGCTGTTTCGAGCGAAGGCCGCTCTGTGGCGCAGCGCGGCCGGGCGATGGGACAGCGGGGGTGGAACGGGCACCCCGGCGGCGGCTCCAGAGGGCTCGGCGGATCCCCGGGCAGCACGATGCGGCTCCGCCGCCGTCCGGGCTCCGGCCGCGGCACGGCGGAGAGCAGGCTCACGGTATACGGATGAAGCGGCCGGAGGAGCACCTCGCGCCGCTTCCCGATTTCCACGATCCGCCCCAGGTACATCACCGCCACCCGGTCCGCCAGCCGCTCGACCGCCGTGAGGTCGTGGGAGATGAGGAGAAGCGTGAGACCCAGCCTCACCCGCAAGCCGGCCAGGAGGTCCAGCACGGCCGCCCGTACCGTCACGTCCAGGGACGAGACCGGCTCGTCGGCCACCACGAGGTCCGGCTCTGCAGCCAGGGCCCGGGCGATGCCCACCCGCTGGCGCTGCCCGCCCGACAGCTCGTGGGGATAGCGCCCACCCAGCTCCGCGGCCAGCCCCACCATCTCCAGGAGCTCGGCGGTCCGGCGGGTCCGCCCGGCGCGGTCGAGGGAGGTGTGGATCGCCAGCGGCTCGGCCACGGCCGCTCCCACCCGCTGCCGGGGGTCCAGGGAATCGTACGGGTCCTGGAAGACCATCTGGAACCGGCGCCGGCGGCGGCGCAGCTCCACGCCACCCAACGCCAGGAGATCCTCCCCGTCGAACGTGATCCGGCCGGCAGTTGGCTCGACCAGCC
>DASQEB010000271.1:0-15319 GCA_035633875.1 Thermoanaerobaculia bacterium
CGAAGGCGGCGTCGAGCTCCGCCATCTTCTGGGAGTCCAGCGGCTTGGGCAGGGTGCGCAGGAAGTGGAGCCAGTGGTGGGTCGTCCAGCCGGAGGTCTGGAGCTGGCTCGCCGGGGTGCCGGCGGCGAAGGTCGCCACGGCCTGGTCGACCTGGGTGAAGGCTTCGGAGCGGACCTGCACGGCGCTCGCGGGGACGCCCGGGCCGTAGATCCACTCGTCGACGCGGAGCTTCTGGGCGAGCTCGGGGAGCTGGGCGTTCAGGTACTGAACGAACCTCACCGTGTCCATGGATTGGAAGGCGAAGGTGTCGAAGTACGTCCGGAGGAACCTGTCGAAGCGCTCGCGGCCGACCGCCTGCTCGATCGTGCGGAGGAAGAGGGCGCCCTTTTCATAGGCGATGCTGGTCATTCCCGCGTCCGGATCGCGCCCGGCGAGCTGGAGGTGGAGATGGGTGTCCGGGCTGCCGGCGCCCTGTTCCTGGACGACGTTGTCCAGGTCCTGACGGCCGAGGACGGCCAGCATGTCGAAGTAGGGCCTGCCGTAGACGGCCTCCATGATCCGCCCCTCCAAATAGGTGGTGAACCCCTCGTTGAGCCAGAAGTCGTTCCAGGTCGCGTTGGTCACGAGGTTGCCGGACCAGGAGTGGGCCAGCTCGTGGGCCACGAGGGCCACGAGGGAGCGGTCGCCGGCGATGATGGTCGGCGTGGCGAAGGTGAGGCGCGGATTCTCCATGCCGCCAAAAGGGTAGCTCGCCGGGAGGATGAGGATGTCGTACCGCCCCCAGCGGTAGGGGCCGTAGAGCTTCTCGGCCGCGGCGATCATCTTCGGCGTATCGGCCAGCTCCCAGGCGGCGCGTTCGATCATCGAGGGGAGGGCATAGACGCCGCTCCTGGGAAAAAGGGGCCGGAATTCCAGGTCGCCCACGCCTAGAGCCAGAAGGTAGGACGGGATGCGCTGCGGCATATTGAAGCGGTAGACGCCGTCCGCGCTCTTCTGGGTGGGGTTTTCGGCGCTCATCACGGCCATCAACCCCTGGGGGACCCGGACGGTGGCCTCGTAGGTCATGCGCACGCCGGGGGTGTCCTGGCAGGGCACCCAGGTGCGGGCGAGGATGGCCTGGGACTGGGTGTAGAGGAACGGAGAGGGGCTCCCCGCCTGCTCGGGAGTGAGCCATTGCAGGGCCGCCGCCTCGGGCCGGGTGGTGTAGTCGATGTTGACCCACTGCGTCTGGGGCGTGATCCGGATCTCCAGGGAGCGGCCCAAGAACTCCTTCTCGTCCCCCAGTGTGAACGCGGCCTCGGTGCTGCCGTCGTCGAGCGTGACCTTCTGGACGTCCATGTCCCGCGTGTCGAGCCAGAGCCGGTCGGCGCCGGCCTTGTTGCTCAGCCGCAGGCTGGCGCGGCCGGCGAGTTGGCGGCGCGTGAAGTCCACCGAGAGGGACAGCCGCAGGTGCTCCACCGCGACCTCGTCCGGACGGGAGAAGGAGTGGGGATCCTGCTGCACCTCCCGCACGACGCGCACGCCTGGAGCCTGGGGCTGGGCCGGGGTAGCCGCCGGCTGTTGAGCCGGGGTGGTGGCCTGCGGGGCCGATGTCGACGCTGGTGCGGCGGGCTGCGGCTGGCCCGAGCAGGCAACGAGGAGCGGCAGGATCAGCAGGAGAAGCGGCGGGAGCGGGCGCGGATGGAAGGACTTCATCGTCGGTTTCACCTCTCGGACCTCCACAACAGCCCGCTTCCCTCGGAAAAATCCGGAGAGGCGGGGCTAGACGGCCGGCTGGTCGCCGTCCAGAGCCTGGTTGAGGCGTTGGACGATGGCGTAGACCTCCGGCCGGGTCAGCTTCGAGCCGGGGCCTGCCTCTTCGAGGCGGTCCAGGGTGGCATGGGCGAGTTGGACGGGCAGCGCGGTGAAGGCCACCAGCCCCCGCTCGGCACCGGCCGCCTGGAGAGTCAGCACGTACTCGCCGGCGGAGGAGAGGTCCCGTCGGGCCAGCGCCACCACCTCGGCACGGTCGACGCAGTCAGGCAGGTACCGCCGGCCCTCGGTGGCATCCGAGGCCGAATCCTTGAGGATGTTGACCAGTTGGAGACCCTCGCCAAATGCCCGGGCCCGCTCCCGCAGGCGCGGCGCGGCCGGCTCGAGCTCCGGCCGGCCCACAAGGAAGAGCTCGGTCAGAAGCTCGCCCACGATCCCCGCCACGATGTAGCAATAGGCCTTGAGGTCGGCGACGTCCCGCAGGCGCAGCTCGCCCTCTTCGGTCATGCGGCCCACGAACGCGGCCATGCCGCGGGCGGTGCGCAGCGTGTGCTCCCGGATGAGGTGGACGGCTTCGGGCGAAAGGGCGAAGAAGGCGTCGAAGACCTCCGGGAGCGCAGCCAGCAGATCGCGGTAGCCGGGCTGCTCGCAGGGCACCTCTTCAGCCCAGCGGCGGGAGACCTCCTCGATCTCGTAGGGTTCCTGCAGCAGCCGGCCGAACCGTTCCAGGGCCTCGATCCGCAGCCCCCGGGGCCAGCTCGCGGCGTCCTCGAAGGTGTCGGCCACACGAAAGAGGAGATAAGAGATTGTGACCTCGCGCCGCGTGGGCTCGGGCAGCAGAGGGATCGCCAGCGCGAACGTCCGGCTCGTCGCGATCAGGAGCTGCTCCAGATCGACGGCTCGACTCTCCCTCTCCACGGGACCTGTCTCGACTCGCACGGGCAGAGGATAGCAGACCTCTAAAGCACTTCCGTGCCCGGGACCTCCTCGCCGCGCAGGGCGCTCTCGAGGAGGCCGGGGATGAGGCCGTCGGCGAGGAGGGAGGGGATGCCGTGCCGGGCGAGGGCCAGCGCCGTCTCCAGCCGGTGGCGCATGCCGCCGGTCACGTCCGTGCCCGCGGGGGCACCGATCGCCTTCAGGGCACGAGGGGCGGTCTTCTCGCTAACACGGGGGACGGTGCGGCCGAAGGCGTCATAGAGGCCGGCGGTCTCGCCCAGCCAGAGGACGCGGCGGACGAAGAGCCCGCGCTCCAGGAGCCGGATGGCCATCAGGTCGAAGAGTCGTTCGGTCGAGCAGATGGAGGCGCCCCAGGCGCGGTCCATCACCACGTCGCCGTAGGTGACGGGGAGGAGCCCCCGTTCCAAGGCCAGGAGGAGCGGCTCCTCGGCCAGGGCCACGGGCCGGCCGGCCTCGGCCACGACGCAGCTCGCCGGTGCGATGGAGAAGGGGAGGGCCCCGGCGGCAGCGAGGGCACCCGTCACCTCCCGGTGGAGGGCCGCGGCGCGCTCCTGCGTGACGCAGACCCCGGGGAGTTGCTCCGGCGAACGTGCTCCCGAGGCGATGCCGAAGCGCTGGGCGGCCACGTGGCCGAACGAGCCGCTGCCGTGGCCCAGGACGATCCGTTCCGGGATGGTGGCGGCGGCCTGGGCGATCTCGCCGGCGAGGCGCGCTATGACCTCGCGCCGGGCCGTCCCCTCCCGGGACTTCTCGGTGATGAGGCTCCCACCGAGCTTGACGAGGATGAGGCTGAGCATGCGCCGCCTAGAACAGGTGCACGCTCTCGTGCTCCGGGCCGTCTCCCACGCCGTCACGAATGACGAAGCCCACGGCCGGCAGGTCCTCCAGCCGCTCGGCGACCTCATCCTCGGAGTCGACATCGCAGAGGACGTGGACGTTGGCTCCGGCATCCATGGTGGCCCAGGCGTTGAGTCCCTCCTGCCGCAGCTCGCGCACCGCCCGGAGCACGGCGATGGTCCCCGGGCTCCAGTAGAAGATGGGCGGGTGGGAGGACATGGCGATCAGGTGGAGGTCGGTCGCCTCCTCTTCCAGGACCGGACCGAGCGCGGCGAGGTCGCGCTCCCTGATGGCCCGCCGCACCTTGTCGAGCCGGCTGGGGAGGAGCTCCTGGCGCTTCTCATAGTAGGGGCTGGTGGCGGCCCGGCGGTGGCCTTCGATGGAGGAGACCGTCTTGGGTCCGATCTCGACGACCGCGATCACGTTGCGCAGCTCCCAATGGTCGGCCGGGGCGAGCGGGCGGGCGTGACTGTCGTCGTCCCCTCCGCCGTTGCCGCGGGGGGCCGGCCACTCGACGTAGCCGCCCAGGACGGAGCGGGCGGCCGAGCCGGAGCCGCTGCGGCGGGCGAGGAGGGACAGCTCCTTCACCGGAGCGTCCTTCTTGCCGAACGCGGCGGCGGCGGCGAGAGTCAGGGCCGCGAAGCCCGAGGCCGAGGAGGCGAGGCCGCCGGCCGTGGGAAAGGAGTTGCGCGTGGCCACCCGCACGGACTCGGTCCGGCCTGCCCACTTGCGGACGCGGTCCAACTGAGTCCGCACCCGCTGGGCGAAGTCGGGATCGGGCGTGCCGAAGCCGCCGCCCGACTCGGCGAGCCAGACCTCGTCGCCTCCGCCTTCGGCCTCCAGAACCTCCACCGTACACCGGGTCACGCAGTGGTCGAGGGTCATCGAGATCGAAGAGTTCATGGGGATGGCGCGCTCGAGGTCGCGGGCCCCCCAGTACTTGATGAAAGCGATATTGGCCGGCGCGGACACGGTCGCTTTGCTCATCAGGCCTCCTCCCGGCGGAGCCCTTCGGCTCCGAGCTGGACGGGGTGGAAACGAAAGGATTGTAAGAAACCCCAGCCCGCCATGCGTTCGGGCTCGGGATGAAAGACGAGCAGGGAGCCGGCGCCCGGTCCGGACAGGGAGCCGGCGCCCGAGATCTTGGCGGCGCCCCCCTCGGCCTCGACCCTGCGCACGACGGCGCGGACAGCCTCGGGGACCACACCCAATCCTTCCAGGCACACTTCACACTTGCGGATCAGCTCCACCACACGAGCGGGAGCTTCCACATCCCGTGCCAGCTCCTCGCGAAAGGCCCGGGCGGCGGCCTCGATCCGGTCGAAGATGATCTCCGTGCCGGCGCAATCGCGGTCCATCTGGGCCCGGACCGCGGCCACCACCGATCCGGTGGGCTCGGCGGGCATTCCGGTGTCATAGACCCGAAAGCGGGAGAGCAGGGGCGAGCGGACCTCCACGGGCTCGATCTCGAGCCCGGAGCCGGTCCGCCGAGCCCAGAGCAGGCCGCCGCGGAGAATCGTCGCGCTGTCCACGCCCGAAGGCAAACCGTGCTGCCGGCGCTCCACCTCCAGGGCGAGGCGCTCGACCGTCGGGAGGTCGACCGCGGCCCTGCGCCAGGCCAGGGTTGCGGCCACGACCGCGACCGCGGCGGCCGCCGAGCTGCCGAAGCCGGAGCCGATGGGCAGAGTGGAGTCGATCCGGAGGCACAGCCCCGGGGGCTCCGCATCGCCCAGCGCTTCCAGGACCTCTCCCAGGGCGGCCTTCACGATGTGGGCAGGGTCATCCCCCCGGACAGCGCTGAACCTCTCGGGACCGGGCTCGCGGGAGTAGTCCGTCCAGCGCTCGCGGGCGGCGCGGGCGTAGGACAGGACTGCGGCCCAGGAGATCTCTTCGGAGTGGGGGAGACCGGGAAGATCGAGGCGCACGCCGCTCCCGGGCGACGAGGAGAGGCGGACGGTGAGCCGCAGGTCCACGGCCGTCACCAGGGCGGGACGGCCATAGACGACGGCGTGCTCGCCCAGAAGGATGAGCTTGCCCGGGGCCGAGACCGCAACGGTGTCCGCCGGCGGCGCCTGCGGCTCGGCCCCAGGGCCCGGCCGGGAATGGAGGGTGGGCTCGAGCAGGGCCCCCGGCTCCTACGTGGGAAGCGGACGGGGAATCTCGCCGCGCCCGAGCTTCTCGTGGGCCTTGGCGAGGTCGTTCGAGGTGAACGCTGCCATCAGCGACAGCTCGCCGGCGAGCACCACCGCGCCCAGGATCTCCGCCAGCCGCATCACGGCATCGCCCCGCCGCTCCGGATCGGGGGAGACCCCGAGGATGGCCAGGGCCTCCCGCTGGGTATCCAGCGCGGTGCCGCCGCCGATCGCCCCCAGGGGGACGTCGGGCATGAAGATCGAGGCGAAGACCGAGTCCGGCCCCCGGGATTCGATGCAGGTGATCCCCATGGAGCCCTCGACCACGTGCGCCGGGTCCTGGCCCGTGGCGATGAAGAAGGCCGCGAGTACGTTGGCGTAATGGGCGTTGTAGCCCAGCGAGCCCGCCGCGATCGAGCCCAGGAGGTTCTTGCGGTATTGCACCTCGACCAGGTCGCGGGCGTTGGTCTTCAGGTAGTGGTGGAGGATCGGCGCCTCGAGGAGGATCTCGGCGTAGATCCGCTTGCCGCGTCCCTCCTGGAAGTTGATCGACGCCGGCTTTTTGTCCACGCAGTAGTTGCCCGAGAGGCCGATGCAGGGCACGCCCGTGGCCGGCTCGATCAACTCGTTGACCGCCCGGTCGCAGGCGATCGTCGCCATGTTCATGCCCATCGCGTCCCCCGTGTCGTACCGGAAGCGGAGGAAGACCGTGGTGCCGAAGGCGTAGGGACGCACCTCCAGGAGCTTGAGGTGGCGGCTGGTGGACTCGGTCAACCGCCGCAGGTCGTCCTCGTGGTCGTGGATCCACTTCAGGAACTGCTGCGTCTGGACGATCCCCGAGGTGCGGAAGACGGGCGCGCGGGTCATGCCCACGTCCTCGACCCGCACCACGGCGCCGCCGGCCTCGCGCAGGGCCGCGCAGCCGCGGTTGGTGCTGGCCACGAGGGCCGCCTCGGTGGTGGCCATGGGCACGTAGATCTGCTCGCTCGCATCGACGTGGTTGCCGCGGATGCTCATCGGGCCCACGACCCCCATGGGCACTTGGGCCACGCCGATGAAGTTTTCGCAGTTGCGGTGGGCCGCCCGCTGGACGTCCAGCGAGTGGTGGCCGATATTGGAGAGATGCGTCCGCGTCATCTGCTCGAGGGCGAGCCGGCGGATTTCCGCCGCCTCCTCAGCGGGGAGGTCCTTGGGCAGCTCATGGAACCGGCGTTCTCCACTGGCGACGGAGCGGACGAGGTCCGCCTGCGACAGAGGGGCCGTGACCGAAGCGATTGGATTGGCGATCTTGCTCATCTCGCGACCTTTTCAAGGAGCTTCGTCTGCCGAAGCTCCGCAATGGTTTTCACTCCCAGGCAGAACATACAGATCTTGAGCTCGCGGACGGTGCGCCGCACCACGTCGGCCACCCGCTCGGGCGACTCAGTGGCCGCTGCCAGGAACGGATAGGCCATGCCCACCAGGTCGGCCCCCAGGGCCAGGGCCTTGGCGCTGTCGATGCCGTTACGGATGCCGCCGCTGGCGATCACCGTGACGCCTTCCACCCTCCGCACCTCTTGAATCGACTGCGGTGTCGGGATTCCCCAGCCGGCGAAGATCTCGCCGATTTCCAGGTCCCCGGCGCGCCTGGCCTCGATCCGCGCCCAACTCGTGCCGCCCACCCCGGCCGTGTCCAGGATGCGCACCCCCTGCCCCGCGAGCTGGCGCGCCACGGACTCCGAGAGCCCGCATCCGATCTCCTTGACCACCACAGGCACGCCCAGCTCCCAAACCACGCTTCCGATCTTCGGCAGCAGCCCCGAGAAGTCGCACTGCCCCTCGGGCTGGAGCGCCTCCTGGAGCGGGTTCAGGTGCAGGATCAGAGCGTCCGCCCCGATCATGTCCACCGCGGCCCTGCACTCCCGGACGCCCATCCCGTAGTTGAGCTGGACGGCGCCGAGGTTGGCCAGCAGAGGGATCGAGGGAGCGGCCTCGCGAACACGAAACGTATCAGCTTTCGCTGGATCTTCCAAAGCCTTGCGCTGCGAGCCCACGGCCACGGCGATCCCCGTCCGCTCGGCCCCCGCCGCCAGGTTGCGATTGATCCGGCCGGCCATGTCCGTGCCGCCCGTCATGCTGGAGATGAGGAGCGGCGCCGCGAGACGGCGGCCCAGGAACTCCACCGACGTGTCGATCTCCTCGATGTCGAGCTCCGGCAGGGCGACATGCGAGAAGCGGAATTCGTCAAAGGCGCTCGCGCCTCCGAGTTGCATGCGCTCGTCCAAGGCCAGGCGGATGTGCTCGGCCTTGCGGTCCCGCTCGTCCAGCGACACGACGGTGCTCACCGCTCGCGCTCCCAGAGATAATTGATCAGCCCGGCCAGGAACAGGCGCCCCTCGGCCTGGAGGTCGAGGGCTTCCAGGGCCTCCCGGGCAGTCCGCAGCCGCTCGGCAACCATCCCGGTGACCTTCGACCGGGCGCCGGTCTCCTCGAGCACGGCCAGGGCCCGGGGGAGCTCCGCGTTGCCCAGGTCGGGGTTGCCCAGGGCGCCCTCCAGGACCCGGCGCTGCTCCGAGGACGCGTGGGTGAGAGCGTGATGGATCAGGAAGGTGAACTTCCCCTCCTTCAGGTCCGCGTCCACCGGCTTGCCCAGCGTGCCCTCGTCCCCGAACATGCCCAGCAGGTCGTCCTGGAGCTGGAAGGCCTCGCCCACGGCCGCGCCATAGCGGGCGAGCCCCTGGAGCGTGTCCGCGGACGCGCCGGCGAGCAACCCGCCGAGCTGGATCGGACGTTCCGCCGTGTACCGCCCGGACTTCAGGCGCAGCACCCGCAGCAGCTCATCCTCGGTCGCGGCCCGCCGCTGGGCCACCAGCAGCTCCAAGTACTGACCGCCGATGACCTCCTGGCTCATCGCGGCGAAGCTCCGGGCCAGCTCCCGGGACCGCGGCCCCTCGGGGAGGACGCCAGCCGCCAGCTCCACCGCCCACGTGTGGGCGAGGTCCCCGAGCAGGATGGCCACCGACCGGCCGAAGTCCCCGGCATCGCCGTGATAGTCCCGAGCCCGGTGCTCCTCCCGGAAGCGGGCATGGGCCGACGGCTGACCGCGCCGGACCTCGGCGTGGTCCATGATGTCATCGTGGATCAGCAGGTAGGTGTGGAGGAGCTCGGTCGCGAGGGCCAAGGGCAGGGCCGATTCCTCGGCCGTCCCGCCGCAGGCGCGGTAGGTGTAGTAGACCAGGGCCGGGCGCACCCGCTTGCCGCCCCGGGTGGCGAGGCGGTCGACGCCGTCGATCAGCTCCAGCATCTCTAGGGAGCCCTCGGCCTCGGCCTCCGCGCGCTTGGCCGCGAGCCAGGAGTCCAACTCGCATTCGAGCTTCCTGCGGAAGCCGTCGAGCAGACCCACGAACTCTTTCGGCGGCGCCTGCTGTCCGAGCGCTGGAGCCGCCTCTGTGGATAGTCCCATGCCTGCCTCTCTCACCTCGCGTCCAGTTCGCCTTTTGAATGTCTTGGGGGACCCGGGTCCCGGCAGAGTGTAACCGAAATCCCGCGCCCGACGTTCCCCGGAAACGATTGTAGGCGAAAGAACTTTGCGCTGTAAAGTGGGGGGCTCCTGTCGGATGGGAAGGATGCGATAGGCTTGCGCCATGGGTCTCTCCCTCTATCAGGTTGACGCCTTCACCGACCGCGCCTTCGCCGGCAACCCGGCGGCGGTCTGCCTGCTCCCGCAGGCCCGGGATGAGGGCTGGATGCAGGCTGTAGCCCGGGAGATGAACCTCTCCGAGACCGCCTTCCTCCATCCTGAAGGCGAGGACGGCGCCTGGCGCCTGCGCTGGTTCACTCCGGCGGTGGAGGTGGAGCTCTGCGGCCACGCCACCCTGGCGAGCGCCCACGTGCTCTGGGAGACAGGGCAGCTCCCCGGGGACCTCCCCGCCCGCTTCCACACCCGGAGCGGCCTCCTCACCGCCGAGCGGCGGGGCGACTGGATCGAACTGGACTTCCCGGCTCGGACGGCCGAACCGACGCCCGCCCCCTCCGGCCTCGTCGAGGCTCTTGCCGTCGAGCCCCTCTGGGTGGGGAAGAGCCGGTACGACTACCTCCTGGAGCTCGTCTCGGAGGCCGCCGTCCGCTCCCTCGACCCCGACCATCGCCAACTCGCGACCCTGCCCGTGCGGGGCATCATCGTCACCGCTCGGTCGGAGCAGGCCCCCTTCGACCTCGTCTCCCGCTTCTTCGCCCCCGGCGCGGGCGTGGACGAAGATCCCGTCACCGGCTCCGCCCACTGCACCCTCGGTCCCTACTGGGCCGCCCGTCTCGGCAAGGATGAGCTCCTCGCCTTCCAGGCCTCCGCCCGGGGAGGGGTGGTGCGGGTGAGGGTGGAAGGGGAGCGGGTGAAGCTCGGCGGTCAGGCGGTGCTGGTGCTGCGCGGGGAGTTGGTGGCGTAGGAAGAGCAAAAGAGAAGGGCGCGAAGAACGCGCCCTTACTCGTCGGTGGGTTTGGGGGGCTTGGGAGTGTCGCCGCCCGTCGCTTCCTGGGGCAGCAGGTCATGGAGATAGCGGAGGAACCGGTGGAAGCCCTCCAGCATCTGGCGGAAGGCCTTCTCCTCCTCCGGAGGGAGGGCCTCCCAGCGGCCGAGGACCTGCTGGACCACCGATTCGCCGCCGACTTCCAGTTGCGGTGATCGGCCCGGCGGGAAGGATTCGAACCTGTCCAACCCGTCGCCCCGCCGCTTCATCCCTTCGGGACGACCGTTGACGATCTGAAGGGCGTTGTGGAGGTCGTTCAGGTCGGTCCCGAGAGTGTCCAGGATCTTCTCCAAGGTGTCGAGCGAAGGACGCTGCCGCCCCGTCTCGTAGGCCGAGAGCATGCCCTTGGTGATCCCGGCGGCATCCGCCACGTGGTACTGCTTCTTTCCCTGACGGTCCCGCAGCCAGCGCAGGGCTTGGCCGAGGCCGTTCAACGCAGTTGTAGGCACGGCGTATGTCTCCTGAGATCTCGCAGGAGATCTCTGTCATGTCGGAACGTGGGAGAGGAGAGTGTTCTCATCATGGGGCGTAGTCTAGGCGTAAAGAGAGCGGAAGTCAAGCCTTCCGAGGAGAAGAGGTGCCTTCGACGCAAAGACTTACGTAGCCATCGCAACTTACGCCCCCCGACCTTGGTACGATTCTCTGTATGGCGGCACTTTCCGAGATCCTGGCGGCGCGGGGCCGCATCACCCCCCACATCCGCCGCACCCCTCTGGTCCCGGCCGGACCGGCTCCTCTCCCTCCCGACGTGGCCGGACGGCTCACCCTCAAGCTCGAGTCCCTCCAGGTCACCGGCTCGTTCAAGGCCCGCGGGGCCACCAATAAGGTGCTCTCTCTCCCACCTGAGCGGGTCACCCGAGGCCTGGTCACCGCGTCGGGCGGAAACCACGGCCTCGGAGTCGCCCACGCGGGCCGGATCGCCGGCGCGCCTGTCACGATTCATCTCCCCGCCAACGTCCCTCCCGCGAAAGCCGAGAGGCTCGAGCACCTGGGTGCCCGGGTCCTTTGGGAGGGCGAGGTCTGGGATGACGCCAACCGCGCTGCGCTGGAGGCGGCCGACCGCGACGGCCTCACCTACGTGCATCCCTTCGCCGATCCGTGCGTCATCGCCGGGCAGGGCACCCTCGGCCTCGAGATCCTCGAAGATGCGCCGGAGACCGACCTCGTTCTCGTGGCCATCGGCGGGGGAGGCTTGATCGCCGGCGTGGCCTCGGCCGTCAAGTCGATCCGCCCCGCGCTCCGCGTCGTCGGCGTCGAGCCCACGGGCGCGCCGACCCTCTTCGAGAGCCTGCGGGCCGGCCGGGTCGTCGAGCTGCCGGAGATCACGACCGCCGCCAACACCCTGGCTCCCCGCCGGAGTGACGAGCTCAACTTCGGCATCATCCGGCAGACGGTCGACGAGATCGTCCTCGTGACCGACGAAGAGATGCGCGAGGCCGCCCGCTGGCTCTGGCTCGAAATGGGTGTGGCCGCCGAGCTCTCCGGCGCCGCCACCCTGGCCGCCCTCCTGACCGGAAAGGTGTCTCTGGGGGGCGCCCGCAGCGCCTGCGCTCTCGTCTGTGGCGTCGGTACGGACGGCATGGCGTAGCACGCCCAGGGCATCCGTCCTGAAGGGGTGTCCCGCTTCCTTTCCGGCGCGCCACCGTATAGACGTATAGAGTGATAGAATGGTCGTGCTGGTTCAGTGATTGTTATGAATTTTCTTGATCGACCCCCAAGGGCCGAGTCTGAACGGAGGGGAGATCCCGTGATCCATTCGCAAACCTCGATGAGGAGTTCCGCGCCACTTTCGGTGCGGGAAGTTCCAGGGCCCCGAGGTTACCCGCTCGTCGGGGCCCTTCCCAAGGTCCGAAAGGACCCGCTGCAGTTCCTGGTCCAGGTGGCACGCCAGTACGGCGACCTGGTCTGCTTGGGCGGTGTGGGGAACCAGAAATTCTTCCTCGTCAACCATCCCCGGGATATCGAGCACGTCCTCAAGACCAACCATCGCAACTACACCAAGGGAACCAACTTCAAGCTCATCAAGTCCTTTGCCGGTGAGGGCCTGTTCCTCTCTGAGGGGGACTTCTGGCGCTCCCAGCGCAAGCTTGTCCAGCCTGCCTTCCACGTGCCGCGCCTCGCGGCCCTGGCCACCAGCATCACCTCCGCCACCGAGGCGGCGGTGGAGCGCTGGCTCCCCCGGGCTGGTCAGCCCAGGGATGTCGAGCACGAGCTCATGCACCTTTCCCTGGAGATCTCCGTTCGGACCCTCTTCGGTTCCGATGTTGCGGAGGATGCCGACGCCGTCCGCAAGTCCGTCTCCGTGGCTTTCTCCCACCTCCACGAGAAGGTCTGGTCGCTTGCCCCGCTGCCGCTCTGGATGCCGACCCCGTCCAACCTGCGCTTCCAGCGCGCCGTGGCGAGCATGGACGAGGTCGTCTACCGCATCATCCGCGACCGCCGCAGGAGCGGCGCCGAGGGCAACGACGTCCTCTCCATGCTCCTCGCCGTGCGCGACGAGAACGGCGAGCGGATGCCCGACCGCCAGGTCCGCGACGAGGTCGTGACCATGCTCGTAGCGGGCCACGAGTCCACCGCCATCACCCTGGCCTGGACCCTCGCCCTCCTTTCCCGGCACCCCGACATCGAGCGCCGGGTCTGCGACGAGCTCGACGGAACCCTAGGCGGCCGCACCCCGACCTTCTCCGACCTCCCGGGCCTCTCCTATCTGGGGATGGTCTTGAAGGAGAGCATGCGGTTGTATCCGGCCTTCTGGATGTTCACCCGCACGCCTGTCGAGGACGACGAGGTGGGCGGGCACACGATTCCGGCCGGCTCGGTCCTCCTGTTCTCCTCCTACGTGACCCACCGACGCGCCGACTTCTGGCCCAACCCCGAAGCAGTGGACCCCGAGCGGTTCACCCCGGAGCGCATCGCGGAGCGTCCCGCCTTTTCCTACCTCCCCTTCGGCGGCGGCCCCCGGCAGTGCATCGGCATGCGCCTCGCCGAGTTCCAGACCCAACTCATGCTGGCGACCATCCTCCAGCGCTTCGGATTCCACCTCGTCCCCGGCCGCCGGCTCGAACCCGAGGCGACCCTCTCGCTCCGCCCCAAGGGCGGCCTCTGGATGACCCTCCACGAGAGGGCCAACATCTCGTAGGAGCGGTCCTGTCGAGGAGGGGCGCCCGCTCTGGCGTGGGCGCCCCTTCGGAAGTGGGGAAGTCACGCCGGGGGACCGGACGGGAAAACCGCCGTCCTCCTGGGAAGGCGCCGCTCGGCGTGGACAAGACCATTCCCCGGTGGGGAAGGGCTCTTCGCAGCCGGGAAGGCCCTCTGCCCGGCTGTATGGGAGACTTTTAAGTGGGGAAAGGCCCTTCCCTGGCTGTACGGGAGATTTATAAGCGGGGAAAGACCCTTTCCCGGTGGGAAGAGGCTCCTCCCCACTCGAAAACGCCCTGCTCGCGGCACCCGAGAAACCAGGAACGAATTTAGGGGACGTAGTACTGGTTGCTCTGCGGCTCACCCGCCCGGGCGACCGTCAGCTCATGCGGTTGGGATCGATCAGGAGGACGATGTCCCTGGGATCGAAGCGCTGGAGCGGCTGCGCCCCCTAACAGCCCATGAAAGGAGACTTTATGAAGCGACTCGCGATTCTCGGTCTGCTGCTGCTCTCGCTCTTCGCGTTCCACGCCGCCACCCCCGAAGCCTCCAGCTCCTGGGGATGTGGCCCGCTGCCGCCGCAGTGCACCTTCGGGGGTCCGGACTCGCAGTGCGACGGCATCTGCGGTGCGGGCTTGGGGATCTGTGAAAGGCCCGGCTGCTGCGCGTGCGTCGCCTGAGAGGGTGGGTGTGAGGGCTCCCAGTCGGGGAGCCCTCGCCGCAGTCACACCATGACCGACCGAGTCCTGAGGAGAGGCTCGACGAGAGACTCGTCACCCTGAACGGTGAGCTCTTCACGCGCCCGCAGCGGTGGCAGCGCATTGTAGAAGAGACGCCATGCGACTGCGGGCTCCACGACCACCCTGGTTGCCGGATGCCCGGATTCACCGCGGTACAGCTCCCACCTTCCACCCTCCCGCACGAGCGTCCACGTCCATCGGGCGTCGCCGGGGACGGCGAGAGTGATCGCCGTGCCCTCGGGCGCATCCGTGGAGGCATACGCTGGCGGCAGCGCACGCACCGAGAGGTCCAGCAGCGGATCCAGCCAACGGCCGTCAAGCAGCCCAGGTGCGTTCACCGCGTCCCGGATCTGCATCTGGTGATGCCACCGCTCCGTATACTCCCGGCCGGTGTCCATCCAGTTCTCCGACTGCGATTCACCCGCCCACGCTACCGGGATCGCTGCCGGCGCATGCGGCTCGAGGCTTTCGACGAACTCCGCCACCCACCGGCCGGTCACATCTAGGAGGTCCGTGAGCAGCCTCGGGCTGAGGCGTCGAGCGAATGCCACGCCGCTCGCGTTGATCTCGTTGATGAAGTCGACGATGTCTCCGTAGCCGCGGAACGGTCGGTCCGGCCCAAAACGGTGGCCGTCGCGGTGTCCGGCGAGCTTGCGCAGATCACCGTCCAGCAGGTGCGCCGTGACATCGCGCACCCGCCAGTTCCCCGCGACCGTCGGCCGGTCCCAGTCGGACGCGGTCAAGGTTCGCAGCAGCGCAATCAGCTCGCGATGGAGAGGAGCGAAGAGCTCTGCCACGTACCTGGGTTCGAGGTGTTCGAGGCTCGGCATGGGGGGAGGATATGCGATTTCAGGACTGCCACCTTGCCGTGACCTGGGGGGAGAGCCCCTGGGAGCGCCGGCGTCTTACCGGCATACTCATTTGGCAAGCACCTCAACGCTTCCCTCCGGGCGGTGTTTTGCGGTACAAGGATCGCTTATGAGCCATCCTCTCCGATCCAGCACCCTCGCGTTGCTCGCCTTCCTCGCCCTCGGCGCCGCTCTGGCCGGTGACGTGGCGGAGCGCTACTGGCCGCAGTGGCGCGGCCCGCGCGGCGACGGCGTCGCGCCCCAGGGCAATCCGCCGACGACCTGGAGCGAGACTGCGAACGTCCGCTACAAGGTGGAGATCCCGGGCCGCGGCCACGCCTCGCCGGTGGTCTGGGGCGACCGCATCTACCTGCTGACAGCGATCGACGCCGAACCGCCGGCTGCGGCGGCG
>DASQEB010000272.1:0-10291 GCA_035633875.1 Thermoanaerobaculia bacterium
GCAATGGTGGTGGCCTATGACCTCCTGATAAGAATAAAATTGAGTCTTGGCAAGGTCATCCGCATGGGTCCCCCCTCTCCCGGTCGGGGGGAGGGCGATGGGAGAGGGGGACAGGGGGTGAGGTCCTGAGGATCCTCCTCCTCCGCACGAGCGCCCTGGGCGACGTCGTTCACGTCCTGCCTGTGCTCACCGCTCTGCGTCGGCACTTCCCCGAGGGAAAGATCGGCTGGGTCGTCGAAGAGCGGGTGGCCCCGGTGCTCGCAGGGCATCCCGATCTGGACGAGCTCCTCGTCGTCCGCCTGGACGCCTGGCGGCGCCGGCCGTTCGCCCGCCGGACGCTCCGGGAACTGGGTGCCTTCGTGTCCTCCCTGGACCGGTTCGCCCCCGAGATCGTGCTCGACCTCATGGGGAACCACAAGGCCGGGGTGATCGCCGCTCTCACCCTGTCCGACCACCGGATCGGCTTCGCCCGGAAGCACCGCCGGGAGCCCTCGAGCGCCGTGTGGATCAGCCAGGGGGTCGTCCCGCAGGGGGCGCATGCGGTCGACCGGGCCCTCTCGCTCCTCGACGCCCTGGGGCTTCCTCCGGAGCCGGCGGACTTCGGCGGGGAGAAGCTCTTCCAGGAGGAACCCGAAGCGGCCCGGGAGATTTTCGCCGCAGACCCCAAGCCGTACGTCCTCCTCCACCCCGGGGCAGGTTGGGCCAACAAAGTCTACCCCCCGGCCTGGTGGGGTCGCGCGGCGCGGCGGCTCCACCTCGAAACGGGGCTCCCTACCTGGGTGGCCATGGCCCGGGGCGAGGAAAAGCTGGCCGCCGGGGTGGAGGCGGAGGGAGCCGGCGCCGTCCGGGTGGTACCGGCTCCGGACCTGCCCACGCTCGCCGCCCTGATCCGCCGGGCCCGCCTGATGCTGGGGGGCGACTCCGGCCCCACCCACCTCGCCCGTGCCCTGGGGACGCCGGTCCTGATGGTCATGGGCCCCACCGACCCGGCGCGGCACGGCCCCTACGGCGCCCCGGAAGGAGCCCTGTTCGAGAAACTGCCCTGCAGCTTCTGCTACAAGCGCCTGCCCGAGACCAAAGCTTGCCTGCTGGAGATTCCCCCCGACCGGGTGGCTGAGAAGGCGATGGAGCTCCTCGGATAGCCTCATTTGGATAGGCTTCTGCGTTGACCCCCTTTCCCGCCCGCTGGTAGACTGCGGACGTCTCTTAACTGGATAGAGCTTCAACTGGAGTTCGTCTCCCTCCTCAAAGAGCGAGGATCAGGGGGCCGGCCCGAGACGGGTGAAATTCGGATGGCACCAGCAGAACCGCTCCGCAGACCGCAACCGCAGATCCCCGACCGGCTCGGAGAGCTGCTGATGAAGGCCGGCAAGATCTCGCAGACCCAGCTCACCGAGGCCCTGGCCCTGCAGAAGGAGCAGGGCGGCCGGGTGGGAACCAACCTGGTCAAGCTGGGCTACCTGACCGAGAGAGAGCTCGTCGACGCTCTGTCCCAGCACTTCCGGGTCCCCTCGGTCGATCTCGGCGCCATGGAGATCGACGAGGCGGTCATCAAGATCATTCCGGCGGACCTCGCCCGCAAGTACACGATCCTGCCCGTCAGCAAGATGGGTGCGACGGTCACCGTCGCGATGAACGATCCCACGAACGTCTTCGCGATGGACGACATCAAGTTCATGACCGGCTACCGGGTCGAGCCGGTCGTGGCGTCCGAGACGGCGCTCCGCACGGCCATCGACCGGTACTACGGCTCGACGCACGCCATCGAGCTCAAGAAAGTCATGGAGAACCTCTCGGAAGAGGCGGGGGGAGGCGACCTCGAGGTCCTGGACGAGGAGGAGGAGCTCGACCTCGCGACTCTCGAAGAGGAATCCGAGCAGGCGCCGGTCGTCAAGCTGGTGAACATCATCCTGACCGACGCCATCAAGCGCGGCGCCTCGGACATCCACATCGAGCCCTACGAGAAGGATTACCGGGTCCGCTACCGCATCGACGGCATCCTCTACGAGACGATGCGTCCGCCCGTCAAGCTCAAGGAGGCGATCACCAGCCGCGTCAAGATCATGTCGAAGCTGGACATCGCCGAAAAGCGCCTGCCCCAGGACGGCCGCATCAAGATCAAGGCCAAGATCGAGGGCAAGACCAAGGACCTCGACTACCGCGTCTCCGTGCTCCCCACGCTCTTCGGCGAGAAGATCGTCATGCGGCTCCTCGACAAGGACAAGCTCCTGCTCGACATGTCGAAGCTGGGCTTCGAGGCGGAGTCGCTGCGGAAGTTCGAGCACGCCATCCTGAAGCCCTACGGCATGGTGCTGGTCACCGGCCCCACGGGATCGGGCAAGACGAACACCCTCTACTCGGCCCTCCAGCGCATCAACACCCCGGAGGTCAACATCATGACCGCCGAGGATCCGGTGGAGTTCAACCTCGGCGGCATCAACCAGGTGCAGATGCGGGAGCAGATCGGCCTCAACTTCGCCGCCGCCCTGCGCTCGTTCCTGCGCCAAGACCCCAACATCATCCTGGTGGGCGAGATCCGCGACTTCGAGACCGCCGAGGTGGCGATCAAGGCCGCCATGACGGGCCACCTCGTGCTCTCGACCCTCCACACGAACGACGCCCCGTCCTCGATCAGCCGTCTGATGAACATGGGCATCGAGCCCTTCCTCGTGGCCACCTCGGTCCACCTGATCGTGGCCCAGCGGCTCGTGCGACGCATCTGCACCTTCTGCAAGGAGCCGCTCGAAGTTCCCGTCCCGGCGCTGGTCGAGATCGGTTTCTCCGAGACCGAGGCGCGCACCCTCAAGCTCTTCCGAGGCCGCGGCTGCGACCGCTGCTCCAACACTGGCTACAAGGGGCGTGTCGGCCTCTACGAGGTCTTGGAGATCGACGACGAGCTGCGGGAGATGGTCCTCTCCGGGGCCAGCGCCTACGAGCTGCGCCAGAAGGCGATGCAGAACGGAATGGTCTCCCTGCGCGGCAGCGGTCTCCAGAAGATTCGCGACGGCATGGTCACGGTCGAAGAGGTCGTCCGCGAGACGGTGCTGTAGGGCTCCGGACGGGGCCATGGAGCCGCTCCTCGTCACCTCCGACGGCCCGGTGCGCATCCTCCGTATCAACCGCCCGGATGCCCGCAACGCCATCGATGCCAGGACGGCCCGGGATCTTCGTGAGGCCTGGCAAGCCTTCGAGGAGGATCCGCAGGCGCGGGTGGGAATCCTCACCGGCGGCGAGGAGGTCTTCTGCGCCGGGGCCGACCTCACGGACCTGGAGGCCCTCGCCGCCGAGATCGAGGGGGAGCAGGGCCCCCTCGGCTTCACCCGTCTTTCTGTCAGCAAGCCCACGATCGCCGCGATCTCCGGGTACTGCGTGGCCGGCGGGCTGGAGCTCGCCTGCTGGTGCGACCTGCGGATCGCGGACGAGACCGCCGTCTTCGGCTGCTTCGAGCGCCGCTTCGGCGTCCCCCTGGTCGACGGCGGAACGCAGCGCCTCCCCCGCATCGTCGGCCTCGGCCGGGCGCTGGAGATGATCCTCACCGGCAAGCCGGTCACCGCCCTGGAGGCCCTGGCCATGGGCCTCGTCAACCAGACCGTCCCCGGCGGACAGGCCCTCCCCCGCGCTATCGAGCTCGCCCACACCCTTGCCGCCTTCCCCCAGGCCGCTCTCCGCAACGACCGCCGGGCCGTGTACGAAGGGCTCGGCCGCTCCCTGGAGGAGGGGCTGCGGATCGAAGCCCGCCGCGGTGCCGAGACCATGGCGAGCGGCGAGGCCGCTGCAGGCGCCCGCGCGTTCCGGGAAGGGCGGGGGCGCGGCGGCTCGTTCCGGTAATCAGCGCAGACCCGCGCCGGCAGGGATCGCCGTCGGCGTCTCCTCCCCCACCTCCACCCCCCGCGCCGCCAGGGCCGAGGCGCCCATCAGGAGGTAACCGATCCACAGAAGGTCCGCCAGCAGAAGGTGGACGATCTGCATCCAGACCGGGGCCTGGAGGAGGACGTTGACCGCCCCGGCCACGAGCTGGACGAAGACCAGCCCCGCCACCTGGAGCGCTCGCCGCCCGGCCTCCGGTCCCAGCCGCCGCTTCAGGACCTGGAGAGCGAGCCAGACGGTATAGATCCCTGCGGCGATCGAGAGGTACGGGTGGAACACCCGGAGCTGGACCAGCATCTCGCCCGTGGGCGAGAGGGTGGCGCCGGACAGGAACAGCGTATCCCCGAGCGCGGCAACGGCACCGCTCACGCCGGCCACCAGAAGACCGGCGAAACCCAGCACGAGCCCCCGTCCCAGAGGACTCTGCCCCCGCACGCTAAACGGTGCCCCGCCGCCGGCGAAATGGGCCGTCAAGGTCAAGGCGGCCAACAGGAAGAAGGTGTTCACGAGGTGGGTCCCCATGAACAGGGCGCGGGCGATGGACTGGTTGTGCGCCACCAGCTCGAAGAGCACGAGGCCTGCCCCCACCGCGGCTTCGGTCAGCATGAAGATCATGGAAAAGACCGCGGCCTTCCGCGCGGCGTGCCCCCGGGGCCGCAGGCGGAAGGCCCCGATCAGGAGACCCACGACAAGGAGGAGTGCAATGCCGCTCGTGACGCGGTGGGTGAGCTCGATCAGCGTCTCCACCTGGGGAGCCCGGGGTACGACCTCCCCGTTGCACAGCGGCCAGTGGCTGCCGCACCCCGCCCCCGATCCGGTGGCGCGAACCGCGGCCCCCCAGAGGATGACCGCGATGTTGGAAGCGAGCGTGAACCAGGAGAAGCGGGCGAAACGATCCATGGGGCGATGATACCGCCTCCGGAAAGATCAGAATGCCCGAGGCTGGAAACCCTCCGGGACCTGGCTTTAACGGGAACGCTCAAAAGTGGTGGCCTACCGAGGGCTCCGGCGCCGGAGCTCCAGATTCCTTCGCCGCTCTTCCTCTTTTCTCTTCCTCGAAGCGGCCCAGGAGCAGATCGGGCAGGCGTCGAGGTCGTGATAGAGGGCGGGGCAGTGCTCTCGTCCGAAGTAGATGATCTGGAGATGGACCTTGCCCCAGCGCTCCTCCGGAAACACCCTTTTCAGGTCCCGCTCCGTCCGGTCCACGCTCTTGCCGCTCGACAGACCCCACCGCGCCGCCAGGCGGTGGATGTGGGTGTCCACCGGAAAGGCCGGCAGCCCGAACACCTGGTTGAGCACCACCGAGGCGGTCTTGTGGCCGACGCCCGGCAGCTCCTCGAGATCGGTCAGCGTCCTCGGCACCACGCCGCCGTGCTTGTCCACCAGGATCGCGGAGAGACGCTTCAGGTTCTTCGCCTTGGTGTCCGCGAGGCCGATCCGGCGGATGAGGGAACGGATCTCCTCGACCTCCAGGGCTGCCATCTCGCCGGGCGTAGGGGCACGCGCGAAGAGCGCCGGAGTCACCTCGTTGACCAGCTTGTCCGTGGTCTGGGCCGAGAGGACCACGGCGACCAGGAGCGTGAACGGATCCTCGTGGTCCAGAGGGATGTCGACCGATGGGTACAACGCGTCGAGGATGGCGGAGATCCGGGCAGCTTTGTCTTTTTTCGTCACGAGGCGCCGGATTGTATCCGAACCCTGCGACGATCAGGAGCTGGCCCTACCGCTCCCCCGTCGCCTCCTTCTGCTGCCGCTGGCGCCGTGCAGCGCGGCTGGCCGCCTTCGCCCGGGGAGAAGACGACCAGGCGAGGTTCTCGAGCGACACCGCCCGGGGCCGGCCCGTTCCCGCAGGCACGATCTGGAAGCTCGGGGTCAGGAGGATCCGGCAGAAGCCGTCGGGACGCGGCGGTGGGTTCAAGGGCAGCTCGAGCTCGTGGTAGCCGGGTCCGGAGATGTTGGTCTCGGCCGTGCCGCAGTTTCCACCGATGTGGAGAGAAGGGATCTTCGAATCTCCCTGGAGCACCAGCTTCTCCCCGCCGCTCACCTCGGGGATACGGACCACCATCCAAACGGTGCCCGGATCGGACATGCCCTGCACGCGGATGGCGCTACGCTCGGCCATCCAGCGCCGTCCGAGGATCTGGCGGTCTCCACCCGGCTCTTTCGGCAGCCACTTATTGGAGAAGGCGAACCGCGGCCCCTGGTTTGGAGGCACCTGCACCTGGCTGGCCAGGTACTCGTGCCGGCCCAGATCCTCCCCCAGCCCCTCGAGAGCCCACCGCTTCCCCTCCGGGTTGTAGAGGCCGACGGTCAACCGGTAGCTCCCGGGAGGAAGGGGATCCCCCAGGGCCGACTGGTAGAGCTTGACCTCGTACTCGACCGGCACCCCCTCGCGCCATGGCTGGGGAAAGGGATGGTCGAAGGTGCGAACGACGGTGTCCCTGTCGTCCAGGAGATGGACGAAGACCGTCGGCGCTGTGCCGTCCTCCAGGGGAGCGGCGGGTGCCCAGGAGAACCGGACGGTCTGCACCTCCGGGTATCCGAGCTGCACCGTCTTCGGCTCGACCTGGAGCCGGGCGACGGGCTCCTCGCCTCCACCGCAGGCGGCGCCGAGAAGCGAGAGGACTGCGATCGCGAGCAGCGGGAGAGTTTTCTTCATGAGTGGAGGGAGACGCTATGCAGATGGCGGTCGCCTGTCAAGGCTCCTCCCGGCTCTACGGCCGGTAGGTCGCCGAACAGTCCGGCCCCTCCCAGACCGTGACCTCGACCAGGGGAGCTCCGGGGAGCTTCCGGGAGAGCTCGTCGAAGAACCAGGCGGCGATCCGCTCGGTCGTCGGGCTGACACGGTCGAACGGAGGCACGGTGTTGATGTCCCGGTGGTCGAGCCGGGACGCGAGGTCCCGCAGAGCGCCCTGGACCTCGACGAAGTCCCAGGCCATGCCTTCGGCGTCCAGCGCCGGGGCCTGAAGGGCGGCCTCGACCCGCCAGGAGTGCCCATGACCGGGCTCGGGCGCCCCCTTGTAGGAGGTGAGGTGGTGAGCGGCCTCGAAACGGGTGAGCACCCGCAGCAGGTAGGACGGCATCTCCCTCAC
This sequence comes from Thermoanaerobaculia bacterium, assembly GCA_035633875.1. Classification (GTDB taxonomy): domain Bacteria; phylum Acidobacteriota; class Thermoanaerobaculia; order Multivoradales; family UBA5704; genus DATARR01. The sequence continues at coordinate 6,960 of DASQEB010000272.1, forward strand.
TGTCTCCCGATCAGGTTCCGGACGTGGGCGACCACCATCTCCAGCGCCTCCTTGTTTTCCCCGCCCTCGGGGATGATGATGTCGGCATAGCGCTTCGAGGGCTCGACAAACTCCAGATGCATGGGCCGGACGGTCTCCAGATACTGGCGGATGACGTCCTGCACCGTGCGGCCCCGTTCCGCCATGTCCCGTCCCAGACGGCGGATGAGGCGAAGGTCGGCATCCGTGTCCACATAGATCTTGAAGTCCTGGAGAGCCCGCAAAGACGGCTCGATGAAGATCAGGATGCCCTCCAGGAGCACCACCGGCTTGGGCTCGACCCGCCGACTGCGGCTGGTGCGCCGGTGTCGCACGAAATCGTAGATCGGCACCTCGATGGGGTGCCCCCCCTTCAAGGCGATGAGATGGGACACCAGGAGGTCGTTGTCGAGAGCCGCGGGGTGGTCGAAGTTGTGGTGAAGGAGCTCGGACTCGCTCCGCCACTGGACGTCCTTGTAGTAGTTGTCCTGCTCGATCACGGCGATCCGGTCGGCCCCCACGGCCTCGACGATGGCCCGGGCGACGGTGGTCTTCCCCGATCCGGTCCCCCCGGCGACCCCGAGGATGCACGACCTGGACTTCAGGGCCGAGACGAGCGGGTCCAGCATCGGCTGCGTTTCGATCATGACGATGCCTCCGGTTCAGCCGAGCTGCAGGCTGTTGGTGCGATCCGCGGATTGTATCCGGGCCGGGCTCACTTCTGGCAGCGGGGGCAGTAAAAGGTGCTCCGCCCGGCCTGGACGATCCGCCGGACCGGCCTTGCGCAGACCGGGCAGGGCTCCCCCTCCCGGCCGTAGGCGGAGAGGGCGACCTGGAAATATCCGCTCCGCCCTTCGCCGTCAGCGAAGTCGTTGAGAGTCGTCCCCCCCTCCGCGATCGCCTGGCGGAGGACCTTCACCACGGCCCGGGCCAGCCGGTCCCAGCGGGCGGCCGAGATCCGGCCTACCGAACGCCCCGGGTGGATGCCCGCTCGGAACAGGGCCTCGGTGGCGTAGATGTTGCCGATCCCCACCACCACCCGGGCGTCCATCAGAAAAGGCTTCACCGGCCCCCGCCGCCCCTCGGCCGCCCGGGCCAACACGCCGCCCGTGAGCTCGGGCTCCAGCGGCTCATCCCCGAGATGGGAGAAGTGGGGGTCCCCCGGCAGGTCCGCCGTCCGCGCCGCGAACACCACCCCGAACCTGCGGGGATCGCGCAGCCGCAGCCTCCGGCCCGAGCGGAGGTGGAAGGCCACGTGCTCATGATCCTCCCGGGGAGTGTCCCCCGGGACCAGGGTCAGCCGGCCGCTCATCCCGAGATGGACCACCACGGTCCCGCCCCTCTCGAGGTCGATGAGGAGGTACTTCGACCGCCGCCGCAGGGCCACGACCTCCCTCCCCGAGGCGATCCGCCGCAGCCGGGCCACATCCACCGGCTCCCGCAGCGCCGGATTGCGGACCTCGACCCGCTCGATCCGGTCTCCCAGGAGGTGGGGCTCCAGGCTCCGGCGTAAGACCTCGACCTCGGGCAGCTCGGGCATGGCGGGGGATTGTAGTGGAGATCCTCTTGACAGGGGCGGAAGAATTAGCGTAAATAGAGCGCAACATGTTTCGGCAAGCCACCTACCCGCTCCTCCTCGTCCTCTCCCCCACGCTCACGGCCTCTCCCGGCGCAGCCCTGGAGCGGCGTCTCCGCAAGGCCGCGCTCCGCAGACAACCCCTGGTGATCGGCACTCCGGCAGAGCCCTACGATCCGGTCGACGACCGGTTCGGCGCCGCCCGCTCCCTGCTGAGCGATCTCGTGCGGCAGGAGGGGCTGGAGATCACCGTTACGACCCGGTCCCCCCGCGTTCTGCGCGACCTCGAGCTGCTCGTGGAGCTCGACAAGCGGCATGCGGTCGCCGTGCGTGTGATGGTCCCGGCCGCCGACCCGGAGCTCCAGCTCCAGGCCGTCCGGGCCCTGGCGGCCGAGGGGATCGCCACGACCGTCCTCTGCGACCCGGTCGGCCTCGACGGGGGCGAGGAGGTGCTCCGGCGGTCGTTCGCAGCGGCATCCGAGGCGGGCGCCCGCGACATTGAGGTGGACACTCCCGCCCTCGGTCGGGCAGAGCGGGAGCGATTTCTCGCCCTCTTCCGGAGGCTCCGGCTGGAGCACGGCTTTCCCCGGGAGATCGCCGGTCGAGGCTAGCCCTCTCGCTCGTCGAAGCGCAGCCTCTGGTCGATCTGCGAACGCTTGAAGAAGGTGACCACCCGATCCACCAGCTCCAGGCTCGCCTGCTCGGCCTCGACCGCCTGCCTGAGGAAGACCAGGGCAGCCAAGGCCTCCCGATGAATGTGGCGGGAAGTGAAGATCGGCACCATCTCATGGGCCAGACGCTTCAGCTCGGAGGTGCGTCCCTGGCCCGCGTAGAGGACCGCCAGCTCGAGCGAGACCAGAGCGGTGTCGTAGGGATTCCCCTCGCCGACGAAGCCGTCCCGGGCCGCGAGGAGCAGCGTCTCCGCCTGGGCGCTCTGCCCGAGCCCCTGGAGGATCTTGCCCTTCAACCACTTGCGCCGGTTCTGGGTCCAGGCGTCCGGGAAGTCGCGGTAGAGCGTGCGTGCCTTGCGATAGATAGATTGGGCTTCCAGGAACCGGCCCAACTCGGCGAGCACGAAGCTCAGGTTGTGCCAGGCGTTCAAGAGAAGACGAGGCTCCTGCTCCGGATCGATCAGCTCGAGCGCCTTGTAGAGGACGGAGACGCATTCCTCGCTCTTTCCAGCGTAGTTGTAGATGGTGGACAGCTTCACCAGGGACCGGCCCGCCCGATGCAGATCCCCTTCCTGAAGGAAGATCGAGATGGCCCGCCGCAGGAGCCTCAATGCATCGTCGAAGCGGCGCTGCGCCCTCCGAAGAGAGGCCTTGAGATCGAGGAAGATCGCCCGCTCCAGGAGCTCCCGGGGTCCCTTCTGGAGATGGTAGTAGGCCACCTCGAACGACTGCTCCGCCCCCTGGAGATCGGACCGCACGCGCTGCGCGTTGCCGATATAGGCCCAGGCCCGGGCTCGAAGGTCTTCCACGAGCTCCAGCCTGTAGGCCTCGGGGCGCAGGCATTCGGAGACCAGGACCGCGAGCCGCGCGAGCTCCTCGGAATACGCAGGGGAGCTGATGGCCATCTCCCAGCTCCGCTGAACGAGCAGCTCGAGCACCCCCCACCTGTGGAAGCGCGGAACGTTCCGGAGGAGGAACTCGCGCTGCCCCGACGGGTGCTCCATCAGCTCGACATATAAGGCCGGAGCCTCGCTCCTCTCCTTGCGCAGGGCGAGCTCCCGGCTCTT
>DASQEB010000273.1:0-5379 GCA_035633875.1 Thermoanaerobaculia bacterium
GAGGTCGGGGTCCGCATCTCGGGATTCCGTGGCGCCGGGAAGCTACCACGAGAGCGGCCGGGGAAGAAGAGAGCGCTCTGTTTCGGAGCGGAGTCGACGGGGAAGGATACACTCTTCGGCGCATGAGGACGCCCCGCTCGATCTCCACCGCGCTTCTCGCGGGGGTCCTCGGCGCCGGAGCGATCCTCCCCTCCCAGCCCCGGGCCTTCCAGGTCCTCGTCTTCGGGGCGCTGCTAGCGGCGTTCGGATCGGCAGGCCGCAGGCTCGCGCTTCGCCTGCTCCCTGACGCCGGCCGGCTCTCCCGGGCCGTCGCCGCCTTCTCCCTGGCGGTGGGGCTCGCGGTCGTGCCGGCGACGTGGCTCGGCCATTTCGGTCTCCTCCGCCCGCGGTGGTTTCTCCTCCTCGCGGCCGTCCTCTTCCTGCTGAGCCGGCTGGTCCCTGTTCCCCCCTCCGCCCCGGTCCCTCTCCTGAAGGAGGAGAGAGAGAGGAATCCCATCGAGACGGCCCTGTTGATCGCCGCGGCAGCCTCCCTGGCCCTCCTCCTGGCCGACCGGATGGCCGCGGACTTTTTCGACCGCCCCGGGCTCCGCAACTACGACGACCTCTATTACCACCTGACGGCGGTGGCCACCTGGCACCGGCACGGCGATCTCCGGATGGTCAAGTTCTCCATGGGGGATTCGGCCACGACCTTCTATCCCGTCCTGTCCGAGGTCACCGCCTGGACCGTCCTCGCGCCGTTCGGGGACAGCGACGTGGCCGCCCGCTGGGTGGAGCTGCCCTTCGCCCTGGCCTCTCTCCTCGCCGTGGCCGCCCTGGCCCGCCGGCTGGGCCTCTCCCTCGGGACCTCGGCCTTCGCAGCTCTCCTCTATGCCTCGGTCCGGCGGGCCTCCCCCTTCCTGGCCCTGGCCGCCGGCAACGACCACGCCACCGCCTTCTTCACCCTGGCGGCCCTGGACGGGGCCCTGGAGACCGTCCGGAGCCCGCGCCCGGGGACCGCGGCCTACGCCGGCATCGCCCTCGGGCTTCTCCTCGGCACCAAGTACATCGGCGTGCTCAACGCCGCCACGATCCTCGGTGTCCTGCTGATCGTCTTCCTGGCTCGGGGACGGTCTCTCCCTCCTCTTCGCTCGCTGACCGGCCCGGCCCTCCTGCTGGTCGTGGCCATGGCCGCTGCCGGGGGCTACACCTATCTGCGGAACGCCGTCACCGCGGGCAACCCCCTGTTCCCCGCACCCGTCCGCCTGTTCGGCCATGAGATCCTTCCCGGCTGGCAGGGGGTGACCCTGGACTCCGAGATCGACTTCGACGTGCCGCGCTTCCTCACGGCCCGGCCCGACCTCTTCGGCCCCTTCTTCCCCTTCACCCTTCTCCCCGCCGCCCTCCTCGCGCCCGTAGCAGCCCTGTTCTGGCGCAGGGTCCCAGTGGAGAAGAGGATCGAAACGGCCGCCGTCCTGGCCCTGCCCATCGTTCTCTTCTTCCAGTTCCTCCTCCTGATGCACGACCACCGGGAGAACCGCTACTTCTTCGCCGGGATCGCCCTCGCCGCCGCAGCCTTCGCCTGGCTCAGCGAGAGGGCGGGCCCCCGGATCGGCCCCGTTCTGCGGAGCCTGATCCTCCTGGGGATCGCCTGGCAGGCGCTCAGGGAGCTCGGCCTCTCCGACGGGCAGTCCCTTCTCGGCATCGCAGTCCTCGTCGCCGTGACCTGGCTGTCCCAGCGGATCGAGGTCCCACGGGTTCCCGTCGAACGTCTCGCCTGGATCGGAGCCGCTCTCCTCGTCCTCGCCGCCTTCCCTCTGGGTGCCGCCATCGGGAGATACCAGGAGGTCAAGCTCCGGGACCGGCCGGCTCCCCTCTTCCTCGACCGGATCGCGGGACGGGAGGGGACGCGGGCCGCCTACGTCGGCTGGAACCAGCCCTATCTTTACTTCGGGAGCCATCTCCAGAACGACGTCACGATCGTCCCCAGGAACCGGAACCTCGCAGCGCAGTACTACCACTGGGGAGGGACGCGGGAATTTCCCTTCCGGAAGGGACGGTATCGGCTCTGGCGCGAAAACCTCGACCGCCTGGGCATCGAGTACGTGATCGTCGTCCGCTCCCCCTGGGACCGGCCGGAGCAGAGATGGATCGCCCGGCATCCCGGCCACTTCCGCCTCGTCTACCAGGACGCCGAGAACGAGATCTGGCGGGTCCTCCGCAATTCCACCTGAAAAACCCCTTGATCCTCACGTTGCGTGAGGTTGTACGGTAGGCTCCGTGACCGCCACCAAAGGCGGAAAGGAGCCAGCGATGAGGTTCTTCAAGGTCGGGGAGCTCGCCCGGCAGACGGGGCTGACGGTCCGGACGCTGCACCACTACGACGAGATCGGTCTGCTCTCGCCGTCGCACCGGACGCCGTCGGGACACCGCCTGTACGGTGCCGAGGACCTCGCCCGTCTGCTCCAGGTCCTCTCCCTCCGGCAGTCGGGCTTCTCGCTGGAGGAGATCCGGGAGTGCCTGAACCGTCCCGAATTCTCCCTTGCGCGTGTCCTCGAGCTTCACATCACGCGTCTCGGAGAGCGGATCGAAGAGCAGCAGAGGCTCCGGAGTCGCCTGGAGGCGGTCGCCACCCGCTTGCGCTCGACGGAGACGGTCTCCGCCGAGGACTTCCTGCAAACCATGGAGGCGATCACCATGTTCGAGAAGTACTACACGCCAGAGCAGTTGCGGCAGATCGAGGAGCGGGGCCGTACCCTCGGCCCCGAGCGGATCCGCGAGGTCGAGGCCGAGTGGCCCCGGCTCATTGCCGAGGTCCGCTCCGAGATGGACAAGGGCACCGACCCGGCGAGCGAGACCGTTCAGGGACTCGCCCGGCGCTGGAAAGCGCTCGTCGAGGAGTTCACCGGCGGCAATCCGGAGATCGAAAGGTCCGTGGCCACCCTCTACCGGGAGGAGCCCGGGGCCCGGAGCCGGATGGGCCTCGATTCGCAGATCTTCGAATACGTCAACCGCGCGATGGCGGCGATGAAGAAGGAGGAATGACGGCCGCCAGCGTCTCCCTCGCGATCCGGCGGGCGGCGGCCTCCGTCGTGAGGCCGTCCGCCTCCGCCCGGTCGAAGACCTTCCGGAGCGTGTCTCCAATCCGGAGCACCTCTCTCTCCGCCTGGGCGGGCGTCCATCCCATCGCCTCCCTCCCGGTGACGGCCATGGCCCCGCCGAGGCTGACCACGAAGTCGGGCGCGTAGAGAATCCCCCGAGCCCGCAGCCGCTCCGCATCCTCGGGAGTCGCGAGCTGGTTGTTGGCGGCTCCCGCCACGGCCCGGCACCGCAGGCGGGGGATCGTCGTCTCGTTCAAGACCCCTCCCAGGGCACAGGGAGAGAAAAGATCGCAGGGGGTCTCGAAAACCTCCTCAGGCGCGACGTACTCCAGCCCGCGCTCATCCCGAAACGCCGGACGGCCCCCGGGTCCACGTCGCTGAAGGAGACGCGTGCCCCCCCGGCGAGCAGTCGTTCGATCAGCGGCCCCCCCACGCTCCCCGTCCCCTGGACGAGCACATGGCGGCCCCGGAGCGAGGCCTCCCCAAAGACCCGCTCGGCCGTAGCCTCCAGAGCCGCAAACACCCCGAGGGCCGTGGCCGGACCCGAACCGCCCGCGCCCCCCCGGGCGGGCGTGCGTGCGAACACGTAGGGCGACCCCGTCTCGCCGATCACGTCCATGTCCTCGGACGACGTCCCCACGTCCGGTCCCGTCAGGAACAGGCCGCCGAGCTGCCGGAGCAGCAGGCCATATCGCTGCAGCAGAGCGGTCCGCGCCTCGGGGTCCAGATCCGGCGGGACCGCGATCACCGCCTTGCCGCCTCCTCGGGGAAAACCCGCGACGGCGTATTTCAAGGTCATGGCCTCGGCAAGCCGGAGGGCGTCCTGGAGCGCCGCGCCGGGATCGGGATAGGTCCGCATCCGCGTCCCCCCCGCCGCCGGCCCGAGACGCGTCGAGTGGAGGGCGACGAAGATCCACGCGCCGGACGGCCGGTCGCGGCGGACGACGACCGCCTCGCCGTCCCAGTCCTCCAGCAGGTCCCAGGGGCTCACGCTGAAGAATCCAAATCCAGATCCACGATCGCGGCAGCGATCTCCCGGAGGAGTCCGTCGTCCGCCTCCTCCACACCGAGATCGGCCATGTCGGCGGTCGCCTCGCGGACGAGATCGCTCAGGACATCTTCCTCCGGATAGGGAACGAGGGGCGGAACGGCCCGGAAGGGACGGGCTCTCGCCTCCACCGTCTCCCGGAGAAAGTCCGCGTAGGAGTGGGCGGAGCCGGCGAGGGAGTGATGGACCTCCATGTGACGACGGGCGTTTTCCCCCATCCGCCGGCGGAGGGCCTCGTCGGAGGCGAGGAGGCGCAGGTAGGAGAAGAGCAGCTCCTCTTCGGCCTCGTCCAGGTCCACCTTGGCGCAGGCATCGTCCGGGATCTCGGCGAAGGCCCCGGTGTTGTTGACGATCAGAGGTTTGCCCATCCCGAGGAGGCGGATGACGGTCCCCGAGGTCTCCCCCGCGGTGGGATGGCGGAGGTTCACCGCCACGTCCACCGCCCCCATATAGAGAAGGAAGCGATCCAGGTCCAAGCGGCCGGTGACGGTGACTCCCTCCTGGAGATCGTGGGTGAAGACCCGGGCGAAGTCGTAGTGGGGGGACACCTCCCCAACGATCAGCAGGCGAGCGTGCGGGACCTCCCGGCGTAGCCGGGCGAACGCCCGGAGCAGCACCTCGGGACGCTTGGAGGCGGTGAGAAACCCGAAGGTGGCCACGGCGAGCGTCCCCGGCGCGATCCCCAGGACCGCCCGCGCCTCTTCGACCGAGACGTCCGGCACGTCCCCCAGACTCAGGTGGTGGGGGATGGTCGCGATCCGCGCCAACGGCCGGGAGGCGAGGACCCGTTCCCGGGTGAACCGGTTGTGGACGACGATCCCGAGACTCGCGTCTACGGTCCGCTCGAAGAGCGGGTAGCTCCACGGGTCGAGGGGAACGCCCGTCTCCAGGCACCGTCGGGCCATGGACTCCCCGGTCCGGCCGTAGGCGTAGGCCATCTCCCGGACGTACCCTTGCGGGTCGCCGGAGAAGAGCGTGAGATCGCGCACGAGATGGTGGAGCACGAATTCATGGAGCACCACCACCCCGGGGTGCTCCAGCAGCGCCCTGTAGATGGAGGTGTGGTAATCCCGGTTGTTGCCGAGCTGATAGAGAACGGCGTCGAACCGCCCCTTCTCGAGGAGCCCTGGAAGCGCCCGGTGTCCATGGACCGGAAAGCGTCCGGCAAGCTCCCCCTCCGGCCGGAAGCCCTCCTCGACGATCAGCTCGATCTCGCAGTGGTCGGCCAAGGACGGAAGGAGCTCCGCGCTG